>JANNZD010000114.1:0-11220 GCA_031410435.1 Betaproteobacteria bacterium | reverse complement strand
GAGCGAACGCATCTACCGCGAGGTCAAGGTGATGATGATCGGCGGCGGATCAGAAGAAATCATGAAAGACCTGGCCGCGCGCCAACTGGGGATATGACACATGGCCTTCATCGAATCCACCATCTCCCCCGGCAGCGAAGCCTTTGCCAGCAACCGCAGCGGCATGCTGGCGCTGATCGAAAGGCTGCGCAGCGCAGAGGCGCGCGCGGTGGCCACCAGCAATCTGTCACGCAAGCGCTTTGAAGCGCGCGGCCAGCTGTTGCCACGTGAGCGCCTGGCGCTGCTGCTCGACCCCGGCGCGCCCTGGCTGGAGCTGGCCACCCTGGCCGGCTACGGCCTGGACACCCCGGACCTGGACAAGACCGTGCCCGGCGGCGGGGTGATAGGCGGCATCGGCTTTGTCGCCGGCGTGCGCTGCATGGTCACGGCCAATGACGCCGGCATAGACGCCGGGGCGATGCAGGCCGGCGGCCTGGACAAGGCCCTGCGCATCCAGGAGCTGGCGCTGGAAAACCGACTGCCCTATCTGCAGCTGGTGGAGAGCGCCGGCGCCAACCTGCTCAAGTACCGGGTCGAGGGCTTCATCCGCGGCGGCAGCCTGTTCCGCAACCTGGCGCGCATGTCGGCGGCGGGGCTGCCGGTGGTCACCGTCACGCATGGTTCGTCCACCGCCGGGGGCGCCTACCAGACCGGCTTGAGCGACTACATCATCATGGTGCGCGGCCGCTCGCGCGCCTTCCTGGCCGGCCCGCCCTTGCTGATGGCCGCCACCGGCGAGGTGGCCACCGAAGAAGAACTGGGCGGGGCCGAGATGCATACCCAGGTCTCGGGCCTGGGCGACTACCTGGCCGAAGACGACCGCGACGCGCTGCGCCTGGCGCGCGAGGTGATGGGCCAGATCGACTGGCCATGCGGGCCTGCCGGAGGCGCCGCCTTCAAGCCACCGCGCCATGACCCGCAGGAACTGCTGGGCATCATGCCGATGGACCACAAGCGGCCGGTCGACATGCGCCAGGTGATTGCCCGCATCGTCGACGACTCGGCCTTCCTGCCCTTTGGTGAGCGATACGGCAGCGCCACCGTCTGCGGCCATGCCCGCATCGAGGGCCATGCGGTGGGCATCATCACCAACAACGGTCCGATCGACAACGCCGGCGCGGCCAAGGCCACCCACTTCATCCAGGCCTGCTGCCAAAGCCGCACGCCCATCCTCTACCTGAACAACACCACCGGCTTCATGGTCGGCCGGCAGTACGAGGAACGCGGCATGGTCAAGCAGGGCTCGGCCATGATCCAGGCGGTGGCCAACGCCACGGTGGCGCAGATCACCCTGTACTGCGGTGCCAGCTTCGGCGCCGGCAACTACGGCATGTGCGGCCGGGGTTTCAGCCCGCGCTTCTGCTTCAGCTGGCCGAATGCCAAGACCGCCGTGATGGGCGGCGAGCAGGCCGCCAAGACCATGGCCATCGTCACCGAGGCCGCGATGCGGCGCAAGGGCGCGGTTGACCACGCCCGGATCGAGGCCATGCAGGCAAGCATCCAGCAGCGCTTCGATGCCCAGATGAGCGTGTTCACCACCAGCGCGCTGGGCCTGGACGACGGCGTGATCGACCCGCGCGACACCCGTGCGGTGCTGGCCCTGTGCCTGGCCGTGTGCCGCGAGGGCGATGCCCGCACGCCCCAGCCCATGCAGTTCGGCGTCACCCGCGCCTGACCCCCCTTCAATCCATTCCCGAGGCCAGCCATGCTGATGCAGCTCACCCCTGAACACGACGCCCTGCGCAAGACCCTCCAGCGTTTCATCGCCGAACAGGTGAACCCCTATGTCGACCAATGGGAGGCCGACGAGATCTTCCCCGCCCACCAGGTCTTCAAGGGCCTGGGCGCGCTGGGGCTGCTGGGCCTGGACAAGCCGGTCGAGAACGGCGGTGCCGGGCTGGACTTCAGCTACAGCGCGGTGTTGGCCGAGACCCTGGCCGAGATCCATTGCGGTGGCATCCCGATGGCCATCGGGGTGCAGACCGACATGGCCACGCCGGCACTGGCGCGCCACGGCAGCGCGGCGTTGCGGGCCGAATTCCTGGCGCCGGCCATCGCCGGAGAGATGGTGGCCTGCCTGGGTGTCAGCGAGGTCGGCTCGGGGTCGGACGTGGCCAGCATCAAGACCCGCGCCCGCAAGGACGGTGACGACTACCTCATCAACGGCGGCAAGATGTGGACCACCAACGGCACCCAGGCCGACTTCTGCTGTGTGCTGGCCAACACCGGCGACGCCAGCGCCACCAGCCCGGGCCACAAGAACAAGAGCCTGATCGTGGTGCCGATGAAGACCCCCGGGGTCAGCGTGGCGCGCAAGCTCAAGAAGGTGGGCATGGATTCGTCCGACACCGCCCAGCTGCATTTCGACGATGTGCGGGTGCCGCAACGCTTTCGCATCGGCGAGGAGGGCATGGGCTTCATGTACCAGATGGAGCAGTTCCAGATCGAGCGCCTGTGGGGCGCATTGAACTGCGGCGCGATGGCCCAGCGCGCCATCCGGCACACCATCGACTACACCCGCGAACGCCAGGCCTTCGGCCGCAGCATCCTCGACAACCAGTGGGTGCACTACAAGCTGGCCGAGCTGCAGACCGAGGTCGAGGCCCTGCGCAGCCTGGCCTGGCGCGGGGTGGAGATGGTGGTGCGTGGCCAGGACGCCACCCAGCTGGCCACCATGGCCAAGCTCAAGGCCGGCCGCACCATCCGCGAGGTGGCCGACGGCTGCCTGCAGTTCTGGGGCGGCATGGGCTACATGATGGACAGCCCGGTCAGCCGCATCTGGCGCGACGGGCGCCTGAGCAGCATAGGCGGCGGCGCGGACGAGGTGATGCTGCAGATCCTGTGCAAGTTCATGGGCACCTTCCCGACCGGGCGCTGACCCCATGGCCGCAGCCACCCCCTTCACCAAGATCCTGATCGCCAACCGCGGCGAGATCGCGCTGCGGGTGATGCGCAGCGCGCGCACGCTGGGCTACCGCACGGTGGCGGTGTACTCCAGCGCCGACGCCGGCGCCCGCCATGTGCTGGAGGCCGACCAGGCGGTGTGCATCGGCGAGCCGTTGCCGCGCCAGAGCTATCTGCATATCCCGGCCCTGATCGGCGCGGCGCGCCGCAGCGGCGCCGACGCGGTGCATCCCGGCTATGGCTTTCTGGCCGAGAACGCCGCCTTCGCGCAGGCCTGCCGGGATGCCGGGCTGGTCTTCATCGGCCCCTCGCCCGCAGCCATCACCGCCATGGGCGACAAGGCCGGCGCCAAGGCCCTGATGGCAGCAGCCGGTGTGCCGGTGATCCCGGGCTACCAGGGGCCGGCCCAATCGGCCGAGCGCCTGGCGCAGGAGGCGCAGGCCCTGGGCTGGCCGGTGATGATCAAGGCCACCGCCGGCGGCGGCGGGCGCGGCATGCGCCGGGTGGACAGCGCCGCGGGCTTTGCCGATGCGCTGCGCAGCGCCCAGAGCGAGGCCCTGGGTGCCTTCGGCGATGCCACGGTGATCCTGGAACGGGCCCTGATCGCACCGCGCCATATCGAGATCCAGGTGTTTGCCGACCGCCACGGCCAGGCCATCCACATGGGCGAGCGCGATTGCTCGGTGCAGCGGCGCCACCAGAAACTGATCGAAGAGGCGCCGTCGCCGGCGGTGGACGCCGACCTGCGCACGCGCATGGGCGCGGTGGCGGTGCAGGCGGCCCTGGCCATCGGCTACGAGGGCGCCGGCACGCTGGAATTCCTGCTTGACCCGCAGGGTGACTTCTTCTTCATGGAGATGAACACAAGGCTGCAGGTCGAGCATCCGGTGACCGAGGCCATCACCGGGCTCGACCTGGTGGAATGGCAATTGCGGGTGGCCGCCGGCGAGCCCCTGCCGCTGGCCCAGCCTGCGGTGCGCTTCGTCGGCCATGCGATCGAAGTGCGCTTGTGCGCCGAAGACGCATTGGCCGGCTTCATGCCCCAGAGCGGCCGGATGATTGCCTGGGCCATGCCCGACGCCCCGGGCCAGTTGCGGGTGGAGCATGCGCTCCGCCCGGGCGACGAGATCCCGCCTTACTACGACTCGATGATTGCCAAGCTGGTGGCGCATGGTGCCAACCGGGCCGAGGCCTTGCGCAAGCTGCAACGCGGGCTGCATGACGCGGTGGCGCTGGGCGTGGCCACCAACCAGGCCTTTCTGTCGCAATGCCTGGCCCATCCGCTGTTCGGCCAGGGCGGCGCCACCACGGCCTTCATCGACCTGCATGGGGCCGACCTGCTGGCGCCGCTGCGGCCGGGCGGTGACCTCACCCTGACCCAACATGCCGCCGCGCTGGCCGTGCTGCTGCTGCACCACAGCGCCGGTCCGGGCACGGGCGCCACCGCCCTGGCCCACCGCATGCCCATGCTGCAGCGCTTTGCGCTAGACGGCATGCGCTGGCAGGGCCTGCTGCAGCAGCAGGCGCCGGGCCACTACCTGGCCCAGCTGCAGCCGCAGGACGCCCGGCAGCCGGCCGCCTCTCCCGATGGCCTGGCACTGCAAGTGCTGGCCCAGCAAGCCGGTGTGTCCTGGGTTCGGGTGGACGGCCTGACCGAGCCGGTGGTCTGGCGGCGCGATGCGGACACGCTCTACCTGCACTTTGCCGGCCGGGCCTGGACCGTGCGGGACCTCAGCCAGGCCGCCGCCGCGCGTGCCGGCGACGCTGCCAGCGACGGCAAACTGCGCGCCAGCATGAACGGCCGGGTGGTAGCGCTGCTGGCCGCCGTGGGCGACACGGTGGCGGCCGGCCAGCCTCTGCTCACGCTGGAGGCCATGAAGATGGAGCATGTGCACGCCGCGCCCTGCGCCGGGCAGCTGGCCGCGCTGCATGTGAGCCTGGGCGAGCAGGTGGCGGCAATGCGCCTGGTGGCCGAGGTCAGGCCGCTGCAGGCGGCGCCGGGCTGATGCCCGTTTTTTGCCCGTTCATTGCCCGTTGATGCCCAGCAGTTCCACCTCGAAGGTCAGCGTCGCATTGGGCGGAATCACCCCGCCCGCGCCGCGCTCGCCATAGGCGATGGCGGGCGGGCAGGTGAGTTTGGCGCTGCCGCCGACCTGCAGCTTCTGCACCCCTTCGGTCCAGCACTTGATCACCCGATTGAGCGGGAACTCGGCGGGCGCACCACGGCTGTAGGAGCTGTCGAACTCCTTGCCGTCGGCCAGGGTGCCACGGTAGTGCACCTTGACGGTATCGCTGGCGGTCGGGCTGGCGCCCTTGCCGGCCTTGGTCAGCTTGAATACCAGACCGCTGCTGCTGGTGACGGTGCTGCCCACCGCCAGCCCGGCTGCAGGCAGGCTGGCGGTGGTGCTGACTGCCGGCGGCGCCGAAGCCGGCGCCTGGCCCTGGGCGGCCGGCAGCAGGGCCATTGACAGGACGGCGGCAGACAAGCCGGCCAGCGCCGGCTTGAGTGACAGATTGGGCGACAGATTGGGCGACAGGCGAGGGGAGCGATGGTTCATCGGGCTGGGCGATCAAAGGACAAGGCCGCATCATCGCATTGCCGGCCGGCCCGCCCGCCCGCCCACGGTGCCGCCTGCGGCTCAGAACTTGTAGCTGACCCCGGCCGCGTAGGTGATGGGCCTGAAGTCGATGGTCGAGCGCAGCACCGACGCCCCCACCGCCACCAGATCACTCTTGACCTGGGCCGCGCCGACGCTGGCGAACAGGCCCCATTGCTTGCCCAGCGACACATCCAGGCCGGCCTGCGCGGCCAGGCCCCAGCTGTCCGACAGACGGACCTGCCAGCCATAGGGCGTGGCGGCGTCGGTGAAGCGGGTGTAGTTCACACCCAGCCCCAGGTAGGGCCGCAGCATGCTGCCGGCCGCGCCGAAGTGGTAGTTGAGCAGCAGGGTGGGCGCCACGTTCTTGGCGCTCAGCACCTCACCCAGGAAAGGCACCGTGCCGCTGGCCCGGGCCTTGACGGTGGGCGGCAGGCCAAGCACCAGTTCCAAGCCCAAATTGGGGGCAATTTCACGCCCGTAGGTGAGCAGCACGGTGGTGGCGCTGTCGATGCTGGCGTCGGCGCCAGGCGGCACCCCCAGGCCGGTGATGCCGGTGGTCTTGGCATGCGGCTGGTACAGGATGGCACCGAACTTGACGGTGTTGAGTTGGGCCAGCGCGCCGCCGCTCAACAGGGTGGCGGCGCCGAGCAGGGTCAGGCTGCGGATGGTGTTGTGCATGGTGGTTTTCTCCGTTGCGCCCTGATCACAGCCAGCCCGAGGCCCTGAGCTGCGTGGTGACATAGTCGCTGATGATCTTGTGGCCGCCCGGGGTGGGGTGCACCCCGTCGGCAAACTGCCAGGTGTTGATATCGGCGCCCGCGCGCAGGCCGTTGTAGCCTGCGCCTGGCGTGGCATTGCAGAACAGCGACGAGCCGTCGGTCACCGCGCCGCTGGTCAGGGCCGAGATCTTGGCCGCGTCGCAGGTGGGCACACTGTTGTTGACCAGGCCGTACTTGGACGGATTGGCATAGACATCCTTGCCCGGCGTGTTCTGGTCTACCCACAGCACGGCCTGGTCGGTCAGGCCGTCGCGTAGCCAGAGATTGAAGGTGTCCACCAAGGTACTGAGCACCGACTTGGCGTTGGCCGGCAGCGTGCTGCCAAAGGGCGTGAGGGTGGAGTCGGGCAGGTTCATCACCGCCACGTACTTGGCACCCTTGGCCAGCACCTGGGTCTTGACCAGCGCCGCCAGTTCCAGCGCGGCGGCCTTCATCGCGTATTGGGCGGTGGTCTGGGCGTCGTAGAGCTGCTTGTTGGCCTGGTCAGCAGTGATCTTGCCGGCGGCTGCATTGGCCTGGATCGCGCCGGCCGCAGCGCTGAAGGCGCCAAACTGGGTGAAGGCATCGTTGTTACCACCCCAGACGATGACCAGATCGCTGGCCTTGAAACTGCCAAAGGCTGCCAGGTGGTTGGCCACCTGGGTGACCATGGGCACGGTCAAGGCGCCGGCACCGTTGTTGCGGCCGATACCGTTGATGTCGGTCACGCGCGAGCCGCCCTGGCCATAGCCGGTGCAGGTGGCGGCCAGCGCGGGGTTTACCAGCTTGGCCGGGCACTTGACCGAGCTGCCGGCAAAGCCGACCTCGGCGGGTGTCACCACCAGGCCCAGGGTGGCCGCCAGATTCTCGACCCAGACCTTGCCCAGGTTGCCGTCCACATTGGCGGTGAACTTGCCGCCGAAATAAGGCGCGGCGCCGTTGCCGGTGAACGAGGTGGCCGGGGCGTAGGCGCCCAAGTCGCTCAGGCTGTCACCAAAGCTCACCAGCGCAGTGAAGCTGCCCTTGGTGGTGGGGGCGCCAGCCGGTGCGCCGGTGCCGGGAATCGGGGCGTCTCCGCCTCCGCAGGCCACCAACAGGGCAGCGCCCAGCAGCGAGATGACGGCTGCACGAAATTTGATCATGGGCTCTCCAGGTGAATCATTGGGGATAGACAAAAGCAGCGGGCCAATAAAAGCACGACCGTACTTTTTTGAAGCGACCAATGTAGCGACCCGCTGCCGCTGGCCGGGGCGGGGTAAACCCGGCAGGCGAGGGCGCCCTCTAACCCGACCTTGCGGCAGATCAAGCAGGTGCGCCACGCCCGCTGCAAGCGCCGCCCTGGAGCTCAGACCGGCCAGTCTGCCGGCACCTCGATCGGCAGCTCCAGCAGCATCTGCGCCATGCCCTTGCCCAGCGGGTCGAGCCGCAGCGACGCCGGGCCACCGCCGTCCAGGGCCTGGTGCAGCACCAGGTTCATCGCGTGCAGGCCGGGCAGGTGGTAGCGGTCCACCGGCCCCTTGACCAGGTGGCCGAGCCAGCCCAGCACCGCTGCGGGCGTGACCTGGGCCCAGAGCGTGGCCAGCCACTCCGGGCGGCGGGCGATCAGGCCGATGTTGGACAGATCGCCCTTGTCGCCGCTGCGGCCCCAGGCCAGGGCCACCAAAGGCACCTGGCGCGTCGGGCCCGTGGGCGGCGCCGGGGCAAGCGGGGGCGGCAGGGCCAGCGCCGGGCCGGCGGCGGCGGCCGGGTCAAAGGGCAGTTCGAAGCTTTGCGCCTCACCCCGGCCGGAAAGCTGCACCCGGGCCACCACGCTGGCGCGCGGGATCAGGTAGGCCACCGGCACGATCAGGGCCTGGGGCGTGGGCCGGCCACCGCCACCGCCGGTGGTGCCGGGCGACCAGCTGGTGCCCGGGGCGGCAAATTCGCGCGCAAACAGGGCCAGGGCGTCGCGTTGGGCATGCCGTACCGACAGGCGCAGCATCACCTCGCGCAGCGGCGCGGTGCTGGCGCGCGGGCCGTACAGGCTCTCGGTGCCGATCAGGTCGATGCGGGTGGCGCTGTAATCGCCCCAGCCGCGCGCCAGGATCAGTTCGCGGGTGCGTTCGAGCAGGGCCTCGCCGGTGCGGCGCGCCTTGGCGGCAGCGTCCATGCCCACGATCACCAGGCTACTGCTGCAGCGCCAGCCGGCCATCATCGTGGCGCTGACCTTCAGGCTGGCGGGCGGCGGGCCGCCACGGGCGCCGCTGACCCGCACCTGGTCCGGGCCGGTCTGCACCATCTGCACCTGGCGGAAATCGCAGCTCACGTCCGGCAGCAGGTAGGCGCCGGGGTCGCCGATCTCGTAGAGCAGCTGCTCGCCCACCGTGGCCGGGCTGACCAGGCCGCCGGTGCCGGGCGGCTTGCCGACCGTGAAGCTGCCGTCCGCCGCCACTGTGACGATGGGGTAGCCGATATGGGCCCAATCGGGCACCGTGTGCCAATCGGTGAACAGGCCGCCGGTGGCCTGGCAGCCGCACTCGATGATGTGGCCGGCCAGGCTGCCACCGGCGAGCTGGTCGTAGGCGTCCGCGGCCCAGCCGAAATGGTGGATCAGCGGCCCCAGGGTCACCGCGCTGTCCACGCAGCGGCCGGTGATCACCACATCGGCGCCGGCGCCCAATGCCCGCGCCACCGGCAGCGCACCCAGGTAGGCATTGGCGCTGAGCAGCTTGTCGGGCAGGGGCTGGCCGTTGACGGTGTTGATCAGCACGCCGTCGGGCGCGGCCGCGCGCAGCGCCGGCAGTTGATCGCGCACATCGTCGCCATCGACCACGGCAATGCGCAGCGCCAGGCCCAGCTCGCTGGCCAGCGCGGCCAGCGCCCGGGCACAGGCCTGCGGGTGCACGCCGCCGGCGTTGCTCACCACCTTGATGCCGCGCTGCAGCACCTCGGGCAGCACCGCGCGCATCGCGCTGTCGACGAAATCGGTGGCGTAGCCGGCCTCGGGGTTCTTGCGCTGGGCCGCCACCAGGATGGCCATGGTGGTTTCGGCCAGGTAGTCGAAGACCAGCACATCGATCTGGCCGCTGGCCACCAGTTGGGGTGCACCCACGCTGCTGTCGCCCCAGAAACCGGATGCGCCCCCGATGCGCAGAGGGGGGCGGTTGGGGGACGGCGAGGGCGTGACCATGCGGGCTCCTGAACGGAAAGGCTTGAGGCCGCACAGCCTAGGCGATGTCCGCCGGGATGTCTTGCGGCCAGTGGCTGACCAGCCCGTGCCGGGCCCGGCTGCCCGGCCAGATACACTGCGCGATGCGTCGGGATGCGGACTTGCTGAGCCCGGCCGTCCGCCGCGACAGCCCGTTTTCATGCTGCGGCCTTGCCGCAGGGCACCTGCCCCCACGCCCGCACGGGCCAGCCCCGCTGGCGCCCGCTGCCCGTCCCCACTTGTCCGCCCCTGCCTGCTGCCCCCATGTCCGCTGCCGCCCCGGCCAAACCCGTGTTTGATCTGAAGAGCACCGCCTGGACGCTGACTGCGCTGCGGCTGCAGTCGGCCGATCTGGGCTTGCTGGTGGCCGCGCTGGACCTGCGCTTTGCTGCCAGCCCCAAGCTGTTCGACGGCGACCCGGTGGTGCTCGATCTCAGCCCCTTGCGCGACAGCGCGGACCTGCCCGATTTCAGCGCCTTGCTGCCCCATCTGCGGCGCCACCGGATGCAGCCGATCGCGGTGCAGGGCGGCAATGCGGCGCAGATGGCGGCGGCGCGCGCCGCCGGCCTGGCCGAGGCTCTGGACGCCGCGCCGCCCGCCACCCGCCCCGGCGCCGCCCCGGCCGACCCCGTGGTGCGCGAGGTGGAGGTGGTGCGCGAGGTGGAGGTGGTGCGCGAAGTACCGGGTGCCAGCGTGCCGACGATGGTGGTGGACAAGCCTTTGCGTTCGGGCCAGCGGGTGTATGCGCGGGGTTGCGATCTGGTGGTGCTGGCGGTGGTCAGCTTTGGCGCCGAGGTGATCGCCGACGGCAACATCCATGTCTATGCACCCTTGCGCGGCCGGGCCATTGCCGGTGCCCGGGGCAATACCGGTGCACGCATCTTCTGCACCTGCCTCGAGCCGCAGCTGGTGTCGATCGCCGGCATTTACCGCACCACTGAAACCCCGCTGCCTGCCGCCGTGCTGGGCCAGGCCGCCCAGGTGCGGCTGGACGGCGAAAAAATCATCGTCGAGCCCTTGGGGTCCTGACGCCGCCATGAAGACGACCAGCAAGAAGCGCCACTACCCGCAAGCCGCGGCTGGCCCGGCACACCACAGCAACCCAAAGAAAGCGAACTCGATGGCCAAGATCATCGTTGTCACCTCCGGCAAGGGCGGGGTGGGCAAGACCACCACCAGCGCCAGTTTTTCAGCCGGCCTGGCATTGCGCGGCCACAAGACCGCGGTGATCGACTTCGACGTCGGCCTGCGCAACCTCGACCTGATCATGGGTTGCGAGCGGCGGGTGGTCTACGACCTGATCAACGTGATCCACAACGAGGCCAAGCTGACCCAGGCGCTGATCAAGGACAAGCAGTGCGACAACCTGTATGTGCTGGCCGCCAGCCAGACCCGTGACAAGGACGCGCTGAGCCAGGACGGTGTCGAGCGGGTGCTCAGGGAGCTGGCCGACATGGGTTTCGAGTACATCGTCTGCGATTCGCCCGCCGGCATCGAGACCGGTGCGCTGATGGCCATGCACTTTGCCGACGAGGCCCTGGTGGTCACCAACCCCGAGGTCTCGTCGGTGCGCGATTCCGACCGCATCCTGGGCATGCTCTCAAGCAAGACCAAGCGCGCCATCGAGGGCCGTGAGCCGATCAAGGAGCACCTGCTGATCACCCGCTACAACCCCAGCCGGGTGGTGGGCGGGCAGATGCTGTCGCTCGACGACATCCAGGAGATCCTGCGC
>JANNZD010000113.1:0-1822 GCA_031410435.1 Betaproteobacteria bacterium | reverse complement strand
GCTGCAACCCTGGCTCGCTTATCTGCGACCTGGGTTGGATGGCGCGCTGGCTGCCTGGCGAGCCGGCAGCCCTGTGTCAGCAGCCCTGATGGCGAACCTATCGGCGCGTGCCGATGCCAGTAGCGCCCCGCGCTTCGTGGCCCAGCCCGCCCTGCCGCCGGGTGAGGCCTACGAAGCCTTCATCCAGCGCAGTGGCGTGGTGCCCACCCGCGACAACCTGCATGACTTCTTCAATGGCCTGGTCTGGCTGGCGCAGCCCGCGCTCAAGCGCCGGCTGAATGCCTTGCAGGCGGCCGAGATCGCGCAGCGCGGCGTGGGCGCGGTGTGTGGCCCGGTGCGCGATGCGCTGACCCTGTTCGACGAAAGTGGCGCCCTGCTGCAGGCGCCGCCGGCGCTGCTGGCGGCGCTGCGCCAGCGTGACTGGCAGGCCTTGTTCATCACCCACCGTGCGCTTTGGGCCGAGTCGCGCTTGACGAGCGTCGGCCATGCCCTGCTCGAGAAACTGGCGACCGTGCCGCGCAAGACCTTGACTGCCCAGGTGCTGCTGGCCGACCCGCTGGCGCTGGACGCCGCCGGCTGGGCCGCCAAGCCCTTTGCGCCGCTGCCGGTGCTGGGCGTGCCGGGCTGGTGGCCGGCCAACCAGGCGTCAGGCTTCTACGATGACTTGTCAGTTTTCAGGCGCCGCGCTCAGGCCGGCAGAAAGCCTTCAATCGACAGGTAGCGCTCGCCTGTGTCGTAGTTAAAACCCAGCACCCGGGCGCCGTCGGCCAGCTTGGGCAACTGCTGGGCGATCGCGGCCAGTGTCGCGCCGCTGGAGATGCCCACCAGCATGCCCTCTTCGCGGGCGCAGCGCCGGGCCATCTCGCGCGCGGCCTCGGCGTCGACCTGGATCACGCCGTCGAGCAGGCCGGTGTGCAGGTTGTCGGGGATGAAGCCCGCGCCTATGCCCTGGATCGGGTGCGGGCTGGGCGCGCCGCCGCTGATCACTGGCGACGCGGAGGGCTCCACCGCAAACACCTGCAGCGCCGGCCAGGCCTGCTTGAGCACCTGGGCACAGCCGGTGAGGTGGCCGCCGGTGCCCACGCCGGTGATCAAGGCGTCCAGGCCGTCCGGAAAGTCGCGCAGGATCTCCTGCGCGGTGGTGTTGACATGGGCCGCAATATTGGACGGGTTGTCAAACTGCCCGGGCATCCAGGCGCCCGGCGTGGCCGCCACCAGCTCTTGGGCCCGGGCGATCGCGCCCTTCATGCCCTTTTCACGCGGCGTCAGGTCGAAGCTGGCGCCATAGGCCAGCATCAGGCGGCGGCGCTCGATGCTCATGCTGTCGGGCATCACCAGCACCAGCTTGTAGCCCTTCACCGCCGCCACCATGGCCAGGCCGATGCCGGTGTTGCCCGAGGTCGGCTCGATGATGGTGCCGCCCGGCTGCAGCCGGCCACGGCGCTCGGCGTCTTCGACCATCGACAGCGCGATGCGGTCCTTGATCGACCCGCCGGGGTTGCTGCGTTCGCTCTTGATCCAGACCTCGGCCGGGCCGAACAGGCGCTGCATGCGCACATGCGGCGTGTTGCCAATGGTGGCGAGGATGTTCTCGGCTTTCATCGTGGGGCTCCTGGTGTGTAGGGTCGGGACAAGGCTGACAAGGCTTGCCGGCGGCAAGCCGCGATAATCGCATGGTGAAGTGGGCCAGACCGCCGCCGGGGCAAGCATCGAAAGGTGGCCCTGGAGGAAGGTCCGGACTGCATAAGGCAGCGTAGCAGCCAACGGCTGTCCACCGCGAGGTGAGGATCAGAGCAACAGAGACGAGTCTGGACGGACGAAC
>JANNZD010000112.1:0-16137 GCA_031410435.1 Betaproteobacteria bacterium | reverse complement strand
GCCAGCACCATTTCGTTGACAGCGTCGTAGTCGTAGTGATCGGCCGGCGAGAACTGGTAGGTCCAGACCATTTCACCAGATGACGGGCGAAGCGCCAGCACCGAGCAGATGTAGAGCGAGTCACCGCCTTTGGCGCGGGTCTGCGGGTTCCACGGCGCGCCGTTGCCAGTGCCCCAGTAGACGAGGTCGAGGTCAGCATCGTAGGAGCCGGTGATCCAGGTGGTGCCGCCACCGGTCTGCCAGTTCGGCATGCCGTTCCAGGTCTCGAAGCCCTTCTCGCCGGGCGCGGTGGTCGTGTAGCGCGTCCAGAGCACGGCGCCGGTCTTCAGGTCATGGCCTCGAATGAAGCCGCGGGTGTTGTACTCGCCGCCGGAGATGCCGGTCATCACGACATTGCCCACCACCAGCGGCGCGCCGGTGATCGAAAAGCCCAGCTTGTAGTCGGCGACCTTGGTGCGCCACAGCACCTTGCCGTCGGTGGCGCTCAGGGCCTCGAGGTGGGCGTCGAGCGTGGGTCGGTAGATCACGCCGTCTTTCAGCGCCAAACCGCGGGCGTGGATGCCGCAACAGATCATCGCGCCCACGTCGGCCGGCAGGTCGATCGACGTCTTCCACATCTGGCGGCCCGAGACGGCGTCGATGGCGGCGGTGGAGTTGTGCGTGACGACATACATCACGCCGTCTTTGACCAGCGGCTGCGTCGACATATTGGCCGAGTTGTCGAGACTCAGGTTCCACACGGGCACCAGGTTCTTGACCGTCGACCGATTGATCTGGTCGAGTGCCGAATAGTTTTGCAATTGCTGGCCCATGCCATAGGTCAGCACCTCTGAACCGCCGGCGCCTGCCGATGCGGACATGCCGGCGGGGTTTTGGGCGCATGCGCCCAGCAGCACCGTGGCAGCGCCTGCCATCCATGTGCGCCACGAAATCGAGCGGGGCAAAATCATTCGGTTGTCTCCAGTGGGTCTTCGGGACGTTTCAGGGCAGCGGCGCATGCCCGAACCTTTTGTACGCCGAGGCACCTTACTCTACTGAGGGCGGGTCTGTAGCCGGAGCGGTGTAACCCCTAGGAGCGTGGGCGGCAGAAAGCCAGGCCCGCGCCGAGGCGGTTTGACTGACACATCGGCATCTATCGCAGCCGGGCTCGGCACTGTGCGGGCCGTGCAGGGTTTCAGGCGCCTGTCTTCCGGGTGTCATGCCGGCCATGATCCATTCGCCACAATCCCAGCTGTTGCAGCGTGGTACACACGGGCCGAACTTGCTTATCGAGATGAACCCTTCGATCGAACTCCAGACCCGATTGCAAGCCGTGCGCAGCCACTACCGGGTTACGCCGTGGATCCAGCCGCGGGATGACGAGTCGCCCCTTTTGCGGTCCTGGCAGCGCTGCCGCGATGCGGGTATGCGCGAGCATGAGCGCGTCAGCTTCGAGTTGGTCTCGCGCTCGATGCTGGCCGAGCTCGACGATGTGCACGGCCCGCTGGTGCGGCGTGCCAGGCCCGAGGTCGAACGCCTGGCCCACGCGCTGCGCGGCACCGGCTGCGTGGTGCTGCTGTTCAACCAGCGCGGGGTGGTGATCGACCGCGCCTGCCAGGAGTCGGCCACCCCGTCAGCGCTGCTGACGGTCAGCCGCAAGGGTGTCAATGTGGCCGAGCGCTGCGTGGGCACCAGCGCGCCGGCCATCTCGATTGCCGAGGGGCTGCCCTATCTGGTAGGGCGCGACGCGCACTTTTTTTCAAATGTGCGGCCATTTTTCTGTGTCGCCGCGCCGGTCGATTCGCCCAGCGGCCAGCGCCTGGGCGCGCTCGATATCACCGCCTATGACAAGGTGCCGTCATTCGACATCTATTCGCTGGTGGTGGATGCGGCTGCGGCGGTGGAAAACAGCCTGTTCCAGCCCGGGCCAGACCGGGTGGTGGTGCGCTTCCACCCGCGCGGTGAGTACCTGGGCACACCGCTGGAGGGGCTGCTCGAAGTCGACACTGACGGCCACATCTGCGGCGCCAATCGGGTGGCTGCGCGGCTGCTGTGTCTGACCCGGCACGATCTGCTGGGACGACCCTTTTCAGATCTGTTCGATCGTCGCATGCAGGCACTGTTCGGCCGTGCCAGCGGGGCGCGCGCTGATCAGGTCGAGATGATGACCCATGTCGGCTTGCAGGTCATGGCATGTTTCGAATGCGGAGCGCGCGAGCCGACCGGTCGCTGGCCCCCGGCCAGCCCGGTGCTGGATGCCGCAGCGGCGCGCCCGCTGGTGGAGCGGGAGGCGCCAGCGGGCAAGATGCGTGAGCTTGAGCGCCAGGCCATCAAGGGCGCCTTGGCCGCCTTTGACGGCAATGTTTCGGCGGCGGCGCGCCAGCTGGGCATCAGCCGCAACACCATTTATCGGCGCTTGCAAGAAGCGGGTTGAGCCCGGCGGCCCCGCTGCGGGCTGCCGGCTCAAGGGCTTGCCCGCAACAATGCGGTCAGGGGTAGACGAACCATTTCGTGCGGATGGGTGTCAAGTCGCGCAACCCCAGCTTGAACTGCCAGCTCTCGAAAGCCGCAGCCCTGCGGCCGAGTTCGTCCCAGGGCGAGCCTGGCCGATCGCCTGGTCCGCACCAAGAACGGCCTGCTTGGCAGGTGCTTTTGCCGCGTGATGCGCAAGTACCCGGGCCCCTCCGAGGCGCGGCTGCTGCGCAGGGTGCGTGCGGCCTTGGGCCCGGCGTTCGATGTCGACAGGCATTTCAAGTCGAACTACAAGCCTTGAGACCCGCGCCTTGGGCTGGCGCTGCTGGCGCAGCGCTGGGCAAGGTGGCCGCCGGCGTGATGGCCTTTGCCAGGCGCGCAATCACCTGAGGCGGCCGACCTGGCGGCCCGACGCAGGCGCGCCGCCTAATCCTCGCGTGCCCAGACCGTCTTTTTGCTGAACAGGCCCGCGCGCCCGGTCAGCTCCAGCCGCTGGCCGCCGTCGATCAAGCGCAGCTCGGCCTTGGCGGTGCGGCCATCGGCCACCTTCAGGACCGTTCCACCGGCGTAGATGTCGCCGTCCTTCTTCAGGCCTTGCAGGACCGTCATGCCCAGTACCGGCATGTCCCTTCTGGGGTCGCCCGCGGGGTAGACCATGGTTCAAGTGGAGTGACGGATGAAGGTCAGGGCGCGGGCGGGCGATGGCCGCCCGTGCCCAGCACGGTGCCGGGGCGGCGCGAACGCAGCAGCGGATAGATGAACTGCACCAGCCAGGATTCCGATCCTTGCGCACGGTCATCGGCCAGGCCAAAATCAGGCGGGTAGCGTTGGGTGATGTGGGCCGTGCCCAGCAGCGCATCCCAGATGAAAAGTAGGTTGCCGTAGTTGCCGGTGTAGTGGCCGATACCGTCGTCCTGCACCAGCGCATGATGGGCAAAGTGCGTGGCCGGCGTGGAGATCGTACGCTGCAGCACCCAGGCCAAAGGGCGCAAGGCGGCGTGCCGGTACAGCCACTGGTCCCAGCGCACCGACGAGTGCGCGCCGATGATGACCGTGAGCTTGACGATGCTGTAGGCCACATAGACCCAGCCGAAGCCCAGGTAGAGCAGCACACCCGACAGCCACAGACCGGGCATCAGCGCGTAGTAGAAGGCGTTGTTGCGGTAGACGATGCGCACGCTCATGTAGGCCGCTGAATGGTGCGCGCGGTGCAGCGGCCACAGCACCGAGGTGTGGCTCAGCCGGTGCCACAGATATTGCGTGAAGTCATCGGCCACCAGCAGCACGGTCAGCATGCCCCACCAGGGCCAGTGCGCCAGCGCATCGCGCTGGGCCGGCATCAGCCATGCGCACAGCGCGCCGGCGGCAGCGAGCACCGAGCCGCTGATGAGCGGGAACAGCAAGGTCACCGCGATGTCGAGCCGGTTGTCCTGGCGTGTGGCTTCGCGGGCGAAGAAGCGGCCCTGCAGCAGTTCTGCCAGGGCGAAGGTGGTCAACACGCCGACGACGGCAATCAGCTGAACGGTCTGGGGTTGCATGGCGGGCTCGATCAGGTGGCGGCGGTGCTGCGCCGCGCTGTCTTGGCCACCACAGTGGCCGAAGCCGGCCGTGGGCTGCGCTTGCGCGCTGCGCCTGGCGCGGCGGCCGCGACCTGGCTGCGGCCAGCGCGCGTGACCGGCGCTGGCTGGCTGGCCTGGGACACCGCCAGCTCGAGTTCGGCAATGGCTTCGTCGGTGTAGTCCAGCATGCGCTGTAGCGCCGGCACGGCGCGCCGGCAGGCGATGTAGCCGAAACCCAGGCGGTCGCCGTAGCCACTGATGGTGATGTTCAGCACCAGGTAGTGGCTGGGGATGGACACCGGGTAGACCTCGTCCAGGCGCGCGCCGTCCAGGTACAGCGTCTCACGCGGGCCGGGCACATTCGAGATCACCAGGTTGAAGGCCGGCCGCTTCCGGGCATGCCCGGTGACCAGGCTCACGCCGGCCGGCGCCAGCATCGCCGCGCCGTGGGCGATCTTCTGCAGGCGCGACATCTTCGACAACTGCTGCTTGGCTGCGGTGGTCGAGGCCACGATGCGCTGCAGGCGCTTCACAGGGTCGGCGATGTGGGTGGCCAGGTTGGCCAGCAGCAGCGCCACCTGGTTGCCGCCTTCGTCACCCGCGCTCGGATCGCCGTGCAGGGACACCGGCACCATCGCCGTCAGCGGCGTCTTGGGCAGCGCGTTCTGCGACAACAGGTGGCGGCGCAACGCGCCGGCGCAAATGGCCAGCGTGACGTCGTTAACCGTGGCGCCGCTGGCCTTGCCGATCTGCCGCAGCCGCTCGAGCGAATACGACTGCGCCGCAAACCGGCGCGAGCCCGTGATCTCGGTGTTGAAGGGCGTGGGCGGCGCTTCGTAGGGCGTGGTGGCGCCGGCTGCGGCCTGGCTGCTGCGCACCAGTTCCCACAAGCCGCTGCCCACGCCGGGCAGGATCTCGCCCGTGGCACGGGCGGCCTCGACCGCCGACTTGACCAGGCGGTCGACCATCGTCCCGCCCGGGGCTGCCGCCCGCTTGCCAAAGGACTGCGCCCACAGCGGCGGCTTCATCTCAGCCGCGCTGCGGCTCAGGCCGTCGGCCATCATCTTGGCGCCGCTGACCCCGTCGACCAGCGCATGGTGGACCTTGGTGTAGGTGGCGAAGCGCCCGCCGGGCAGGCCTTCGATGACATAGGCCTCCCACAGCGGGCGGTTGCGGTCGAGCAGGTTGCCGTGCACCCGCGACACCATCGCCAGCAACTCGCGGATGCGCCCGGGCTGGGGCAGCGCGACATGGCGCAGGTGGTAGTCGAGTTCGAAGTCCTGGTCCTCCTCCCAGTACCAGCGGCCGAGCTTGAGCACCGGGCGCTGGTTGAAGGGCGGCACGGCTTGCAGGTGTTGGCGCCAGCCCTCGACCAAGCGGCGCAGGTAGTCCGGGCCTGCGCCCGGGGGCGGCGTGTACAGGTTCAAGCCGGCGACATGCATGGGCTGGCTGCGCGTTTCCATCCAGAGAAACATCGAATCGGTCGGGCTGAGCGGCCTCATGCTTTGCGTACTTTCTTGATCCAGCTTGTCAGTCGAGCCGCTCGACGGCCGGCATGCCCCAGGCGCCGCTGAGCGCGGCTTCCAGGGGCCAGTACAGGCGTGCGTTCAGCAGGAAGGGCGCTGCGGCCTTGACGGGCAGCCAGTTGCTCTGCTTGTCAGCCGCTGGCGGGTCGGCCTGGATCCAGAGATCCAGCGAGCCGTCGGCGTTGAAGCGCAGCGCGTCCCGGTCACCCAGCGCGTGGCGCTGAAGGGGGTTGTCGATCAGGTAGTCGTCGGCGCCATAGGCGGTCACCGACCAGAAGGCCTTCACCGGCGGCAACTCGCCGGCCTTGAAGTGCAGGCGGTAGCGGTGCTGGCCGTGCAGCGGCGTGCCCTGGGCATCGACCTGCGCGTTGGGGTAGATCGCATCCGCCGGCAGATTGGCGCCCAGGCCGATCATCGCCACCACCGCGCGGGTGGCGTAGTCCGTGCCATAGGCGCCCAGATGGGCCGGCGGCGTGGCCCAGCCCCGAACCAGCTGGCGGGGCTTCTTCAGCTCGCGGCCTGCCTTGAAGTCGGCAGCCCAGCGGCCCAGGCTGATGCACCAGCGATCTATCCGGCCCCAGCGCAGCGGCTGGCCAGGCACGATGCCGAGTGCCGACAGGCTTGCCAACATGGGTGCGTCCGCAGCGGCAGGCGGGTTGTCCACCATCAGCGCGGCCAGCCGGGTGAAGAAGGCCTCAGTGCGCATGGCTTGCATCTGCTGGAGCGGCGGCTGTGCTGCCTCGACGCTGGCCGCCCGGGCAGGCTCAGCAGACTGGGTTGCGACCTGCGTTACAACCTGCGTTGCGGCCTGCATTGCGGCCAGCGGCCGCAAGCGCACACCGTCTTGCAGGCGGTGCACCAGCGGGTAGTCGGCCACCCCGTTGGTCTGGGTGCGGCCGATCAGCCAGACGATGCGCGTCGGCGATCGCAACAAACTCATGCCCTGCGGCACCGTGCCCTGCCAGGTGGGCCCCGCCAGCAGGTACTGGCCGCCTCGCGTGCCGCCGACCCGCGTGCCGGGCGCAGCGAACACGTTGGTCCAGGCGTCCATGAAGGGCATGACTTCGTAGCGCTGCGCGTTGGGCGCCATCTCGAACACCCACGGGCCGCGGGCCATGTCGATGAAGGCCGTGGTGTACAGGGTGTCAACGTTGGGCCGCACCACACCTTTGAAGCGGGCGTCGGGGAACTGGCGCACCCGGCGCAATTCGTTCTCGGGGCCGACGCTCAAGGCCGCCTGGGTGCGCGTGACGTCCATGATCACCAGCGGGTATCCATAGAGGTAGGCCTGCGCGCCGGCCATGAGCTTGTCGCGCTGGCTGAACAGCCCCGCAAGCGCCAGCAAGACCAGCACCAGCACGGCGACCAGCCAACGCCGCCAGACCTGCGGCCGAGGGGAACCGGAGCGTCGGATGACAGATGTCATGGTCCGGGTGCGGCGAGGATGGTTCGAAAGCCCAGGTGGCTTGCCGCCAGATCACGGTCTTGCGGTTGACGCGCGCCGGCCCGGTAGCGCATGCAATAGCTTGGCGCGCACAGGAAGGAGCCGCCCTTGATGACCTGCTGTGCCGCTGCGGCGGCGCGCATCACTGCCGGGACCGGGTCAGGGGGCGGCGCGGCGGCGTCGCCATGGTGGGGCGTCCATGCGTCGGCGGTCAGCTCCCAGACATTGCCGATCATGTCGTGCAGGCCCAGCGCGTTCGGCGCATAGCAGCCAACCGGGGCCAGCCCGATGAAACCGTCCTCACCGGAATTCATCACCGGGAACAGGCCCTGCCACGAATTCGCGTCCTTGGGCTGCTCGTGTGTCGGCGCTGGCTCGGGCCGCGCCGCGCGGGCGGCCCATTCCCATTGCGCCTCGGTGGGCAAGGCCCGGCCCTTCCAGCGCGCGTAGGCCTGGGCGTCGTCCAGCGTCACGGCCACCACGGGGAAGCTGCCATGCCCTTCGATGCCCGTGTCCGGCCCGCCGGGATGGCGCCAGTTCGCGCCCGGCGTGTAGCGCCACCACCCGGTGACATTGCCGCGGCCCCGCGCGTCGCCCGGCATCACAAACACGACAGCGCCCGCTTGCTGCAGGGCCGCTGGCAGGCCGGGGTTCTGCACGGTGTCGACCGGGCGCTCGGCCACGGTCACGTAGTGGGTTGCCTGCACGAAGGCGCTGAACTCGTCGTTGGTCACCTCGGTTCGATCCATCCAGAAGCCGTCCACACGCCTGGGGCGCAGTGGCAACTCTTCCGGGTAGACCGTGTCGCCGATGTCGAAATGACCTGCCGGCACCCATGCCATGCCGGGATGGGGGCTGGCCGCCGGCTGCGGTGTCGGCGTGCACACCACGCGCTCGGCGCGGGCGTGCCGGGCCGAGCGCAGGCCCATTGCCCACCCTGCGGCTGCGCCTGCAAGCAGGACGACCAGGATCGCAGCCCCGGCCTGGGCCCAGCGTCGGCGCGTCATGTCGTCGTGGCGTTCAGGCCTGTTGCCCGACTACCGTGAACCGCGTGCGGTTGTCCAGCAACCATTGCTGCGACCGCTCGGCGTCATGCTGGCTGGGGTGGAAGTCGGCACGCAGGTAGTCGCGCCACAGCGCCAGGTTGCCGCGCAGCAAGCCGTTGCGCGTGAACAGCAACTGTGAGGCACTGCGCCAGGTGCGCCACTTGAAAAGGCAGCCGTCATGCCACAGGTTGCGCACCGTCTGGCGCAACAGGTCGGCCAGGAAGATCACCGTCACGGCGCGGAACACGCGCAAGCGCCAGGCCGGGTTACCGCCAGCGGCCCGGTAGATGTCGAAGGCCGTGCAGCGGTGCTCCGATTCTTCGGCGCTGTGCCACAGCCACAGCGTCTGCAGACGGGGCTCGGCGCCTTCCAGCGCCTCGGGGTGCTTCAAAATCCAGTCGGCAAAGATCGCCGTGAAATGCTCGGTGGCGGCGGTGGCCGCCAGGTGGATGCGCAGGTCCAGGTGGGCATTGGCAGCGATGCGTGCATCCGCGCGCTGCTCGATGCGGTTGACATAGCCCTGCTTCATCAAATGGCCGTTGAACAGTGCATGGATGCGCCGGTGCGTGGCCTCCTGCCCGATGAAGCCCTGCACCTCGATGGCGTGGCGGGCGCGCGCGGCTTCGGGCAGCGCCTTCAAACCATTGCGCACCGAGTCGATGAAGTACTGTTCGCCGCGCGGAAAGCTCATCGACAACGCGTTGAAGAAGGCCGTGCGAAAGGCGTCCCCGCCGTTCCAGTGGCGGGCGAAAGGCGTTTCCAGATCGATCAAAAGGCGGCGGACGACCAATTCGGTCATGGTGTGCTTTCGTTCAGGTGGGGTGCATCATGACCGCTTCTTCGATCTCGTTCGGGTAGACCTTGAAGCCTGAAACCAGGCTCATGTCCTTGAGCCGGTTGACGAGGTGACGGCAGCGCCACGCCGGTGGGCCCGCTGATGAAGGCCTTGCGATCGGCGTACTGCGCCACCGATTCTTCGAAGTAGCTGGCGATGGCGCCGAGCGAATTGTTGTCGATCTCGGCCGGCACGCCGGGCGAATGGCGCTGGAGCCAGATTTGTTCCATGCTGCCGCTGGGTAAAGGTTGGGTGGTCAGGCCGCAGCACCTGCAACAGGGCCGCCGGCGTGGTCGTTCACGCCGTAGGCCAGGCGTTGCCAGCCTTGGGGGTCGAAGGGCTGCCATCGACCCTCGGGCTGGGCCAGCCTGTCGGCCAACAGCCACAGCGCAGCCGGACTGGCAGCCATGCCCAGGTGGCTGCCGCCGCGCAGGTGGATGCTCTCGCCGTCGGGGCGCCCGCCTTCGATTGAACAGGGCCAGGCCACCACGCCGTCGGCCTTGCTGTAGACCGATGTCGTGGGCACCGGCGGTTTGCGGTGCACGCGCGCCCGCTGCACTGGCGGAATGTTGTCGACCTTGTCGCCCGACAAGGCCTCGTAGAGCCGCGTGGCATGGGTGGCATGCGGATGGCCGGCAAAGGGCGAACCCAATGAGATCACCTGGCGCACGCTGTCGGGCTCGAGCTTGGCCAACTCTCGGGCATAGATACCGCCCAGGCTCTGGCCGACCAGGGTGATCTTGCGGCCGGTCTGCGCATGGACCTGGTGCAGCCGGCTGCGCAGGCGTGCTTCCAGGCCGCTGCGCACGCCCTTGTTGCGCCCCAGCTCCCAGGGCAGCGCCTGGTAGCCCAGGCCGCCCAGGAAGCGGCGCAGCAAGGCCGTGGAGCGGTCCGAAGCGCCCAGGCCAGGCAGCACCAGCACCGGGTGGCCGTCACCGGCCGGCGCCAAACGCTGCACCGTGCGGCGCAACACCAGGCCTGCGCCCCATTCGGCCAGCGCCCGCACCGGTTCGGAGACCAGCAGCAGCAGGGACGGCGCAGCGACCTCGGGCAGGCTGTCTGGCTGGCGTCTGGCGGTGAGGACCATGGAATGCCTTGAGGTGACGGTGGGGTTGGCGCTCAGCGCGCCGGCTTCAAAGCCCGAGCCGTATCGATCGCGCTGGCTTTGAAATGTAATGGCACTAACAATGCCATAATTATTCCCGCTAAGCAAGCGGGGGACCCCTACTGGTTGGGCACGTCGTCGCGCCGCAAGATCCGGGGCACGCGCCTTTGGGCTCGTATCACCCGAGGAAAACCCGATGCAAGGTCCCGCGAGAGTCGCTTTGTGGATCGGCGCGCTGCTGACAGTGGCCGCCGCAATCGCCTGGTGGCAGCGCGGGCCGATCACCGTGGCCCTGATGGCGCGCCAGGTGACTGCCCTGACCGCCATCGCCGATCCGCTTGCGGCGCTGCCCGACGGCCTGCATGTCGGCTTGTGTGGCGCCGGCTCGCCGTTCCCCGACGACAAGCGCAGCGGCCCCTGTACGGCCGTGGTGGCGGGGCGGCGCCTGTTCATCTTCGACTCGGGTTCAGGCGCCGGCCGCAACATCGCCCGCATGCGCTTGAACGCCGGGCAGATCGAGGCGCTGTTCTTCACGCACTACCACTCCGATCACATCGACGGCCTGGGCGAACTGATGCTGCAGCGCTGGATCCAGCGCACTGCCAAGGCGCCCTTGCCGGTCTACGGCCCGGTGGGCCTGGAGAAGGTGGTGCAGGGCTTCAACGACGCCTACACCCTCGACAAGGGCTACCGCACGGCCCACCACGGAGAGGCCGTGGCGCCCCCTGAAGGTTTTGGTGGCGCGGCGCGGCCCTTCGAGTTGCCCGCCGACACGGGACGCAAGGTGCTGATCAACGAGCCCGACCTGGAGATCGTGGCCTTCGCGGTGGACCACGGCCCAATCCACCCGGCCGTGGGCTACCGCATCCGCTACAAGGACCGCAGCGTGGTCATCAGCGGCGACACCAACAAGAGCGCAGCCGTGGCGCGTGAGTCCCAGGGCATTGACCTGCTGGTGCACGAGGCCTTGTCGCCGCAGCTGCTGGGCATTCTCGAGCAAGGCTTCAGCCAGGCGGGCCGTCAGAACCTGGCCAAGATCATGCACGACGTCCTGAACTACCACACCACGCCGGAGCAAGCGGCCGAGATCGCCCAGGCGGCGGGCGTGAAGGCGCTGGTGTTCAACCACATCGTGCCGCCGCTGCCCTCGTCGGGGCTGGACCCGGTGTTCCTGCAGCGTGCGGGTCAGATCTACGCCGGCCCGCTGCACATCGGCATTGACGGCGACTGGTTCACCTTGCCAGCCGGCAGCAAGGCCGTCGAGAGGGGCAAGCGGCCTTGAGCCCATTTCACAAGCCGACGCGAAAAAGGATTGGAGACGGGACATGATCAAACGGATGGCCTGGGCCCTGGCGGCCTTGGGGGTGTTGACAGCGGTGATGTTCTACGCCGTCGGTGGGCGCGCGGGCGTGATGCTGCTGACCGTGAAGTACTGGCTGCACAAGGACTACGGGCCGACCCAAGCTGTGGCATGGCAAGCCGGGCCCGCAGCGCCGGCGGGCAGCGCCAGCGCGCCGCGCCGCGCGCCCAACATCGTGCTGATCGTCGCCGACGACCTGGGCTTCAATGACATCACCTGCTACGGCGGCGGCATAGCCGGTGGCAAGGTGCCCACGCCGAACATCGACAGCATCGCCAAGCAGGGCGTTGACTTCCGCAACGGCTATTCCGGCAACGCCACTTGCGCGCCCTCGCGCGCAGCCATCATGACCGGCCGCTATGCCACTCGCTTCGGCTTCGAGTTCACGCCAACGCCCAAGCAGTTCATGAAGGCCGTTACCGGCATGGCCCCGGCCGATCAATGGATCAAGCCGGTCTACCACCCCGAGCGCGAGGCCGACCTGATCCCCTACGAGGACATGGGCCTGCCGACCAGCGAGATCACGCTGGCCAGACTGTTGCAGGGCGCCGGTTATCACACGGTGCACCTGGGCAAATGGCATCTGGGTGACAGCCCGCAGTTCAGGCCCTACAACCATGGCTTCGACGAATCGCTGTCGCACCTGCATGGCGCGTCGATGTTCCTGCCCACCCAGCACCCGGGTGTGGTCAACGCGATGCAGGATTTCGACCCGATCGACAAGTTCCTGTGGGCGTCTGAACCCTGGGCCGTGCGCTTCAAGGATGGCGAGCCCTTCCAGCCGCCGAAGTACATGACCGACTACCTCACCGACGAGGCGGTGAAGGTGGTGGCGGCCAACAAAAGCCGCCCGTTCTTCATGTACCTGGCCTACAACGCGCCGCACACGCCGCTGCAGGCCACCCGCGAGGACTACGACGCACTGAGCTTCATCCCCGACCACACGATGCGTGTTTATGCCGCGATGATCCGGTCACTGGACCGCAACATCGGCCGCGTGCTGCAGCAACTCAAGGACCAGGGCCTGGATGACAACACCCTGGTGATGTTCACCAGCGACAACGGTGGCGCGCACTACATCGGCCTGGAAGGCATCAATTCACCGTACCGCGGCTGGAAGGCCACCTTTTTCGAAGGCGGCATCCACGTGCCCTTCTTCATGCGCTGGCCGGGCAGCATTCCGGCCGGCGCCAGCGTCACGGCGCCGGTCAGCCATTTCGACATCTTTGCCACGGCCGCAGCGGCCGCCGGCCAGCAGGCGCCGGGCGACCGCATCATCGATGGCGTGAACCTGCTGCCCTTCATCAAGGGCGACGCGCCCGGCCGGCCGCACGATGTGCTGTTCTGGCGCACCGACACCTACCTCACGGTGCGCGCGGGCGACTGGAAGTTGCAAGTGTCCGACATGCCGAAGAAGGACTGGCTCTTCAACCTGGCCACCGACCCCACCGAAAAGATCAATCTCGCAGGCCAGGAGCCCGAGCGCGTGGCGGCATTGAAGACGCAGTTGCTGGCGTGGAACAAGACCCAGCGCAAGCCGATCTGGCCATCCCTCGGCGCGGGGCCGATTGCGATCGATCATTCGTTGAAGCAGCCGACCACGGCGAACGACGAGTACGTCTACTACGGCAACTGAAGCCAGGCGGAGGGCGATCTTGAGCGGGTGGCCGCCACCTTGCGCGGCATGCTGCCCGCTGTGGGCGTGCAACCCGAGCAGTTTGCGGTGAAGGACACCTGGACGGCCGGCAGGCTCGACCGGCTGGACGCCCATTTCGCGCAGCAGCACCACTTCCTGTTCGGCGACCGGCCCGCGCGGGTGGATTTGGTCTGGTCTGCAGCATGTACGGACACCTAGGGCGCGATCCTTGGCCAGCCCGGAAATTGGTGGCGCCGCGCCAGCATCTGCGTGCCTGGATCGACCGCATGGCCAGGCCGGAGCAGTCCAGCGGCGCGGCCGGCGCGCCGGCGCTGCTGGCCAAGGACCCGACCCCGCCCACGCTGACGCCGGTGTTCCAGGCGATTGCGCGGGAGTTCGTGCCGCTGCGCCAAGGCATCAACGAAAAAGTGCGGGCCAAGCTGGGGAGCTGGCCACCCGGCCAGCGCTTGCCGCGCCGGCTTGACGATGTCGAGGTGCCCATGGGGCCAGGGCGCTTGCGCCGCGTTGCGCTGCCCTACAGCTTGTGGATGGCGCAGCGCACGCTGGACTTCTAGCGCGGCATGAACCCGATGGAGCAGCAGCAGGTTCGTGCCTGGCTGGCGTCCATGACGCCTACTCCGTCGTTGCGCCGTCAAGGCAACAGCTACCTTCCGCGATCAAATGTCGAACAACGCGCGCTGACGACTACTCCCAAGCCGTATCGGGGTCCAGGTGCCGTGCCAACTCCATGGCGTCGTGCAGCACCCGACCGACCACAACCAAGCCGGGCTCCAAGCGGTAGACAAGAAAGTGACGTGGTCGGCGAACGATCCCCACGCCTGGATTCACGCGCTCCCGGCTCAGTCGCAGATGCCAAGATCGAACATGGGCGCCGAGTTCGGGCCGTGCGAGACTGCCCGGTCTGTCGGGGTGGCGTGCCACGTCGCGCAGCGCAGAGACGATCAGGCTCTCGTAGCGCAGTCGGGCGACCTCGCCGAATTGTTCGTCTGTCCACGCGAGGATGTCGAGGACATCCCGCTGAGCGGCTTCCGACAGCCGATAGCGAAACATCAACTCGCCGTCTTGGCAGCCTGCGCAGCGCGGCGACCCAGCTGTCCAATGAAGTCTTCGAGCTGATCATCGGCAACATCCGCATACCGCCCTGCGGACACGTCCGCCCAGCCCTGGCGGGCTGCTTGCTTCAGGGCCTCGAGCTTGGCATCCTCGCGGCGCTCGCGCTCCGCGATGAGGCGCAGCCCTTCTCGCAGCACCTCGCTGGCGTTCTGGTAGCGACCGGACTGCACCAGGGTTTCAACCAGTTGCTGTTGATGTTCACTCAGAACGACGTTGCGGGTGGGCATGTTGCGGGACTCCAAATAGGGCGAGCGGCAAGCCCGCTTGGTCATCATTGGCATATTATGCCAACATGGCCCGAACCGCTGGAACGGTGAGCTTCCAACGGCGGGTTGTGCTCAAGCAAGGCGACCGACCGCGGGTCAGCAACGGGTCGTAACGAGCCCCTCGACCAGCGGCCGCAAAGCAGTCACCGCCGAAGCACAGCCGAGGATCCAGGTTCCTCGTTGCCCTTGGGTCGACACCGCACCAAGCGGTCTCGATCAAATCCAGAGGTCAAGCGCGCCTGTCGATCCGGGCAGAACAGAGCGACCTGATGCGCGAAGCTGTGCAGCAAGCGGCACCAGGGCCTGCGCGTGTCCGAGCAAATCGCCGGGGCCACTTAAGGCAACGCTGAACAAGTCCCTCGCGACGCGCAGCACCCCGCTTTGGGCGCCCTGCGGCCTTGCAAATCCTCGCCATAGCCGGGCTATGGCTGCGGTTTGCGCCTTGCAGTGCATCCCAAACCGAGGCACTGCGCCTGCGCAGGGACTTGTTCAGCGTTGCCCTGACGTCCTGACCCGATCAGGCAGCCACCGACCTGGCCGCGCGCCAGCGGCGCTGCAACCAGAAGGCACCGAGAGCAGCAAGCAGCAAACCACCCAGGCCCCAGGGGGCTGCATGCCTGAGCTTGGGCAGCAGGTAGTGGTGGAGCGCGTAGCGCAGGGCCGTCTTCTGCAGGTCGAAGCCTTCGGGCATCGGCAGCACACCGTTGCGGCGCGCGTACTCGGCATAGTCGGCCTGCAGCGTGTTGAAGAGATCGGATTGCGACTCGCGCAGATCGTGGGCTTCGCCCGGGTCGGCCTGAAGGTCGAAGAGGTGCCATTGCCCGTCGCCCAGCGGTGCCAGGTTCCTGACCAGCTTGTAATCGCCCTTGAACAGCGCCGCCGAGCCGGCCAGTTCGTAGCCGATGGCTTCGTCGGCCGCATGAACCCGATCGATCCGACCCGTGAGCAGCGGCACCAGGCTGCGTCCGCTCAGCGGCTCGACCGGCCGGCCCCGGTAGCGGCCGTCATGGGCCGGGATGCCGGCCACCTCCAACAAGGTCGGCACGATATCCTTGACATGGCTCAGTGCCTTCGCCGTGTGGTCGCTGACCATGCCGGGCACGCCGGCGATGATCATCGGCACGCGCAGGCCGCCTTCACTGGCGAAATACTTGTAGCCGCTCAGCGGCGAGTTGGTGGCGGTGGCCCAATGCGGCCCGTTCGCCGAGAAGGTGCCTTTGCCGCCCAGCGGGTCGGCATCGGTCACGTAGTTCATCCGCACCCAGGCCTTGGAGACGGGTATCTCGAAGGGGTTGGCGGGATCGGAGCCCTTGTCCGACAGGAAGACGAACACGGTGTTCTCGTAGCGCCCCGTCGACTTGAGCGAGGCGACGAGGCGGCCCACCTCCGCATCCATCGCCTCGGCCATGCCGGCGTAGGCTTCCATGTGGCGCGCGTGCCAGCGCCGTTCGTCGGCACTCAGGCTGTCCCAGTCCTTGGTGCTCGACAGCTGCACGAGGTCGGCGCCCGCAGGCACCAGCCCCAAGGCCTGCGCGCGCGCTTGCCGGGCCTTGCGCAGCACAGCCCAGCCGCCGTCGTATCGGCCCTTGTACTTCTCGACGAATTCGCGCGGCGCCTGGATCGGGATGTGGTTGGCCTGGAAGCCGATGTAGGCAAAGAAGGGCTTGCCGTCGGCGCCCGACGACGCGATGTACTCGAGGGCCTTGTCGACGAAGAAGGTCGAAGAATAGAAGTTGGCCGGCAGGCCGACCTCCCGGTCCTGTTCGAACCATTAG
>JANNZD010000111.1:0-2956 GCA_031410435.1 Betaproteobacteria bacterium | reverse complement strand
CGCTGGCGGCTGGACAGGGCGGAGGGTGCGGCCGTTGCGTCGCTCATGTTTGTCTCCTGGGGTCAGGTTTGAATGCCGGGTGCGGCCATTCCACTGTACTGGCTGCAGGCCGCAACGGCCCTGCGGGTGGCGCTCACGTTGTCGCGTCGGAACCATCGGCGTCGTGCAGCATCGTGGCCCGTCAAACAGGCCGGTGTCGCAGAGGCTGAGGCGTAGACTGGCCTGCAACCCAGCTTGATCGGGCCGTGCGTCCGCTGTCCCAAACCTTGTGTTGGTCCGCAACAACGAGAGGGAGCCAGGTGAATCGACGTGATGCGTTTCTCGCCGGGTTTGCCGGGGCGCTTGGCGGCGCACCGTTGCGGGACGCGACCAAAGACGCCCGCAAGGTTCATCACATCGCCGAGGTGATCCAGTGATGAAACGACGAGCAGTGAATTCTTTGCTGTTCGGCGGCGCCGTCACGGCTGCCAACCCTGTTTGGCCGCAGGCCAGCCCGCACCGGCCGCTGGTGGGCGTGCTGCTGACCGACGGCGCCAATGCGATGTCCAGCTTCACCTTGCCGGCGTTCCTGCAAGGCCTGCAGGAACTGGGCTACGTCGATGGCAAGAACATCACGCTTGAGATTCGCTCGACCAGCGGCAAACCGCAAGCCCTGCCGGGCTTGGCCGCAGAGCTGGTGCAGCGCCGGGCCGACGTCATCTTTGTCACCGGCCCGGCGCCGATCCGTGCGGTGCTGGCGGCCACACGCAGCATCCCCGTCGTCGCGCTCGACCTGGAGACTGAGCCGGTGCACGCCGGCTGGGCGCAGACCTTGGCGCGGCCTGGCGGCAACCTGACCGGCCTGTTCCTGGATCTGCCGGGCATCGCCGGCAAATGGCTGCAGTTGCTGCTCGAGGCGGCGCCACGTGCCCAGCGTGTCGGCGTGCTGTGGGACTCAGGCAGCGGCGCACTGCAACTCGACGCCGCCAAGGCGGCTGCAAAAGGCCTGGGCGCCGAGCTGGTCGTGATGGAGATCAGCAGCGCCGATGACGTCGAGCCCGCGTTGGCCGCCGGCCTGAAGGCCGGCATGCGCGCGATGATGCAATTGTCGTCGCCACTGGTCAGCACGCTGTCCAGGCAAAGCGCCGTTTTCGCGACCCGGCAACGCCTGCCTGGCATCTCGGCCTTCCGCCGTTTTGCCGTCGAAGGCGGGCTGCTCAGCTACGGGCCGGTGCGGGTGGAGATGTACCGCAACGCCGCCACGTTTGTCGCCAAGATCCTCAAAGGCGCCCGCCCCGGCGAGCTGGCCATTGAGCAGCCCACGCGCTTCGAATTCGTGATCAACCTGACTACCGCCAAGGCACTGGGTCTTAACGTTTCAAATGCGCTGCTGCTGCGGGCGGATGAGGTGATTCAGTGACCACGCGTCTGCGCAGCCATCGAAGGAGCCAGCGACGGCTGCTTGTGCTCGCGCTCGGCGCCAGCCTCGTGGGCCAGGCTGCCGTGCTGCGGGCACAGACATTGGCCGTGAGCCTGCGCCGCGTGGGCGTGCTCGCGCCCAGCACACGTGCAAAGGAGGAGGTCATCCTCAAGCCGTTCTTCGACGAGATGCGCGGGCTCGGCTGGATCGAAGGGCAGAACATTGCCTACGACCGGGTCTATGCCGACGACCAGCAGCAGGACCTGCCCCGGCTCGCAGCCGAACTGGTGGCGCGCAAGCCGGACTTGATCTACGCGCCGCCGGGGGTGTCGGCTTTGGCCGCGAAGCAGGCCACGGGCAAGATACCGATCGTGTTCGCATCCTTGACCGATCCGGTGGGCCTCGGCCTCGTGGCCAGCCTCGCCCGTCCGGGCGGCAACGCGACCGGTGTCGTCAACGTCATCGAGTCGCTCGTGCCCAAGCGGTTTGAATTGCTGCACGAGATCTTGCCGAATGCCAGGCGCGTCGGGCTCCTGCGCGACCTGACCGAGCCGCAATCGAGTGCCAACCTTCGCAGCATCGGTCTAGCGGCCACAGCACTCGGCCTGACGATCATCTGGGCCGACCTGTCGAGCCCGGGTGAGTTGGATGCCGCCATGGCCAAGCTGACCGGCCAGGGTGTCGATGTGATCTATGCAGGCACGGCGACGATTGGCGCTAGTCTGCGCGCACGGATTGTCGAGCTGGCAAGTCGAAAGCGCGTGCCGGTGATCGTGAATGGCGCGTACCAACTCGAGGCGGGTGCCTTGTTCTCCTATGGCTCGTCGCTAGCCGATCAAATACGCCGTTCGGCCCAGCTGGTCGACAAGATCCTCAAGGGCGCCAAGCCCGCTGACATTCCGGTCGAGCAACCGACCAAATTCGAGCTGGCCATCAACCTCAAAGCCGCCAAGGCGCTGGGCATCCCCATCCCGCAGCCGGTGCTGCTGCGCGCCGATGAGGTGATCCAATGAAAGCACGAAGTGCTTCGGTGCAGACTCATATCGCGCAGCGATGTGATGTCGGAACCAAACGCCGCTCATGGCTGCTGGCCACCGCCAGCACGACTGTGTTAGGCGGGTTTGCAGCGCAGCCATCGCGTGCGCAGCCCGGACAGGTAGTTCAACGCATAGGCTATCTGACGGCAGGAGGCGCCACCACCAACCCCACCGGCTTGCAGGCTTTGCGGGAGGGCTTGCGCGAGCGAGGCCATGTCGAAGGCCGCGATATCGTGTTGGATGTGCGTTATGCAGAGGGGCGCACGCAGGACCTGCCGCGCCTGGCCGCCGAACTCGCGGCGCTCAAGCCGGCAGTGATCATTGCGCCCGGGCCGGCGGCCACCGACGCTGCGCTGGCCGCCACGGCCACGCTGGCCACGCCCGTCGTGTCACTGGGCGACCTGGTCGCCTCGGGTCATGCGGCGCAGCTCGGGCGCCCGGGCGGACGGGTGACCGGGATCAGCTTTCTGCCCTTCCCGCTGAATGCCAAGCGCCTGGAGCTGCTCGCGCAAACCTTGCC
>JANNZD010000110.1:0-2979 GCA_031410435.1 Betaproteobacteria bacterium | reverse complement strand
CGCGCCGGGCCGCTCCCAAGCGCGAATCCCGGCATGCGCAGCATGCAGGGTGGTCCAGTGAGCGCGCCGGGCCGCTCCCAAGCGCGAATCCCGGCATGCGCAGCATGCAGGGTGGTCCAGTGAGCGCGCCGGGCCGTCTGGACGGCGAGCCGCCGGCCGCGCCGGCGCCGCCAGCCCGCGCCGGCGCGTCGGCCCGCACCGCCCGCTGGACCCACTACCTCAAGGACCTGCAGGCCTACGCAGCGATGCGCAGCCCGCTGCAGACCCATGGCAGCCTGGTGCGTGTCACCGGCCTGGTGCTGGAGGCAGCCGGGGTGCGCGCCCCGGTGGGCGCGGTCTTCGAGGTGCATGGGGACGCGCCCAACCCGGTGCAGGCCGAGGTGGTGGGCTTCAACGGCGACCGCGCCCTGCTGATGCCCACCGGCGACCTGCAGGGCCTGTCCAGCGGCGCGCGGGTCAGCCCGCGCATCACCCCGCATGCCCCGCCGCTGCTGGGCCGCGACAACCAGCTCTGGCGCCGCAGCGAGGACCGCGGCCTGCACCTGCCGATGGGCGACGGCCTGCTCGGCCGGGTGATCGACGCGATGGGCCAGCCGATGGACCGGCTGGGCCCGCTCACCCATGTGCGCAACGAGCCGATGCTGCGCCGCCCGATCAATGCGATGGAACGCGACCCGGTGCGCCGCCCGCTGGACACCGGGGTGCGCGCGATCAACGCCCTGCTCACCGTGGGCCGCGGCCAGCGCCTGGGTCTGTTTGCCGGCACCGGGGTGGGCAAGTCGGTACTGCTGGGCATGATGGCCCGCTACACCGAGGCCGACGTGATCGTGGTCGGCCTGATCGGCGAGCGCGGCCGCGAGGTCAAGGAGTTCATCGAGGACATCCTGGGCGAGAGCGGCCTGGCCCGCAGCGTGGTGGTGGCCGCCCCGGCCGACGCACCGCCCCTGGTGCGCATGCAGGGCGCCACCTATGCCACCGCGGTGGCCGAGCATTTCCGCGACCAGGGCCGGCATGTGCTGCTGCTGATGGACAGCCTGACCCGCTACGCCATGGCCCAGCGCGAGATCGCCCTGGCCATCGGCGAGCCCCCCGCCACCAAGGGTTATCCGCCCAGCTGCTTTGCCAAGCTGCCGCAGCTGGTGGAGCGCTCGGGCAACGGCCTGAACGGCCTGGGCTCGATCACCGCCTTTTACACCGTGCTGAGCGAGGGCGACGACCCGCAGGACCCGATTGCCGACGCCGCGCGCGGCATCCTCGACGGCCATATCGTGCTGTCGCGCGAACTGGCCGAGACCGGCCACTTCCCCGCCATCGACGTCGAGAAATCGATCTCTCGGGTGATGAACGCGGTGGCGCCCAAGGAGCAGGTGGACGCCGCGCGCCGGGCCCGGGCCATGCTGGCGCGGGTCAACAAGGCCCGCGACCTGATCCAGCTGGGCGCCTACCAGAGCGGCCAGGACGCCGAGCTGGACGCGGCCATCGCACTCCACCCCAAGCTGCTGCTGATGCTGCAGCAGGACATGCATGAACGCGCCACCCTGCTGCAAAGCCAGAGCCTGCTGAGCCGCCTGGCCGGGACCTGAACTGCCAGCGGCGCTTGCGCCCACTGCTGCACCCCTGACCCTCTGGCCAATGCCCAATGCCCACCATGCCGCTGAAAACCATCCCCCTGCTGCAGACCCTGCTGGAACGTGCCGAGGCCGAGCGCGATACCGCGCAGGCCCAATGGAAGCTGGCCGAACAACAGACCCGGCACGCGCGCAGCCAGGCCGACGACCTGCACCAGTACCGCAGCGAGTACGACCAGCGCTGGGTCAGCCGCTTCCAGCAGTCGGGCACACCGGTGCTGGTGCAGTGCCACCGCAGTTTTGGCCAGCGCCTGGACTACGCCATCGACCTGCAGCAGAACACGGCCGAACAGCTGGACCAGCGCAGCCAGCAGGCGCGCCGTCTGCTGCTCGAGCGCGAGCAAAGGGTGGCCGCCGTGCGCAAGCTGATCCAGCGGCGTCAGGCCGAAGCCCAGCGCGTGACCGACCAGCGTGAACAACGCAATACCGACGAGGCGGCCCAGCGCCGCCATACCGGGCAGCTGCCGCTGGCCTCCGCCAGCGGCTGAGCCCAGGCCCGCACGCTCCCGCGCCGGACCACCTCAGCGCTCCTGCCACAACCCCGCAGCCCCTTGAACCCATTGTTTCGCGCCCCCAGCCCATGTCGCCTGCCCTGCCCGCCTCCTTGCCTGCCTCGCTCGCCTCGCTGCTGTCAGCGCCAGCCAGCCCGACCCCGCCCCACCCGGCCATGGCCGCCGCGCGCGGGCCGCAGGCGGCCACCCCGGACAGCCCCTTTGCCCAGCTGATGCGCCAACGGGCGGAAGCCCAGCTCAACAGCGTGCGCCTGGCCGATCAGCAGGCCCTGGCGCAACGCGTCAGCGCTGCCGCCGTGGCTCGACCGTCAACGCCACCCGAGCTGGCCAGCCGGCCGGCCGCGCCCATCCCGGCGGCGCCGAACAACCCGCCCCCGGCCCGAGGCGCGGCGCCGCCCAGCGCACCGGCGGCCGTGTCGCCGCGCGCCAAGCCGACCGGCAGCCCCGCACCGGCCGGCAACGCCCAGGCGGCGCGAAAGGCCAACGCCAACGGCGCGGCCCAGGGCGGGCGTGCCGAGCTGGCCGCCACGGCGGCCAGCCGAACCCAGCCCGGTCGGCGCAGCCAGCACACGCCAGCGCCGGAGACGGCCGACGCTGCGGGCATCCCGGCCATCACCCAAGCGGCCGACCCCGCCAGCGCGCTGGTCCTGGCCGTCACCCGTCTGGGCTGGCCCGCAAGCAATGCACCAGCCGATCCCGACCCGGCCAGCGAAGTCGCGCTGAGCGCTATCCCGGCCGACGCCGCCGGTCAGACCGAGCCCGCCCTCCCGGGCCCAGGCCCGATCGATGCGGCGCGGGCCGGCAACGCGTCCGCGCCAGAACTATCGCCGCCCGACCTC
>JANNZD010000109.1:0-13113 GCA_031410435.1 Betaproteobacteria bacterium | reverse complement strand
GGCGTGCAATCGCGCGCCGGCCTTCGCCAGCCATTCGCCGCCTTCCGGCGGCGCAGGGGCCCAGCCGCCGCGCGTGCAATCGCGCGCCGGCCTTCGCCAGCCATTCGCCGCCTTCCGGCGGCGCAGGGGCCCAGCCGCCGCGCGTGCAATCGCGCGCCGGCCTTCGCCAGCCATTCGCCGCCTTCCGGCGGCGCATGCGCGGGCTCAGATACTTCGGCGGTAGGCTTGTAGGGCGGTGCTTTCGCTGTCGGCGGCAGCTTCGCCCAGCAGGTTGAGCTCGCTCAGCGCTGTGGGCACACGGTGGCCCTTGCGTGAATACAGCTTGTGCTGGGCCGCAGACGGCAGGTCGGTGACATTGATCACCTGGCGACGGATCAGCGCGTCGATCAGGTCTTCAAGCACCCGGATGAAGCTGGCGTCGAGTTGCTCGAAACCGTCTGCCGCGCTGCGGCCCAGGAAAGCCAGCACCTGGGGGTCGGCATCGTCCAGCCACTCGGTTGCGTCACCCTCGCTGCTGCGGTGAAGGCTGGTCAGCGACCCTTGGGTGTCTCGGCGCACGAATGGCATGCCGCCACTCTAAAGCGCACGGCCCGACGCAGCGCCCGGATAAGCCGGGGCTCGACACCCCAATTTCATGCACCTTGCTGGATAGAATCCAATGATGTCGTCATGCCCGGTTTCCTGCCGCCGCCCTTGTTGGCCTGCCGCCACCCAGCGCCAGACCACGCGCGATCGAATTCAGCGCTCGCCCGCCTGACGTAGCCAGCCCGGTGGCCGCCGCGCCGCCGCCCGCCTGGCCCGCACTGCGCCCCGCACAACCTACGAAGAGCGCGTCCACCGGGCGCGAAGCCGCCATGACCGAACCCACCTCCCCCGCCGCGCCGGCCGACTACCGGTCCACCCTGAACCTGCCCGACACCCCCTTCCCGATGCGCGGCGACCTGCCCAAGCGCGAGCCGGGCTGGGTCAAGCAGTGGCAGGACGAAGGCCGCTACCAGCGCCTGCGCGAGGCCCGCTGCGGCGCGCCCAAGTTCATCCTGCATGACGGTCCGCCCTATGCCAACGGCCAGATCCACATGGGCCATGCGGTCAACAAGGTGTTGAAGGACATGATCGTCAAGGCCAGGCAGCTGGCCGGCTTCGACGCCCAGTACGTGCCGGGCTGGGATTGCCATGGCCTACCGATCGAGAACGCGATCGAGAAGAAGCATGGCCGAAAACTCAGCCGCGACGACATGCAGGCCAAGAGCCGCGCCTATGCCACCGAGCAGATCGCCCAGCAGAGCACCGACTTCCAGCGCCTGGGCGTGCTGGGCGACTGGGAGCGGCCTTACCGCACGATGGACTTTGCCAACGAGGCCGGCGAGATCCGCGCCTTCAAGCGGGTGATCGAGCGCGGTTTCGTCTACCGCGGCCTGAAACCGGTGTACTGGTGCTTCGACTGCGGCTCGTCGCTGGCCGAGTTCGAGATCGAGTACGCCGACAAGCAGAGCCAGACCCTGGACGTGGCCTTTCTGTGCGCCGAGCCCGCCAAGCTGGCCAGCGCCTTCGGCCTGGCCGCGCTGGACAAAGACGCCTTCGCGGTGATCTGGACCACCACCGCCTGGACCCTGCCCGCCAACCAGGCGCTGAACCTGAACCCGGCGCTGGAATACGCGCTGGTCGACACCGCGCGCGGCCTGCTGATCCTGGCGGCGTCGCTGGTTGACAAGTGCCTGGCGCGTTACGGCCTCACCGGCCAGGTGCTGGCCACCACGCTGGGCGAGCAACTGGGCGGCATCAACTTTCACCACCCGCTGGCCGCGGTGGATGCGGGCTACGACCGCCTGAGCCCGGTCTACCTGGCCGACTACGCCACCGCCGATGACGGTACCGGCCTGGTGCACAGCTCACCGGCCTATGGGGTGGACGACTTCAATTCCTGCCGGGCCCATGGCATGAGCACCGACGACATCCTGAACCCGGTGCAGGGCTATGGCAGCTATGCGGCCGACTTCCCGCTGTTCGGCGGCCAGAACATCTGGAAGGCGGTGCCGGCGATCATCGAGGCGCTGCGCAGCGCCGGCCGCCTGCTGGCCACCGAGGCCATCAGCCACAGCTACCCGCATTGCTGGCGCCACAAGACTCCGGTGATCTACCGTGCCGCGGCGCAGTGGTTCGTGCGCATGGACGAGGCGAATGGGTCCAACGCGGGCGTGTTCACCAAGGACAAGGCGCCCCAGTCCCGGCGCCAGATGGCGCTGGAGGCCATCGAGCAGACCCGCTTCTACCCCGAGAATGGCCAGGCCAGGCTGCGCGACATGATCGCCAACCGGCCCGACTGGTGCATCAGCCGCCAGCGCAGCTGGGGCGTGCCGCTGCCCTTCTTCCTGCACAAGGAGAGCGGCGACCTGCACCCGCGCACGATGGCCATCCTGGACCAGGCCGCGGCCATCGTCGAAGCCGGCGGCATCGAGGCCTGGAGCCGCGCCACGGCCGAGGAGATCCTGGGCGCCGAGGACGCGCCGCACTACAGCAAGAGCAGCGACATCCTGGAGGTGTGGTTCGATTCGGGCTCCACCTTCTGGCATGTGCTGCGCGGCACCCATGTCGAGGCGGTGCCGGGCGATGCCAGCAACCTGGGCCACCATGACGTCGGCCCCGAGGCCGACCTCTACCTGGAGGGCCATGACCAGCACCGCGGCTGGTTCCACAGCTCGCTGCTGCTGGCCTGCGCGATCTACGGCCGCGCGCCCTACCGCGGACTGCTGACCCACGGCTTCACCGTGGACAGCCAGGGCCGCAAGATGAGCAAGAGCCTGGGCAATGGCATCGAGCCCCAGGTGATCAGCCAGAAGCTGGGCGCCGACATCATCCGGCTGTGGGTGGCCGCCAGTGACTATTCCGGCGACATCGCCGGTGACGACAAGATCCTGGCCCGGGTGGTGGACAGCTACCGGCGCATCCGCAACACGCTGCGCTTCTTGCTGGCCAACATCAGCGATTTCGACCCGGCAACCGATTCGGTTTCGCCCGAGCAATTGCTGGAGATCGACCACCATGCGCTGGCCCGGGCCAGCGCGCTGCAGAACGAGATCCTGGCCCACTACGAGGTCTACGAGTTCCACCCGGTGGTGGCCAAGCTGCAGGTGTATTGCAGCGAGGACCTGGGCGCCTTCTACCTGGACGTGCTGAAGGACCGGCTCTACACCAGCGCGCCCAAGAGCGTGGCCCGGCGCAGCGCCCAGACCGCGCTGTGGCACATCACCCAGGCCATGCTGCGCTGGATGGCGCCCTTCCTCAGCTTCACCGCCGAAGAGGCCTGGGGCGTGTTCGCGCCCGGCCTGGGCTCGATCTTTGCCCAGACCTACTGGCCGATGGTCACGCCCGATGCCGCGCTGCTGGCCAAGTGGCAGGCGATCCGCGCAGTGCGCGAGGCGGTGAACAAGGCCATCGAGGACGTGCGCAGCGCCGGCGGCGTGGGTTCGTCCTTGCAGGCCAATGTGGTGCTCACCGCGCCGCCCGAGACCCATGCGCTGCTGGCGTCCCTGGGTGATGGGCTGAAGTTCGTCTTCATCACCTCGTCGGTGACGCTGCAGGCCGGCGAGACCCTGCTGATCGACGTGACGCCGTCCACCGCAGCCAAGTGCGAGCGTTGCTGGCATTACCGCGACGATGTGGGCGTGGATGCCGCCCATCCGACGATCTGCGGCCGCTGCACCCGCAATCTGTTCGGCCAGGGCGAACAGCGCAGCGTGGCTTGAATCCACCCGGCGCTGCGTCATCACCCAGGTGACGCGGCGCCCGCAGCGCCGGCCCTAGCATCGGCCGCACCATGTTCAAGTCCCTGCTGATCGCCAACCGCGGCGAAATCGCGGTGCGCATCGTGCGCGCCGCCCAAGACCTGGGGATACGCACGGTCGCGGTGTTCTCGCGCGACGATGACGGCGCGCTGCACACCACGCTGGCCGACGCGGCCATTGCGCTGGACGCCACCGGCCCGGCCGCCTACCTCGACAGCGCAGCCCTGGTCGGCATCGCCCGCCAGCAGGGTTGCGACGCGGTGCACCCCGGCTATGGTTTCTTGAGTGAGCGGGCCGACTTTGCGCAGGCCATTGCCGATGCCGGTATGGTCTTCATCGGGCCGACACCGGCGCAGCTGGCACTGTTCGGCGACAAGGCCAGCGCCCGGCGTCTGGCCGCCGAACAGGGTGTGCCCTTGCTGCCCGGCACCGGCGCAGCCGGCCCGGCCGAGACTCTGGCCTTCTTCATGGCCCAGCGCCTCCTCGACCCGCAGTGCGGCGTGATGCTCAAGGCGGTGGCCGGCGGCGGCGGGCGCGGCATGCGGGCGGTGTTCGATCCGGCCGGATTGCCCGAGGCATTCAGGCGCTGCAGCGCCGAGGCCCAGGCGGCCTTTGGCGAAGGCGCGGTGTACGCCGAACGCCTGATCCCCCGCGCACGCCACCTGGAGCTGCAGGTGATCGGCGACGGCCGGCAGGTGATGGCGCTGGGCGAGCGCGAGTGCACCGTGCAGCGGCGCTTCCAAAAGCTGGTGGAGATCGCGCCCAGCCCGACCTTGAGCCCGGCGCTGCGCAGTGCGATGGTGACCGCGGCGCTCAAGCTCGCGGGCGCCAGCGCCTACCGGGGCCTGGGTACCTTCGAGTTCCTGGTCGACGAGACCTCGGCCGATCTGCCGCTGGTCTTCATCGAGGCCAACCCGCGCCTGCAGGTGGAGCACACCATCACCGAAGCCGTCACCGGCGTGGACCTGGTGCAGGTGCAGATCGCCATCGCCGCCGGCCGCACTTTGGCCGACCTGGGGCTGGACCCGTTGCTGCCACCCCCGTTGCGCGGCTTTGCGGTGCAGTGGCGCATCAATGCCGAGACGCTCGACGCCCAGGGCCAGGCCCGGCCAGCCTCGGGCCGCCTGACCCGCTGCGACTGGGCCCAGGGCCCCGGCGTGCGCATCGACACCCATGCCCAGGCCGGCCTGGCGCCGTCGCCCCACCATGACAGCCTGCTGGCCAAGCTGATCGTCCACCATGCCAGCCCGCAGTTCAGCGCGGTGCTGCGCCGATCGCAACGCGCGCTGGCGGAATGCCATCTCGACGGCCTGGCCACCAACCTGCCGCTGCTGCGCGCGCTGGCCGCCCACCCCGACCTGCTGCTGCAGCAGCCGCTGCATACCCGCTGGCTGGAAATGAACTGGCCCGAGTTGCAGGGCCAGCAGGCCGCGCACACCGATGCGGCCGCGCCTGCCAGTCCGCCCACCACGGCGGCCGCCCCGGGCCAGGACGAGGTGCTGCCCCCCGGCCACCTGGCGCTGCGCCCACCGATGGCCGGCCGCCTGGTGCAGTTCAATGCCGCGCTGGGCGACACCCTGGCCGCCGGTGCCGAGGCGCTGGTGCTCGAGGCGATGAAGATGCAGCACGGCCTGAACCTGCCCGAGCCGATGCAGGTGGCGCGGCTGTGCGTGGCGCCCGGAGATTTCGTCGCCGAAGGCCAGCTGCTGATGCACGGCCTGCCGGCGCCCGACACTCCGGGCGCCGCAGCGGCGGCCGGTGCGCAAGATGCCGCTGCAGTGCGGGCCGACCTTCAGGCCGTGTTCGACCGCGACGCCCTGACCCGGGACGCCGCCCGCCCCGACGCAGTGGCGCGGCGCCATGCCGCCGGTGGCCGTACCGCGCGCGAGAACATCGCCGCGCTCTGCGATGCGGGCAGCTTCATCGAGTACGGCGCCTATGCCATCGCCGCGCAGACGCGCCGGCGCACGCTGGACGACTTGGTCCGCAACACCCCGGCCGACGGCATGGTCACCGGCATCGGCAGCGTCAATGCCGCCGACTTCGGCGCCGAAGGCAGCCGTTGCGCGGTGATGGCCTACGACTACAGCGTGCTGGCCGGCACCCAGGGCTGGCGCAACCACCACAAGAAGGACCGGCTGCTGGGCCTGGCCCACCAGTGGCAACTGCCGATGGTGCTGTTTGCCGAGGGCGGCGGCGGCCGGCCCGGGGATGTGGACATGCCCATCGTGGCGGGCTTGAACAACCACACCTTCAGCCAGTTCGCCGCGCTGTCGGGCCAGGTGCCGGTGGTGGGCGTGGTGCATGGCCGCTGCTTTGCCGGCAATGCCGCGCTGCTGGGCTGTGCCGACGTGGTGATCGCCACCCGCGCGGCCAATATCGGCCTGGGCGGGCCGGCGATGATCGAAGGTGGCGGGCTGGGCCTGGTCAAGCCCGAAGAGATCGGCCCGGCCGCCGACCTGCACCGCAACGGCGTGATCGACCTGCTGGTGGCCGACGAAGCCGAAGCGGTGGCCGCCGCGCGCCAGTACCTGGCCTACTTCCAGGGCCGCAGCGCGCACTGGACCGCCGGCAACCCGCTGGCCCTGCGCCAGGCCATTCCTGAGAACCGGCTGCGGGTCTACGACATGCGGGCGCTGATCCAGGCCTTGGCCGACACCGGGTCGGTGCTTGAACTGCGCGCCGGCTTTGCCGCCGGCATGGTCACCGCGCTGATCCGCATCGAGGGCCGGCCGGTCGGGCTGTTCGCCAACAACCCCCTGCACCTGGGCGGCGCCATCGACCCCGATGGCGCCGACAAGGCCGCCCGCTTCATGCAGCTGTGCAATGCCCATGGCCTGCCACTGCTGAGCCTGTGCGACACCCCCGGCTTCATGGTCGGCCCGGCCGTGGAGCGTGCGGCCCAGGTACGCCATGCCTGCCGTCTGTTCGTCACCGCCGCCCACCTGCAAGTGCCCTGTTTCACCGTGGTGGTGCGCAAGGGCTACGGCCTGGGCGCGCAGGCAATGGCGGTGGGCGGCTTTGACGCGCCGGTGTTCACCGTGGCCTGGCCGACCGGCGAGTTCGGCGGCATGGGGCTGGAAGGCGCGGTCAAGCTGGGCTACCGCAAGGAGCTCGAAGCCGCCGCCGCGGGCCCGGCGCGCGAGGCGCTGTACCAGCAACTGGTGGCGCGCCAGTACGCCAACGGCGCGGCCATCAACATGGCCACCACGCTGGAGATCGACGCCGTGATCGACCCGGCCGAAACCCGGGCCTGGCTGGTGCGCGGCATGGACAGCGCGCCCGCGCCGGCGCGCCCGCGCGGCCGCAGCGCGCGACTGCCGGGCCGCTTTGTCGACCCCTGGTGAGCGCCCGGCCATCGCCCAAGCCGGGTTCTGGCGGGCCGCAAGCCGGCAACTGAAGCCTTTGGCGACAGCCCTGCGATGGCAGACTGCGCAGGTGCAAGCCATCCGACCCCCCCGCATCAGGCGCCTGGCCGCCGCCCTGGGCTGGGCCGGGCTGGCGCTGGCTGCAGCGCTGCTGCTCGGCCTGCCGGCCTTGGGGGTGCTGGCGCTGCAGGACACTGCGGTGGTCGCGCCGCAACAGGCACCACAGCCGCTCGACATCCAGCGCGCCATCCGCCTGATGCAGGCCCACGACCCGCGCGGCAAACTGCCAGGCATCAGCCGCAATCTGGCGCTGAATGAGCGCGACTTGAGCCTGCTGGCGCATTTCGCCAGCAACCGGCTGCTGCCGGCGCGGGCCCGGGTGCAGCTGCACGCCGGCCGGGCCCAGCTGCAGGTCAGCCTGCCCGTGCCGGCCAGCCGCCTGGGGCAATGGCTCAACCTGGACCTGCAACTGCTGGACCGGCCGGGCCGGCTGCCCGCCCTGGATACCCTGCATGTCGGCCGGCTGCGCCTGCCGGCGGTGCTGGTCCAGGCTCTGCTGCCGGGCCTGGTCCGGGCGCTTGAATTGCAGCCCCAGATCGAGCTGGCCCGGCACCTGGTCAGCCAGATCAACTTCCTGCCGGGCCAGATGAGCCTGGCCTATGCCTGGCCCGACGACCTGCTGCGCAGCCTGACCGCCGGCCTGCTGCCGGCCGAGGAGCAGGCGCGGGTGCATGTCTACACCGACCTGCTGCAGCAGCTGGTACCTGACCTGGTGGCAGCGGGGGCCCCGGTAGCGCGGCCGGCACGCATCGCGCCCGCGGCCCAAGCCAAGGGCCTGCGCCCGGCCCAAGTTGCCGGCCGCGCGGCGTCCGGGCCGGGCGAGGTCTCGATGGCGCAGTTGATGGCCCCGGTGTTTGCCTTGGCACGTCAGCGCTCGACCGACAGCGCCAGTGCGGCGCTGGAGAACCGCGCCGCCCTCACCGCCCTGGCCCTGGTGGTCAACACCCTGCCCGCCGCCCCACAACGCGTCGGCGCCAGCGCCGGCAAGCCCGCAGGCCCGGCCTCGGCGGCCAATGTCACGCTGATGGGGCGGCCCGACACACCGCTGCACTTCCTGATCTCGGCGGCCTTGTCGGCCAAGGGCGGCGCGGCACTGGCGGATGCCGTGGGGCTGTACAAGGAGTTGTCGGATTCGCGCGGCGGCAGCGGCTTCAGCTTCAACGACCTGGCCGCCGACCGGGCCGGCACCCGCCTGGGGCAGCTGGCCATGCGCGACCCGCTGGCCTTCCAGTCGCGCCTGGCCGCCGGCGTGCAGGAGGACGACCTCCTGCCCTGGGTGGCCGACCTGCCGGACGCCCTGAGCAACCGCGAATTCCTGCGCCGCTACGGCGGCGTTGGCGCCCCGGCCTACCGCCTGATGGTGCAGGACATCGAGGCCCGGCTGGACCAGAAATCGCTGTTGTCGACAGCGCCCTGAGCCGGCCCGCAGGCCCGAAGCCCATCAGTTCGACGCGGCAGACGCTGGCGCGTTGGCGGCCTGCGGCACCAGGCTGGACGCAGCAGCGGCGGCGGCTGCGGCGGCCGCCGACGCGGAGGGCGACTCGTGCGGGGTGCTGACGTCGTGCTTTTCACCCCCCATATCGATATTGCCGCCCGATTTCTTCAGCACGAACAGGGCAACGGCAGCAAACACGATGAAGGCAAGGAGCAATTTCCACATGGCAAATCCTTGATTGAAGCAATCGGACACAAGAAGCAAACCGGGCGCCCTGGGCGCCCGGTTCCTGGGGTTAGACCCGGTCAGTCACGGGCGTAGATGTCGACGTCCTTGGTCTCGCGCACGAACAGCAGGCCAATCACGAAGCACACTGCGGCGATCGTGATCGGGTACCACAGGCCGTAATACATGTTGCCGTTCTGGGCCACCATCGCGAAGGTGATCGACGGCAGCAGGCCGCCGAACCAGCCATTGCCGATATGGTAGGGCAGGCTCATCGAGGTGTAGCGGATGCGGGTCGGGAACAGCTCCACCAGCATCGCGGCGATCGGCCCGTAGACCATCGTTACGTAGAGCACCAGGATGGTCAGGATGCCGACGATGGTCCACCACTGGCCGCCCATGAACTCGATCGGCTTGGCCTTGGCCGGGTAGCCAGCGGCCTTGAGCGTATCGGCCACGTCCTTCTTGAAGGCGGCGATGGCCTTGGCCGACTCCTCGTCGAACTTGTGGCCACCGGCCAGGGTCTTGGCGGTCGGCGGGGTGATCTCTTTGTCGCCGATCTTGATGGTGGTGGCGGTACCGGCCGGCACGGCCTCGTTGTGGTAGCTGGCCGAGCTTTGGGTCAGCGCGCGCTTGGCGATGTCGCAACCCGAGAGGAAGTCGACCTCACGGGCGATCGGGCTGCCCTGGAAGGAGCAGGTCGCCGGGTCGGCCTTGACGACGATCTGCGCGGTGACCTGGGCCTTGGCCAGCTCAGGGTTGGCGGCGCCGGTCAGGGCCTTGAACAGCGGGAAGTAGGTCAGCACTGCCAGCAACATGCCGGCCAGGATGATGGGCTTGCGGCCGATCTTGTCCGACAGGGTGCCGAAGATCACGAAGAAGGGCGTGCCGATGATCAGCGAGACCGCCACCATGATGTTGGCGGTGGCCGAGTCGACCTTGAGCACATTGGCCAGGAAGAACAGCGCATAGAACTGGCCCGAATACCAGACCACGCCCTGGCCCATGACCAGGCCGAACAGGGCCAGCATCACGATCTTCATGTTCTTCCACTGGCCGAAGGATTCGGTCAGCGGCGCCTTGGAGACCTTGCCCTCTTCCTTCATCTTCTTGAAGGCAGGCGACTCGTTCATCGACAGCCGGATCCAGACGCTGACGGCCAGCAGCAGGATCGACAGGATGAAGGGCACGCGCCAGCCCCAGTCGGCAAAGGCGGTCTCGCCCAGGTAGGTGCGCACGCCCAGGATGATCATCAACGACAGCATCAGGCCCAGCGTGGCGGTGGTCTGGATCCAGGCGGTGTAGGCACCGCGCCGGCCATGCGGCGCATGTTCGGCCACATAGGTGGCGGCACCGCCGTACTCACCGCCCAGGGCCAGGCCCTGCAGGATGCGCAGGCCGACCAGGATGATGGGCGCGGCCACGCCGATCGAGGCATAGCTGGGCAGGATGCCGACGATGAAGGTCGACAGGCCCATGATCAGGATGGTGACCAGGAAGGTGTACTTGCGCCCGATCATGTCGCCCAGACGGCCGAACACCAGCGCGCCGAAGGGCCGCACGATGAAGCCGGCGGCAAAGGCCAGCAGGGACGCGATGAACTGGGCGGTCGGGTCGAGGGCGGCAAAGAACTGCTTGCCGATGAATACCGCCAGGGAGCCGTACAGATAGAAGTCGTACCACTCGAAAACGGTGCCGAGTGACGAGGCGAAGATGACCTTCTTCTCCTCGGCGGTCATCGGCGCGGCGGCGCCTGTCGATGACATGGATGCTGTTGCCATGGGTGTTGTCTCCTGGTCAGAAAAATCGGCACCGATGTGCCGCGTGGGGCGAACTATTGGCGGCGCCCCTGACCGGTTTCTGACGGCAATCCAACAGAAACTTACAGAACCAGGTGCAACCCTGAGGTCTCATTCCATGATGTGGAATATTTCAGGTCACCTGATGAAAACACCCAGGGATTCAACCCACCCCAAGCCCGGGGGGTGTCAGCTTCGAGCGGTGCTGCCGACAGGCCGGGCAGGCGCCGCCGCCAATCAGGCTGGGCCGCGTTGCAGCCCCGCCGGCTGCTGGCCGGCCTCGTCCCAGTCCGGACCGTCGAACCAGGCATCGCCCGCCAGGGCCGCCTGCAGCATGGGCAGCGCGTCCTGGCCAAAGAAGGCCCGGCCGTCGGACACCAGCGTGGGCACGCCGAACAGGCCGGCGGCCAGCGCCGATTCGGTGCGCTGGCGCAGCTCGGCCTTGACCTCGGCGCCGCCCGGGTCGCGTTGCGGGGCCAGGCGCTGCACCAGCGCCGCCAGCGCGGCCGGGTCATTGGGGTCGGCACCCGCGCGGCACCAGACATGCCGGAACAGGGCCTGCACCACCTGGCGGTTGGGGCTGCCGCCCGCCGGCGCACAGGCCAGGGCCAGGCGCTGCAGTGCCAGCGGGTTGAAGGGGTGCGGCCGGGGCAGCTGCAGCAGCGTGCCCTGCTGCCGGGCCAGCCAGGCCACCTGGCGGTATGTCCAGGCGCGCTTGGGCTCGATCTCTGCCGGCCCCTTCTGGCCCCAGTGCCCGAGCAGGCCGGCAAACAGCAGCGGCTGGTAGTGCACCACCAGGTTCAGGCCGGCCAGGGCCTGCGGCAGGCGCTCGAAGGCCAGCCAGGCATAGGGCGAGATCACGTCGAAGTAGAAATCCACCTGTTTCATGGTTCGGGTCCTTTCAGTGCGGCATCGCGGGCAGCCGCCCGGATGGCGCGCCAGGCCACCCGCCGGGGCGCCAGGCGCACCAGCAGGTCACGCTTGGCGGCATCGTCCAGCCCGCCCCAGGCGGCGATTTCGTCGAGGGTGCGCAGGCAGCCCTCGCACCAGCCGCTGGCCGGGTGCATGCGGCAGATGTTGATGCAGGGGCTGGCCACCGGGGCCGTGGCGGCGCTCACGCTGCAGCCTCGTCGGTCGCCACCTCGACCACCGGTGCGCCGGTCAGCGCCACCAGTTCATCCGGCGTCAGGCAGAACACGCCATGCGGATGCCCCGCTGCGGCCCAGACCTGGCCAAAGCGGAACAAGTCCCGGTCGATCAGCACCACCGGCGGCTGCAGATGCCCGAGCGGTGCCACGCCCCCGATCGAGAACCCGGTCTGCTGCTTGACGAACGCGGCATCGGCCCGGCCGATCGCGCCCACCTGGGCTGCCACCTTGCGCTCGTCCACCCGGCGGTCACCCGAGGCCACCACCAGCACTGCCAGGCCATCGGCGCGGCGCCGGAAGATCACGCTCTTGGCGATCTGGCCGGTCTGCAGGCCCAGCGCCTGGGCGGCTTCGGCACAGGTGCGCGCCGGGCGGTCCAGCCAGCGCGGCACATGGGCATGGCCGCGCGCGGCCAGTAGGGCCGCCACCCGCAGGAAGCCCTCGGGCCGCTGGGCCGCTTGGGCCGCTTGGGCCGCTTGGGCCTCTGGCGTCGGCAAGGTCATGCAAACACCTGGCCGCGCTTGATCAGCAGTGCCTTGCCGGCGCGTGAGACTGGCGGGCGGCCCAGCACGCCCGAGATATAGCCGCCGGCGTCGACCAGCGCGTCCAGGTCGATGCCGGTGTCTATGCCCATGCCGCGCAGCATGAAGACCACATCCTCGGTGGCGACGTTGCCGGTGGCGCCCTTGGCATAGGGGCAACCCCCCAGCCCGGCCACGCTGGTGTCAAAGGTATGGATGCCCATCTGCAGGCAGGCCAGGATGTTGGCCAGCGCCTGACCATAGGTGTCATGGAAATGCCCGCTGACCTGGTCCAGCGGGTAATGCTTGAGCGCCCGCTCCATCACCGCCTGCACCCGGCGCGGCGTGCCCACGCCGATGGTGTCGGCCACGCCGCAATGGTGCACGCCGATCTGCTTGAACAGCTTGACCAGGTGCTCCACCTCGTCGGGCGTGACCGCGCCCTGGTAGGGGCAGCCCAGCGCGCAGCTGATGGCCGAGCGCACCTTCAGCCCGGCATCGCGGGCCGCCGCCACCACCGGCGCAAAGCGCTCGATGCTTTCTTCGATGCTGCAATTGATGTTGCGCCGGCTGAAGGCCTGGGTGGCTGCGCCGAACACCACCACCTCATCCAGGCGGGTGGCCGGCTGGTCGCGCTGCCAGCCCGCCAGCGCGGCCTGCAGGCCCAGCATATTGGGCACCAGCACGCTGTAGCGCACCCCCGGCAGGCGCCGCACCGCCGCCATCACCTGGGCGTTGTCGGCCATCTGCGGCACCCATTTGGGGCTGACATAGC
>JANNZD010000108.1:0-7893 GCA_031410435.1 Betaproteobacteria bacterium | reverse complement strand
GTTCTCGCTCGGGTCGGCCAGCATCTGCTTGGCCACGCCGTACTCGACCTTGATCTCCTCGGCGTCCTTGGTGGGGGTGCGCAGGGCCATCGCGATGTCGCTGGTGATCAGGTCGCCGGCGATCGGGATCACCGCGGTGTGGCGGATCGAACCCTCGGTGAAGATGCTCACGTCGGTGGTGCCGGCGCCGATGTCGACCAGCGCCACGCCCAGCATCTTCTCGTCCTCGGTCAGCACCGCTGCGGCACTGGCGCTGGGGTTGAGCACCAGGCGGTCTACCTCCAGGCCGCAGCGCCGCACGCACTTGAGGATGTTCTCGGCCGCGCTCTGGGCCCCGGTGACGATGTGCACCTTGACCTCGAGCCGGCTGCCGCTCATGCCCACCGGCTCCTTCACCTCGTGGCCGTCGATCACGAACTCCTGCGGCTCGACCAGCAGCAGGCGCTGGTCGTTGGGAATGTTGATCGCCTTGGCGGTCTCGACCACCCGGTGCACGTCCACCGGCGTGACCTCGCGGTTGTCGCGCACGATCACCATGCCGGTGCTGTTCTGGCCACGGATGTGGCTGCCGGTGATGCCGGTATAGACCCGCTCGATCTTGCAGGCGGCCATCATCTCGGCCTCTTTCAGCGCGGCCTGGATGCTCTGCACGGTGGCGTCGATATTGACCACCACGCCGCGCTTCAGGCCATGGGTAGTGGCCACGCCCAGCCCGGCCAGGCGCAACTCGCCATTGGGCAGGACCTCGGCCGCCACCGCCATCACCTTGGCGGTGCCGATGTCGAGTCCGACGATGAGATCCTTGTATTCCTTGGCCATGGCTGCCTTGTGTGACTTGTGTGACTGGTGTGTCTTGTGGGTCTTGTCGTGCGGTCTTGAACCGGGGGCGCTGCAGCGGGACTAGCGCTTGCGCACCGGCGCGGCGGGCAGCAGGGTGGTCACACCGCGCAGACGCACCGCGAACCCGCCTGAATGGCGCAGGTCGGCCGACACCAGCGGCCGCAGGTACTGGGCCTCCACCTGCGGCAAGGTGCGCATGAACTGCTGGGTGCGGGCCACCACTTCGTCTTCGGTGCCGCGGCCCAATTCCACCGTCGCGCCCTTTTGCAGGCGCAGCCGCCAGGAGCCGCGGGCCGACAGGTCGAGCGCCGTCAGTTCACCGGTCTTGTCGGCCTCGAACAGCGGCTCGAGCCGGCGCAGCATGGCCAGCATCTGGCCGGCGCTGCCCTCGGGGCCCGACAGCCGCGGCAAGCCTTCGTCTTCGACATCGCTGGCATTCGCCTCGAACACCTCGCCATGGCTGTTGACCAGGCGGTCGGTGGCGTCGGCACTGACCCACAGGGCCTCGGGCTCGTGCTCCTCCAGCTCGACCGACAGGCGCATCGGCCAGACCTTGCGCACCACGGCCTGGCGCACCCAGGGCACGGCCTCGAAGGCGGCGCGGGTCTTTTGCAGGTCGAGCGTGACAAAGCTGCCGGACAGGCGCTGCAGCGCAGTGGCGCGCAGCGTGCTCTGGCTGTTGCGGGTGACATCGCCCTCGACCCGGATGCTGCGGATCGCGAACATAGGCCAGCGCGCCACCCACACCAGCAGGGCCACGCACAGGGCCAGGCCCGCCACCACAAACACCGCATTGGCGGTGCTGTGCATCAGACGCACATCGGCCGGCAGGGCCAGGGCCGGGCCGGCTTGCAGGGCGAGCGAGGGGGTGCGTGGCATGCCGGATCAGCCTGCGCTGGGCGCCGGGGGGGCGCTGTCGAGGGCGGCGCAAGCCAGCAGGTAGACGCACAGGGCCTGGTAGGACAGGCCGGCCGCGCGCGCCGAGATCGGCACCAGCGAGTGGCCCGTCATGCCGGGCGAGGTGTTCATCTCCAGCAGGAAGGGCTTGCGGTCGGTGGCGCGGATCATCAGGTCGGCACGCCCCCAGCCCCGGCAACCGAGCGCCTTGTAGGCAGCGACGACGATGCGCTGGATCTCACCTTCTTCGTCGCTGGAAAGGCCACTGGGACACAGGTAGGCAGTGTCGTCGGTGAAGTATTTGTTCTGGTAGTCGTACTTGCCCTCGGGCGCGACGATGCGCACCACCGGCAGGGCCTGCGCGGTGCTGCCGCTGCCTATCACCGGGCAGGTGATCTCATCGCCTTCGATGAAGGCCTCGCACAGCACGTCGGGGTCGTAACGGGCGGCCAGCTGCACCGCGGCGGCCAGGTCGGAATAGCCGGCCACCTTGGTGATGCCGATGGACGAGCCCTCGCGCGGCGGCTTGACCACCAGGGGCAGGCCCAGTTCGTCGGGCACGCCGCGCAGGCGCTCGCGCGACTGGGCCTGGGCATCGAGCCAGACGAAGGCCGGGGTGGGCAGGCCGGCGGCCAGCCAGACCCGCTTGGTCATGGTCTTGTCCATGGCCAGGGCCGAGGCCAGCACGCCCGAGCCGGTATAGGGGATGCCCAGCAGCTCGAGTGCGCCCTGCACCGTGCCGTCTTCGCCGTGGCGGCCATGCAGGGCGATGAAGACCCGGTTGAAGCCCTCGCGCCGCAGCTCGCCCAGGTCGCGCTGCGCAGGATCGAAAGCCTGCGCCTGCACGCCCTGGCCCTGCAGCGCGGCCAGCACGCCGCCGCCCGACATCAGCGAGATCTCGCGCTCGGCGCTGCTGCCGCCCATCAGCACGGCCACCTTGCCGAGTGCCCCGACGTCGGTGGCAGCCATGTTCAGCAAGCCGGTCATGCCATATCCCCCAGGAATTTTTCGACTACCTTGGGCGAGACCGCGCCCATCGAGCCGGCCCCCATCGCGATCACCACATCCCCGCCGCGCGCCTGCAGCACGATGGCATCGGGCAGGTCGTTGATGTCGTCGACGAAGACCGGATCGACCCGGCCGGCCACCCGCAGCGCGCGCGCCAGGGCACGCCCGTCGGCGGCCACCACCGGGGCCTCGCCGGCCGAATAGACCTCGGTGAGCAGCACCGCGTCGGCCGTGCCCATGACCTTGACGAAATCCTCGAAGCAATCGCGGGTGCGGGTGTAGCGGTGCGGCTGGAAGGCCAGCACCAGGCGCCGCCCCGGGAAGGCGCCACGCGCAGCGGCAATCACGGCGGCCATCTCCACCGGGTGATGGCCGTAGTCGTCGATCAGCGTGAACTCGCCGCCGCCCTGCTGGGCGGGCACGGGCAGGTCGCCATAGCGCTGGAAGCGCCGGCCTACGCCCGAGAAGGCGGCCAGCGCGCGCACCACCGGCTCGTCGGGCAGTTCCAGCTCGGCGGCCACCGCGATGGCGGCCAGTGCATTGCGCACGTTGTGCTCGCCGGGCAGGTTCAGGGTGATGGCCAGGTCGGGCATCACCACGCCGTTGCGGCGCTGGCAGGTGAAGGTCATTTGCCCGCCGGGCAGGTGGCGCACCTCCACCGCGCGGATCTGCACGTCTTCGCCCAGCCCGTAGGTGACCACCGGCCGCGACAGCAGCGGCAGGATGCTGCGCACACCCGGGTCGTCGGCACAGACGATGGCCGCGCCGTAGAAGGGCATGCGGTGCAGGAACTCGACAAAGGCGCCCTTGAGCCGGGCGAAGTCATGCCCGTAGGTGTCCATGTGGTCGGCGTCGATGTTGGTGACCACGCTCATCACCGGCATCAGGTTCAGGAAGGACGCATCGCTCTCGTCGGCCTCGACCACGATGTAGTCGCCCGCGCCCAGGCGCGAATTGGCGCCAGCCGAATTGAGCTTGCCGCCGATCACGAAGGTGGGGTCGAGCCCGGCCTCGGCCAGCACGCTGGTGACCAGCGAGGTGGTGGTGGTCTTGCCATGGGTGCCGGCGATGGCGATGCCGGACTTCAGCCGCATCAGCTCGGCCAGCATCACCGCCCGCGGCACCAGCGGGATGCGCCGGGCGCGCGCGGCGATCACCTCGGGGTTGTCGCCGCGCACTGCGGTGGACGTGACCACCGCCTGGGCGTCGCCGATGTGCTCGGCCGCATGGCCCACGCACACCCGGATGCCCAGCCCGGCCAGGCGGCGCGAGGTGGCGCTGTCGGCCAGATCGGACCCCGACACGCGATAGCCCAGGTTGTGCAGGATCTCGGCGATGCCGCTCATGCCGGCGCCGCCGATGCCGACAAAGTGGATGCGCTTGACAGCGTGTTTCATCGGGCGGCCTTGACCAGTGCGTCGAGTTCGTCGGCCACGCGCGCCGCCGCCCGGGGGCGGGCCAGCGCACGGGCCTGCTGCGCCAGCGCGAGCAGGCGGGCACGGTCCAGGGTCTGCAGCTGCGCCGCCAGCAGCGCCGGGCTCAGGCCAGCCTGGGGCAGGTGCAGGCCGGCGCCGTGGCGGGCCAGGTATTCGGCGTTGTCCTGCTGGTGCGAGGTGGTGCTGACCAGCAGCGGCACCAGCAGGCTGGCCACCCCGGCGGCGCACAGCTCGCTCACCGTCACCGCGCCGGCGCGGCAGACGATCAGGTCGCAATCGGCCAGGCGCGAGGCCATGTCGTCGATGAAGGGCAGCACCTCGGCCACCACCCCGGCGGCGGCGTAGGCGGCCCGCACCTGCGCTTGCTGGGCCATGCCGGTCTGGTGCACCACGCGCGGGCGGCCGTCGGCGGGCAACAGCGCCAGGGCCGCCGGCAGGCAGCGATTGAGCACCTGGGCGCCCAGGCTGCCACCCACCACCAGCAGGCGCAAGGGGCCGCTGCGGCCGGCAAAGCGGTCGGCCGGGGCCGGCAGGGCCTCGATCTCGGCCCTCACCGGATTGCCGGTGACCCGGCCCTGCCTGATCCGGGCGGCCGGGCCGTCGAAACCGAAGGCCACCCGGTCGGCCAGGGGCAACAGCGCCTTGTTGGACAGCAGCAGCGCCGCGTCGGCGTTGACCAGCATCAGCGGCTTGCCCAGCAGGCTGGCCATCAGGCCGCCCGGAAAGCAGACATAGCCGCCCATGCCCAGCACCGCGTCGGCACCGCGCCGGCGCAGGATGCGGGCGCTGTCCCAGAAGGCCTTGAGCAGGCGCAGGCCGCCGGTGAGCGTGTGCAGCAGGCCCTTGCCGCGCAGGCCGGTGAAGGCCAGCGTATCGAGCGCGATGCCGGTGGGCGGCACCAGCTTGTTCTCCATGCCGCTGCGGGTGCCCAGCCAGCTCACGCTCCAACCCCGGTGCTGCACCTCGCGCGCCACCGCGATGCCGGGGATGATGTGGCCGCCGGTGCCGGCCGCCATGATGACCAGGTGGGGCATCAAGCGCGGCCCCCGCGCATGAGTTGCCGGTTTTGGCTTCGGCACGCGCACTGCGTGCGCTTCACATCGCTGCGCGATGTGAGCCTGCGCCGGAACCAGCCTCGTGCGCTGCGCGCCCGCGCCCCGCTGCGCGGGGCGATCATGCGCGGCCTCCGCGCATGAGTTGCCGGTTTTCAACGTCCACCCGCACCACCACTGCAAGGGCGATCAGGTTCATCAGGATGGCCGAGCCGCCGTAGCTCAGCAGCGGCAGGGTCAGGCCCTTGGTGGGCAGCGCGCCCAGGTTGACGCCCATGTTGATCAGGGTTTGGCCGCCCATCCAGATGCCTATGCCCTGGGCCAGCAGGCCGGCAAACACCCGGTCCAGCGCCACCGCCTGGCGGCCGATCACGAAGATGCGGCGGGTCAGCCAGAAGAAGGCCAGGATCACGCAGGCCACGCCGACGAAGCCCAGTTCCTCGCCGATCACGGCCATCAGGAAATCGGTATGCGCCTCGGGCAGGTAGTGCAGCTTTTCCAGGCTGCTGCCCAGCCCCTTGCCGGTGATCTCGCCGCGGCCGAAGGCGATCAGCGAATGGGTGAGCTGGTAGCCCTTGCCGGCCGAATAGGCCGGGTCCCAGGGCGACAGAAAGGCCAGGATGCGCTCGCGCCGAAACGGGCTGGTGGCGATCATCAGCGCAAACGCACCGAGCAGCACCGCAAAGCTCAAGAAGAACATGCGCCCGTTGACGCCGCCCAGGAACAGGATGCCCAGCGCCGTCACCGCGATCACCACGAAGGCGCCCATGTCGGGCTCGGCCAGCAGCAGCACCCCCACCAGGCCCAGCGCCACGGCCATCGGCCAGACCGCCTGGAAGAAGCGCTCCTTGACCTCCATCTTGCGCACCATATAGCTGGCCGCGTACATCGCCATGGCCAGCTTGGCCAGCTCACTGGGCTGGAAATTCATCACCCCCAGCGGCAGCCAGCGGCGCGCGCCGTTTACGCCCTTGCCCACATGCGGAATCAGCACCACCGCCAGCAGCAGCAAGGCGACCACGAACAGCCGCGGCGCCCATTTCTCCCACACGCTGATCGGCACCTGCACCGCCAGCAGCGCCGCCACGAAGGCGATCACCAGCGACAGCGCATGCCGGCCCAAAAAGAAGGTGGGCGAATAGCGCGCGTACTTGTTGCTGTCGGGCAGCGCCACGCTGGCCGAGAACACCATCACCAGCCCCAGGGCCAGCAGGCCGACTACGCACCACACCAGGGCGGCATCGAAGCCCGACACCCGGGGCGGCTGGCCGCTGGGCGCGCCATCCCAGTCGCGGATGGGCAGCGGCGCCGCGTGCCCGGCAGCGGACCCAGGGCGCAGGCGCGACCACAGGCCGGCCAGGGGGCGGGGCAGGCGGGCGGCGCGCATCAGACCAGCGCCCCTTGCGCGTCGGCGTGGGCGGCCACGGCGGCGATGAACACCTCGGCCCGGTGCGCATAGTTGCGAAACATGTCCAGGCTGGCGCAGGCCGGGCTCAACAGCACCGCGTCACCGGCCCGGGCCTGGCCAAAGCACCAGTCCACCGCGGCGGGCAGGCTGTCATGGCGCTGGCGCGGCAGGGCGCCGGCCTCGGCATGGCCGGCCAGCAGCGCCTCGATGAGGCCGGCGTCGCGGCCGATCAGCGCCACCGCGCGGGCATGGCGGGCCAGGGCCGGCAGCAGCGGTGCGAAATCCTGGCCCTTGCCGTCACCGCCCAGGATCAGCACCAGCCGGGCCGGCGCCAGATCGGCCCCCAGGCCCAGCAAGGCCGCCACGGTGGCGCCCACATTGGTGCCCTTGCTGTCGTCATAGGCCGCCACGCCGCCCACCTGGGCGACGAACTCAAGCCGGTGCGGCTCGCCGGCGTACTCACGCAGGCCGTGCAACAGGGCATTCAGCGGGCAGCCGATGGCGCAGGCCAGGGCCAGCGCGGCCAGGGCATTGGCGGCGTTGTGGCGGCCGCGCACGCGCAGCGCATCGGCCGGCATCAGGCGCTGCAGCTGGATCTCTTCGGCCTCGTCCTTGCGCCGTTTCAGGGTTTCGTCCTGCTCACGCGCCCGCACCAGCCAGGCCATGCCGCCTTCCACCACCAGGCCGAAATCACCGGGCTGCCGGGGCGCGTCCAGCCCAAAGCGGCAGACCTTGGGCCCGACGTTGCGGGCCGCCCGGCCCCGCCCGCCCTTGACCAGCACCGGCGCCGGCACCAGGGCCTGCACCTGCGGGTCGTCGCGGTTGATCACCCTCAGCGTCCGGGCACCGAAGATGCGGGCCTTGGCCTGGATGTAGGCGTCCATGGTGCCGTGCCAGTCGAGGTGGTCCTGGGTGATGTTGAGCACGGCGGCGGCGTCAGGCTCGAAGCCACGCGCACCGTCGAGCTGGAAGCTCGACAACTCCAGCACCCAGACCTCGGGCAAGGCCTGGAACACCGGCGCGGCGGGCGGCGGCGGGGCCAGCTGCACCGGCGCGGCGTCGTCTTCGGACAAGGCAGCAGGGGCTTCGGGCTGCGCATCGCCACCGCACCGGGGCGTGTCATCGCCGTCATCGCCGCGCCCCGCCGCAGCGGCAGCCGGGGTTTCCCGCAAGGCGGGCGCCGCCTCGGCCTGGCTCGGCCGGTCGGGCTCGGCGTCCAGCGCGGCGGCCAGGGTGTCGAGCAGGGTCGGGC
>JANNZD010000107.1:0-30467 GCA_031410435.1 Betaproteobacteria bacterium | reverse complement strand
GGCCGGTGGCACTGCGGGCCGGGCGCTGGCAAAGGGCAGCAGCACCTCACCGATGCTGTGTACCTGGGACGCACTGATGCGGCGCGCCAGCGGGTGCCGGTTGTGCCAGGCCACCACCCGCATCAGCACCTCATTGAGCCTTAGCGCTTGCATGATGGGGCCGATTGTCGGCAGCCCGGCGGGCCGCTAAGTGCGCTGTAGCGGCTCGTTCCGGGCCTTGTTCAGGCCGCTGGCCTGCCCCTACATGCCGGCGTAGTTGGGCCCGCCGCCGCCTTCGGGTGTGACCCAGACGATGTTCTGGCTCGGGTCCTTGATGTCGCAGGTCTTGCAGTGCACGCAGTTCTGGGCGTTGATCTGCAGCCGGTCGGTGTTGTCATCGTTCTTGACGAACTCGTAGACCCCGGCGGGGCAATAACGGCTCTCGGGGCCGGCATAGCGGGCCAGGTTGAGCGCCACCGGCACGCTGGCGTCCTTCAGGGTCAGGTGCGCCGGCTGGTTCTCTTCATGGTTGGTGTTGCTGACGAAGACCGAGCTGAGCCGGTCGAAGGTGAGCTTGCCATCGGGCTTGGGGTAGGCGATCTGCGGGCATTCGGCGGCCGGGCGCAGCATCGCGTGGTCGGGTGTGCTGCGGTGGATGGTCCAGGGCGGCACCCAGCCCAGCTTGGGCATCAGCCACTGCTCGATACCGGTCATCAGGGTGCCGATCATCTGGCCCTTCTTGAACCAGGGCTTGAAGTTGCGGGTCTGCTTCAGTTCGGCATGCAGCCAGCTCGATTCGAAGGCCTCGGGGTAGGCGGTCAGTTCATCATGGCTGCGGCCGGCTGACAGCGCCGGGGCGATGGCCTCGGCCGCCAGCATGCCGGTCTTGATCGCTGCATGGCTGCCCTTGATGCGCGCGGCATTGAGCATGCCGGCATCGCAGCCAATCAGCGCGCCACCCGGGAAAACCAGCTTGGGCAGGCTCTGCAGGCCGCCATTGTTGATGGCCCGCGCGCCATAGCTGATGCGCTTGCCGCCCTCGATATGGGCGCGGATCGCATGGTGGGTCTTCCAGCGCTGCATCTCCTCGAAGGGGCTCATCCACGGGTTCTGGTAGTCCAGGCCGAGCACATAGCCCAGCGTGACCTGGTTGCCCTCCAGGTGGTAGAGAAAGCCGCCGCCAAAGCTGCCGTCGGTGATCGGCCAGCCGCTGGTGTGCACCACCAGGCCCGGCCGGGCCTGGTCGGCGGGCACCTCCCAGAGTTCCTTGATGCCGATGGCATAGCTGGGCGGGTCGCGGCCCTCGTCGAGCTTGTACCTGGCGATCAGTTGTTTGCCCAGGTGACCGCGGGCGCCCTCGGCAAACACGGTGTACTTCGCGCACAACTCCATGCCGAGCTGGAAGTTCTCGGTCGGCTCGCCGTCCTTGCCCAGTCCCAGGTTGCCGGTGGCCACGCCGCGCACCCGGCCCTGGTCGTCGAAGAGCAGCTCAGCGCCGGTGAAGCCGGGGAAGACCTCCACGCCCAGGCTCTCGGCATGTTCGCCCAGCCACTTGACCACCGCACCCAGGCTGATGACGTAATTGCCCGCGTTGTGAAAGCAGGTGGGCATCAGCCAATCGGGGATGCTGGCGGTGCCGTCTTCGGTCAGCTGCAGCAATTGGTCGCCGGTAACCGGCTGCTTGAGCGGCGCGCCCAGGTCGCGCCAGTTGGGGATCAGCTCATTGAGGGCGATCGGGTCCATCACCGCGCCCGACAGGATGTGGGCGCCGGGTTCCGAGCCTTTCTCCAGCACCACCACCGAGATCTCGCGCCCGCTCGACGCGGCCAGCTGCTTCAGGCGGATCGCGGTGGCCATGCCGCCGGGGCCGCCGCCGACGATGACCACGTCGTATTCCATGGCCTCGCGCGGGCCGTACTGGCTGAGAATCTCCTGCGGTGTCATCCGGCTAGTCCTGTGATTGGGGTGGGTGGTCAGGCGCCGGGGGCCCGGCAGTGTGAACGATTCTATCCGGCAGCATAAAAAAATAGTACGACCGTGCTTTTTCCATCAACCCTCTCGAGAAAAGCGGGCGGGACGGTTGGGACGCGAGGTGTTGGGGCCGGTTTGGCGCGCAGTTCGCCGCTTGGCTGGCCGGCGGATTCACGTAGCCTTCAGGCCTGGCCCGCGCCGGCCGGGCGGGCATTGGCCCTGCACCTGGCGTGCTATGGTGATCCGGCAAGTGGCTTGCCTGACACCGCCTTGTCCCAGATACCCGACGGCCTCGCGCCGTCACAGCCCTGATCGCCCATGAGCTACAACATCGATCTCTCCGGCCGCGTGGCCTTCGTCTCTGGCGCGTCCAGTGGCCTGGGCGCGCAGTTTGCGCGCACCCTCAGCAGGTCCGGCGCTGCGGTGGTGCTGGCGGCGCGCCGGGTGGAGCGCTTGAAGACCTTGCGCGCCGAGATCGAATCCCAGGGGGGCGATGCGCATGTGGTGGTGCTGGATGTCAACGACCATGACAGCATCAAATCGGCGGTGGCACATGCCGAGACCGAGGTCGGCACGATCGACATCCTGGTCAACAACTCGGGCGTCAGTACCACCCAGCGCCTGGTGGATGTGATGCCGGAGGATTTCGACTACGTCTTCAACACCAATACCCGAGGCGCCTTCTTCCTGGCCCAGGAAGTGGCCAAACGCATGATCGCGCGCTCGCGTGGCGCGGCGCCTGGCACCTACACCGGCGGGCGCATCGTCAACGTGGCGTCGATGGCCGGCCTGAAGGTGCTGAGCCAGATCGGCGTGTATGCGATGAGCAAGGCCGCGGTGGTGCACATGACCCGTGCAATGGCGCTGGAATGGGGCAAGTTCGGCATCAATGCCAATGCGCTGTGCCCGGGCTATATCGACACCGAGCTCAACCATTCACATTGGCAGACCGAGGCCGGCCAGAAGCTGATCGGCATGACGCCGCGCAAGCGCGTGGGCCAGCCGCAGGACCTGGACGCCGCATTGATGCTGCTGTGTGCCAACGAGAGCCACTTCATCAACGGCGCGGTGCTGTCGGCCGACGACGGCTTCGGCGCCTGATCCGGGCGGTCGGATGGCCCGCTCCCTGACTCCACTGGAGGCCCGCGTGCTGGGCGTGCTGGTCGAAAAGCATGCCACGGTGCCCGACACCTACCCGCTGTCGCTGAACACCCTGGTGGCGGGCTGCAACCAGAAGACCGCCCGCGATCCGGTGCTCAATGCCGGCGATGCCGACGTGCTGGCCGCGCTGGACGGCCTGAAGAGCATGAGCCTGGCCTTCGAGGGCAGCAGCAGCCGGGTCACCCGCTACGAGCACAACGCGGTGCGCGGCCTGAATGTGCCGGCGCCGGCGGTGGCCCTGCTCACGCTGCTGATGCTGCGCGGCCCGCAGACCTCGGCCGAGTTGCGCGCCAATGCCGAGCGCCTGCACAAGTTTGCCGACATCGCCGCGGTCGAGGCGGTGCTCAAGGACCTGGCCGAGCGCTTCCCGCCGCGCGCCGTGCTGCTGCCCCGTGCCCCGGGCGCGCGTGAATCGCGCTGGGCCCATCTGCTGTGCGGCGAGGTGCAGATGACCGCGCCGCGCGAGCCGGCCGGCGCCACTGACGCCGATGTGATCAGCGTGGGCGAGCTGGTGGCGCTGAAGTCGGAGTTGACGCGCCAGGCCGCAGAGTTGACGGCCCTGCGCGCCTGGGTGATGCGCATGGCCCAGGAACTGGGCATGGCGCCGGACCAGGCCCCGGGCGCGGCACCCGGTGCGGCCAGCCCGCCGCTGGCTTGAGCGGCGCAGCGCCCGGCCCAGGCTCAGCCTGACAAAAGCTTGTGCACCAAATCGGGCGTGGTCACCGCGCCCACCTTGCGCATCAGACGGGCGCGGTAGACATCGACGGTGCGCGGGCTGATCATCAGGCGCTTGCCAATCTGCTTGCTGGTCAGGCCGTCGATCAGCAGTGCCGCGATCTCACGCTCCCGGGCGGTGAAATCAACCTTGAGCTTGCGCCGCGACGACAGGTCCTCGAAGGCCCAGATGCCGGCGGCATGCGGCGCGGACGGGTCAAGCGCATGGCCCGACACATGGCACCAGAACAGCTCGCCGGCCAGCGGGCCGGCCAGGCGCTTCATCACCCGCTCGTCGGCATAGCGGCCGCCCGCGTCGAGGCTGGCGACGATGCGCTCACCGGTGCGCTCGAACTCCACCGCCGTGGGGTAGAGCACCTCGAAGCTGCGGCCCAGCAACTGCGCGCGCACCGCACCGAACATCGCCAGCAGCTGCTGGTTGCAGTCGACGATCTGGCGCTGGCGCGACAGCACCAGGCCGATGGGTGCCAGGTCGAAGGCGGTGCGGTAGTCCAGCGGCAGGTCGGGCATGGGCATCGCCTGGACGCTTACAACAGCGCATAGGTGGTGGTGCTGTGCGCCGCCAGCCGGCCGGCGCTGTCGAAGGCCTCAACCTCGCCGAACACCAGGTTCCTGCCAGCGCGCAAGACCCGGGCGACGATGCGGGCCTCGGCCAGGTTGCCGGCGGCCGGGCCCGGGATGGGCCGCAGAAAGCTGGTCTGCAACTGCACCGTGGTCATCGGCCGGAAGCCGCCCTGCTGGCGGCTGATGGCCAGCACCATCGCGCTGTCGGCCGCGGCCATCAGGGCCTGGCCGCACAGCACGCCGCCGCTGTGCACCAGATGCGGCAGCACCGGCAGCGCCAGCTCCAGGTCGGCCTCGCGCAGTGCCACCACCCGCAGGCCCAGGGTCTGCACATAGCCGGCAAACACATCGTTGCGCAGCATCTGCTGCAGCGCTTCAGCGCTCATCGGTGGGGGCGTCGTGGTCGGCATGGGGGGGCTCCGGCGGCGGGGTTTAGGCGATTTTACGTAACCCCTACTTAATGCAGTAAGTAGTACGCTTCGCCCGGTTCTGCTGTGCCCCTTTATTTGTCACCCCAACCGCGAAAGACGCGACCATGAACAAGATCTACCCCAGCGCTGCGGCGGCGCTGGCTGGCATCGTGCACGATGACCAGTTGCTGGCCGTCGGTGGCTTCGGCCTGTGCGGCATCCCCGAGGCGCTGATCGACGCGCTGCGCGATTCGGGCGCCAAGAACCTGACCGTGATCAGCAACAACGCCGGGGTCGATGGCTTTGGCCTGGGCAAGCTGCTGGAGACACGCCAGATCAAGAAGATGATCTCCAGCTATGTGGGCGAGAACAAGGAGTTCGAGCGCCAGTACCTGGCCGGCGAACTGGCGCTGGAATTCACCCCCCAGGGTACGCTGGCCGAGCGCCTGCGCGCCGGCGGCGCCGGTATCCCGGCCTTCTTCACCCGCACCGGCGTGGGCACCCTGGTGGCCGAAGGCAAGGAGCAGCGCGAGTTCGACGGCCATCAATACGTGATGGAGCGCGCCCTGGTACCGGATGTGGCCCTGGGCAAGGCCTGGAAGGCCGACAAGAGCGGCAACCTGATCTTCCGGCGCACCGCGCGCAACTTCAACCCGGCGGCCATCATGGCCGGCAAGATCAGCGTGGTGGAAGTGGAGGAGATCGTCGAGACCGGCAGCCTGGACCCCGACAGCATCCACCTGCCCGGCATCTATGTCGGCCGGCTGGTGCTCAATGCCACCCCCGAGAAGCGCATCGAGAAGCGCACCGTCACCGCAAACGCTAACGAAAAGAAGGGAGCCTGAAATGGCCTGGACCCACGACCAAATGGCGGCCCGCGCGGCGCAGGAGCTGCAGGACGGCTTCTATGTCAACCTCGGCATCGGCCTGCCCACGCTGGTGGCCAATTTTGTCAGCCCCGACATCGAGGTCTGGCTGCAGAGCGAGAACGGCATGCTGGGCATCGGCCCCTTCCCGACCGAGGACGAGGTCGATGCCGATCTGATCAACGCCGGCAAGCAGACCGTCACCACCATCCCCGGCAGCAGCATTTTCGGCAGCCACGACAGCTTTGCGATGATCCGCGGCGGCAAGATCAACCTGAGCATCCTGGGCGCGATGCAGGTCAGCGAGAAGGGCGACCTGGCCAACTGGATGATCCCGGGCAAGATGGTCAAGGGCATGGGCGGCGCGATGGACCTGGTGGCTGGCGTCAAGCAGGTGGTCGTGCTGATGGAGCATGTGGCGCGCAAGAAGGACGGCGGATTTGATCTGAAGATCTTGCGGCACTGCACCCTGCCGCTGACCGGCGTGGGCGTGGTCGACCGCATCATCACCGACCTGGCGGTGCTGGACATCACCCCGCACGGCCTGAAGGTGGTGGAGATGGCGCCGGGGGTGAGCCGCGACGAGCTGCAGGCCAAGACGGGCGTGCCGCTGCTGTAAAGGCCAGTCAGACCCCGCTGGGATGATGGATACGATGCCCCCGCGTCCTTGGCGCGGGGGCATTGTTCATTTCAGTGCTGTTGGATCCACCCTGCCGGGTCTGAGGTCTTGCGCATTCGACCCGCATGCGGGTGCCGGACTTCCTGGCCCTGTGGACGCAAGCAACTTAGGGGGGCAGCCATAGGGTCCGCCATTTCCCCCCTTTGGGGTATTGCCGCTTCGAACTCATAGGTTTACTGTAGAGCTGCACAGCGCCTGACGGCAGTTCCAAGCGGTCCCGTCGGTGTTGCAACTGAAGGGGTCTACGGCGAGCCCTGAGGTTCTTCGAGCAGCCCAAGTGGCGCAGATCTCCTGCCCCTGCATCAACAGTGCCGGCAGGCTTGAACTGCGGCCACGGCGTGCAGACTGGAGAGGGCATGAGCAAGTCACATATCCTGCAGTTCAAGGGCTGCCTCGGTCATTGGCTGAGGTGGGTCTGGCAGGTATCGGCGCTGGCGCTGCTGGGTGCAGCGACGCAAGCGGGCACCCTGGGCACGCCCACGCTGACGCCGGATCGCGTGGTGGCGGGGGTGGCAACGGCGGTGACATTCAGCGTGAGCATCACCGACCCGAACTACCTGGCCGGCAGCGCCAACCTGCAGCGCCTGCGGGCCGACGGCGGTGTGCAGGCCGTGGTGGGTTTGCTGCGCGATGACGGCCAGGACGGCGATGCAGTGGCCGGTGACAAGGTCTACACCCTGCGCACCACGCTGACCGAGGCGGCGGCTGGGACCGTGAAGTTCCAGGTCTCGGCGGGTTTCAAGCGGGAGTTGAAGCGCACGGTGGCCGGGCCGCTGACCTTGACGGTCGACAGTGGCGTACCGGTGCCGGTGATCGGTGCGGTGAGCATGGCGCCGGCGTCCACGGCGGCCGGGGTGGCAGTGATCAGCACGGTCACGGCAGTGATCACCAACGGCAGCGTGGTACCGGGCAGCGTGGTGTTGCAGAAGCTGGGCGCGGGCGGGCAGGTGCTGGGCACGCTGGGGGTTCTGCATGACGATGGGCTGGCAGGCGACGCGGTGGCGGGCGACAAGGTCTACAGCCTGCGCACGACGGTGCTGGAGAACAACCCTGGAACGGTGAACTACCGGGTGGCGGCGAGCTTCACGGGCTACGGAGCGGTGGTGTACTCGGCGCCACTGAGCACCTTGATCACCGGCACGGCCGCCGGGGTGGCGATCACCGCGCCGGCCAACGGGGCCTACCTGAACACGCCGGTGATCACGCTGAGCGGGACGGTGGGCGACGGAGCGGCGCAGGTCAGCGTCAACGGGATCACCGCACCGGTCAGTGGTGGGGGATTTTCGGCATCGGTGCCGCTCAACGAGGGGCCGAACACGCTGACGGCGGTGTCCACCAACAGCAATGGCACGACCAGCACGGCCAGCGTGCTGGTGACGCTGGACACGACGCCGCCGCGGGTTGATATCTACTCGCCGGCCGCGGGTGGCAGCACCACTGCGGGCACGGTGACGGTGACTGGGCTGGTCAACGACATCGTGGTGGGCACGGTCAACTCGCAGCAGGCGACAGTGATGGTCAACGGGGTGGTTGCGCAGGTGCTCAACCGCAGCTTCATGGCCAGCGGCGTGCCACTGAGCGTGGGGGCCAACAGTGTGCAGGCGGTGGCCACCGACCGGGCGGGCAACCGGGCGACGACGACGGTCAACATCAGCCGCGTGGCGGCCAACCAGGCGGGGCTGTCGGTCGTGTCAGGCAACAACCAGAGCGCAGCGGCGGGCGCCAGCCTGCCTGCGCCACTGGTGGCGCGGCTGTTGGACAGCCAGGGCAACCCACAGGTGAACAAGCCGGTGGTGTTCCGGGTGATTGCGCTGGACGGCACGGTCAGCCCTAGCGGGGCGGCGGGCACGGGGTTGAGCGCGGTGGCGGTCAACACCGATGCGCAGGGCCGGGCGCAGGTGTTCTACAAGCTGGGCAGCCGGGCCGGGGCGGGCAACAACCTGGTCGAGGCCAGCACATCGGGGCTGACGACGACGGCCGATTTCGCGGCCAGCGCGACGCCGGGCGCGGCCACGCTGGTGGTGGTGGACTCGGGCAACAACCAGAGCGGGGTGGTGGGGCAGGCCCTGCCGCTGCCCTTCATCGCCATCGTGACCGACGCACGGAACAACCGGCTGGCCAATGTGCCGGTGACCTTCGAGGTGCGCAACGGTGGCGGCAGCTTTGCCGGCCCATCGGGGCCGACCGCCACACTGCAAACCGTCAGCGACGCGGATGGGCGCATCGCGGCGCGGCTGATCCTGGGGCCGGATCAGGGGATCAACAATAATCTGGTCGAAGCACTGCTGCCGGGCAGTGCGAGTTTTCCGGCGGCGTTCACGGCCAATGGGCTGATCCCCGGGCCGGCCGATCAGACGCGCATCAGCGGGGTGGTGCTGGACAACAGCAACAGCCCCATCCCCGGGGTGACGATGAGGCTGCTGCAGATCACGCAGGGCAACCGCAGCAACATCCCGCAGGAGATGGCGCCGGCGGTGCGCACCGATGCGCAGGGCCAGTTCGTGATGACACAGGTGCCGGTGGGCATCTTCAAGCTGATGGCCGATGGCGGCACGGCGCAGCGGTCAGGCAGCTGGCCGACGCTGGACTACGACATGATCACGGTCTCAGGGCAGAACAACACCCTCGGCATGCCGGTCTACCTGCCCGAGTTGAACCCGAACAACCGGGTGTGCGTGAACGAGACGACGGGCGGCACGGTGACCATCCCCGAGGCACCGGGCTTTGCGCTGACCATCGCGCCCGGATCAGCCACCTTCCCAGGCGGTAGCCGCTCGGGCTGCGTGTCGGTCACGCCGGTCAACATGGACAAGGTGCCGATGAGCCCGGGCTTCGGCCAGCAGCCGCGCTTCATCGTGACGATCCAGCCGGTGGGCACGCACTTCAACCCGCCGGCGCGAATGACCATCCCGAACGTGGACGGGCTGGCGCCGAGGGCGGTTACGGAGATGTACAGCTACGACCATGACTTGGCGAGTTTTGTTGCGATCGGCAGCGCGACGGTCAGCGAGGACGGCTCGACCATCACCTCGGATGCCGGCTCGGGGGTGATCAAGGCTGGGTGGCATTGTGGGGGAGACCCGGCTGCCAACGGTACGGTGGCGGATTGTCCCGATTGCAAACTTTGCCTGAACAACAATTGCAACAATACAGATCCTGCGCAAGAGGGCCATACCTGCAATGGCGGCAAGGCTTGCTGCAAGAACGGTACCTGTGCACCGCCAGCCAGTGGAACCCCCGTTGGCATTGCCGCCTTCACTTACAAGGAAACGATCGTTGCGCCCTACCGTCCCGCCTGGGGTGTGACCAAGGAGCGCTTGCTGGATGTCGATATCGAGGCCTATTTCGATGCAGCCGCTGGAGCCTGGAAGGCCAAGATCATCAAGGCTGAACAGAACTATGACATTTACTACCGATTGATTCCTGGCGTTTCTGAGGCGTCGGTGGCGGGGGCTACTGCCGCGAACTTTTGCAAGATGATCACTGATCTGAGAACCCTTGGCTATCCACCGGCCGCCAGTGGCGCTGTGGCTTGGTACATGGTTTCCGCTGTTGAGGCCCATGAACGACAGCATGTGACCGAAATGGGGCAGGCCGAGGCGCCGGAATTTGCTGGTATGAAGACGGCGATCGAAGCATTGTCGGTCCCCAATGATTGTGTCTTGACGCCAGCCACAGCCAAGGCTGCGCTGAAGGCTGTGCCGGGCTACCAGACTGCGATCACAACGGCATTCAACAATTTTGTTGCAACGTATTATGGCCCTGGTTATCCCGATCCTAATGCCAATACTGATGCTGCCGAGCACGCTGTCGTAGACCCTGTAGTTACAGCAATTCGCGCGCTTGCAACCGCAAATGGCTGGGGTGCCTGTCCCTGATTGAGGAGTGAATGCCATGTGTCATTGGTTTGCGCGATCTATTGCCTGGATCACGCTGGTTTTGACGGCGGGAAGTACCTTTGCGATGAATGAAGATCTGCCTTTGAAGCTCGTCATTGACGTGCAAGTCGACGCTACTGCTCATTTGCGGATTGCGGCAAATGTCCAAAACACTTCCAGCCGAAGCATTTCACGTGACATCGCCGCTAAGGTGCCACCGCTCAATATCAGCGTACTCGATGAAGCAGGACACGATTTGTACTGGGCCGCGTTGGACAGCCAGTACAAACACGGGAAGGGTCTGACCCGCACAGAGGGCAACAGGTCGATTCCGCTGAGTATTCCTGCCGGTCAGCAGGTGACATATCTCATTGATCAGGTTGGCGTTCCTGGCGTCGGTGCTGTTGACGGCCCGTTGCCCCCAGGCAACTACAAGATTCAGCTGAGGCTTGCAACTGCCGAACGTATTGGTGATGTGCTTCAGCCGACACTGATCACTTCCAATGTGGTGAGCGTTACTGTCCGATAAGTCGCAGGCAGCGCAACTTCGTTGATTGACCAACATTTTGAATAAGAGGTGATGGTCATGCCACGTATGAATGTGATGCGATCCATCGCAACTTCTGCAATGGTTTGCGCAGCCGCCCTGGGTTTCATGCATAACGCACAGGCGCAGTTGAATGAAAACTGCGTTGTAAGCGTCCTCAATCGAAACGTTCAGGCGAACGCTGATGGAAGTTGGGTGCTGCCGAATGTGCCCGCAAATTTCGGTACGGTTCGCGCTCGTGCGACTTGTGTCCGTAACGGAGTAACCACGTACGGTGAATCGTCGCCGTTTGCGCTCGGTGGCAATCAGACCCTGAACTTGCCGCACATCACCTTGGGCCCGACCACGCAGATCCCGACATCGTTGAGGGTGAGCGTACCGACCTCGACCTTGACGAGTGTTGGGGCAACGACCCAAGTCCAGGCGATGGCGACCTACCTGAACGGTGGGCAGCCGGTGGACGTGACGGCAGCGGGGACGAGCTACAGCGTGAGCAACCCGACGATTGCCACGATCACGCCCGGGGGCTTGATCCGGGCGGTGCGCAGCGGCACGGTGGTGGTGCAGGGCATCAACGAGGGAACCCAGGGGATATTGAGCCTACGGGTGGCGCTGGCCGGGGCTGACAGCGACGGGGACGGGATCCCTGACGATGAGGAGATCCGGCTGGGGATGAACCCGAACAATCCGGCCGATGCCTTGCTGGACCTGGACCATGACGGGCTGAACGCGCTGGAGGAGTACCGCGCCGGCACTGACCCGCGCAACCCGGACACCGACGGCGACGGCATCAGCGACGGTGACGAAGTGCATTGCACGCGTGGCTTCTGCACCAACCCGCTGCTGGCCGACACCGATGGTGACGGCATCCGCGACGGCACCGAGATTGCCACCGGCAGCGACCCGACCAACCCGGCGAGCTACAACCTGGCCGCAGCACTGGCCAGCCTGCGGGTCACGCCGGGCAGTTTCACGCTGATCGTGAACTCGCTGACGGGCAATGCCAGTGTGCAGCTCACCGTGATCGGCACGCTGATCGACGGCTACGAGATCAACCTGACCAGCACGACACGGCAGACCACCTATTCAAGCAGCAACCTGGCTTCGTGCAATTTTGGCTCGCCCGACGGACGGGTGTTTGCCAGTGCGGCGGGCAGCTGCAACATTACGGTGCAAAACAACGGGCGCAGCGTGGTGGTGGCGGGCACGGTGCAGGACTTTGCGCCCACCCAGTTGTCCTTCGTGGCGATCCCGGGCTATGCCAACGGGGTGGCGGTGAGCGGGGATTTTGCCTATGTGGCGTCGGGCTCGACCGGGCTGCAGGTGGTGAGCCTGAGCGCGGACCGGCGCACGCCGGTGATCGTGGCTTCGCTCAATCTGGGGGCCAGCAGCAATGACATTGCGCTGGCCGGCAACATCGCCTACCTGGCCACTTCCGGGGGGTTGAAGGTGGTGGATATTTCCATGCCGACGGCGCCGCGCCTGCTGGGCACCTTTGCGGGCGTGGGCAATGCGCTGGGGGTCAAGGTGCGCGGCACCACGGCCTATGTGACGGGGGGCACCAGCCTGTACATCGTCAGCGTGGCCAACCCGGGGGCGATGATCCAGGCGGGCTCGATCAGCGTCGGCGACACGGCATGGAACGTGGACCTGGACCCGACGCGCAATCTGGCGGCGGTGGCTGCGGGCAACGCCGGGCTCAAGCTGGTGGACGTGAGCAACCTGTCGGCACCGGTGCTGCGCGGCATTGCGGCCACAGGCGACGCGCGCGGCGTGGCCTTGGTGGGCAACACGGCCATCGTGGCCGATTTTTCCAACAGCATGACTTCGGTCAACATCACCAACCTGGCCGCCCCGGCCATCCTGTCGCGCACGGTGCAGAACCTGGGCGGCTTGCTCAACGGGGTGGTGATCTCGGGCAACTTTGCGCTGGGGGCGGACGTGTTCTTCGTCAACGGGGTGCCGATCGTGGACATCAGCAACCCGCAGATGCTGCAGCCGCGGGCTATCCTGAACTTCACCGCCCGTGACGACAACGGCATGGGGATCGCGGCGGACAACAGCTTCATTTACCTGGTGGCCGACCAGTCGGGGTTGAACCGGGGCGGCAGCAGCGGCAACAGCCGGCTCTACATCGGGCAGTACCAGCCCCGGGCTGACCTGGCCGGGGTGGCACCCACGGCAGTGATCACCGCGCCGGTCAATGGCAACTTGGTCTACGAGGGCGCACCGTTGACCGTGACGGTGGACGCGGTGGACGATGTGAGCGTGGCGGCGGTGCAGTTCAGCGTGGCCGGGCAGACCGTGTTCACGACAACGACCGCGCCCTACCAATACACCTTCACGGTGCCCAGCGGGGTGAGCAGCCTGGCGCTCGGGGCGCTGGCGCGCGACCTGGGCGGCAACGAGGGCGTGGCCGCCGGGGTGACGGTGGCGGTGGCACCAGACCCGCTGACCCAGGTGATCGGGCTGGTGGTGGATACGCGCGGCGCGCCCATTGCCGGGGCGACCGTGACGGCGCCGGGCGGGCGCACGGCCACCACCGGGGCGGATGGTCGCTTCCTGATCGTGGGCGTGCCCACGGTGCTGGGCAATCTGGTGCTGCAGGCACAGTACACGCCGGCTGATGGGATCACGCGCACCGGTTCGTCCAATGCGGTCGCGCCAGTGCTGGGCGGGGTGACCGACGTCGGCACCCTGACGCTGATCGAGGCATTGTTCGAGACCAACTATGGCGAGTTCTGGACGACCTGCGACGACTGTTCAACCGCGCGGGCGCTGCCGTTCGCGTTCCCCTTCTACGGGGTGACCGAAAGCACGGCCTTTGTGGGGACGAATGGCTACATCACCTTCGGCGCGGGTGACAACACCTACTCGGAGAGCGTGCCTGCGTTCAATAACATCAAGCGAATTTCGGCGTTCTTCGATGATCTGATCGGCGGCGGTGGCGTGTTCATCAACGACCAATTGCCGGGGCGTTTTGTGGTGACCTATGACAGAACCCAGCAGTACTGCTGCTTCGGCAGCCGCACGCTGCAGATCCAGTTGTTCAACGACGGTCGAATCGTGTTTGCGTACAAGGGCATCACGCCACTGGACACCGGCACGATCACGGGGTTGACGCCGGGGCCGAACTCGCCCTTCCTGCAGGTCGACTACAGCCTGACGCCGAGCATCGAGGTGCCCGCGGGCACGGCGGTGTACGAGTACTTCACGGCTGCCAACCCCTTTGATCTGGACAACAGCTTTGTGGTGTTCACGCCGGCAGCGGGTGGGGGCTACAGCGTTCGCACGGTATTGCCGGCGGCGGTGGCGCCGGGGTCGTCCGTGACGGGCGGGCCGGCAGTGGCGCTGGCCTTGAGCGGGCCGACTCAATTGCGGGCCGGGGCACGCCTGAGCAGCGGGGCCACAGCAGCCACGGTACCAGCCGTGACTGCAGCAGACTTGGCCAATGCCGAGGTCATCATCCGGTCCACCGGCAATCAGCGCTATGTGGGCATGACCAATACTGACGCGCAAGGGCGGTTCAGCCTGAATGGGGTGCCGGCCGGGGGCATCCAGGTGCAGGTGCGGCGCAATGGGGTTTTGATCGCGCGTGGCACGGCGGTGGCCACCGGCGGGCGGCTCAACCAGGCCCAACTGATGCACATCGAGCTGGTCTCCGCCGAAATCACGCCCAAGACCGGCATTGGCGGGGTTGATCGCTGAGGCGGGCTTGGGTGGGGTCGTGATCGCCGTGCAGACCCCCCCGGCTTTAGGGGGTGGGTCTCTGCAGGGGCTGTCTCGTGTGGTAGACCTGATGTTGGTGTCAAAAGTGCGAATGGCGCGCAAGCGGCGCGCCCAAAGCACTTGTCGGAAATGCCCCTGGGCGATGGGGCGGTCTAATCCGTATCTGGAGCGCGAATCATGAAAATCGGTTTCTCGGGCAGCAGATCGGCGCCCTGGGTGTTGGCCCTGGGGTTGACAGCCATGGGGCCACCGGCTGCAGCGTCGGTGGTGGTTTATGACTTTGAGGGTTTTCTGGATTCGACACCGTTGACCAGTCAGTTGGCGGGGATCAGCTTCAGCAATGCCACTGTGATCAACGCCGGTGCGAGCCTCAATGAATTTGAATACCCGCCCCGATCAGGTGGCGGCGTTGTGTTTGACGATGGCGGTGCGATCAGCATCAGCTTTGCCGCACCGGTCTTCGCCGTGGGCGGCTATTTCACCTACCTGAGTGCACTCAGTCTCAGCGCCTTTGACGCGGCTAACAATTTATTGGGCACGGTGGTGCACAGCGCCTTTGCCAGCAATCTGCTGGTTTCTGGCGACCCTGGCAGCAGCCCGAACGAATCGCTGTCTTTCGCCAATGCCAGCGGCCTGATTGCCCGTATCGTGATCACAGGCGATATCGCCGGCGCTTCCTTCGTGCTGGACGACTTGACCGTGAACATCGGCAATACCATTCCCGAGCCCCAGACCCTTTGGCTGACCCTGGCCTTGCTGGGGGCAGGCGTCCTGCCGCGCGGTTGGCTGCGGCGGGCTAGCGTCGCCTGAGTTCCGAGCCCGCGGTGGGCCGGATCATGCGCAGCGATGCGAACCGCCGGCCCGCGCCGCGCCGCGCCAGCCCGGCCCGTTTCGCCTGGGTGGCGGCGCTGGTGGCGGGCAGCGTGGTATCGGTGGCCGTCGGCGGTTGGGCCTGGGCGCAGGTGGATGCCTCGGCCCTGAAGGCCGGTATCGGGCGCGAACTTGGCTTGGACGAGCACCTGACGGATGACCAGGAGTTCGTGATTCCCCTGGCCAAGTTGATCGAACATGGGCGCAAGGTGTTTGCGGCCAACTGGACCCACGAAGAGGGCGGCGGCCGCCCGCGGACCAAGGGCAACGGGCGGGCTTTGTCCGACATGGGCTCACCGCTGGTCGGTGCACGCAGCTTCAACCGTATCTCCGGCCCCGATGCCAATTCCTGCGTGGGTTGCCACAACCAGCCGCATGGCATCCCGGGGGGCAGCGGCGATTTCGTAGCCAACGTCTTCGTACAAGGGCAGAGATTCGACTTTGCGACCTTCGAGCGCAGCGACAGCGTGCCTACCCGTGGTGCGGTGGACGAGCAGGGGCAAGCGGTCACCCTGTCTACCGTGGGCAATTCCAGGCACACGCCAGGCATGTTCGGCGCCGGTTACATCGAAATGCTGGCGCGTGAGATGACCGTCGATCTGCAGCGTATCCGCGACGGCATGCGGCGCGGCGAGACGCGCATCCTGCTGACCAAGGGCGTCAGCTTCGGCCGCCTGGCCCGCCGCGACGACGGCCTCTGGGACGTCAGCGAGGTGGTCGGCCTGCCGCGCATCAGCCTGATCACGGCCACGCCGCTCGACCCGCCGACCCTGGTCTTGCGGCCCTGGCACCAGGCCGGCAATGCAGTGTCATTGCGGGAGTTCACCAACACTTCCTACAACCACCACCACGGCATCCAGTCGACCGAGCGTTTTGGCGCCAACACCGATCCCGATGGCGATGGCTTCACCAATGAGTTGACCCGCGCCGATGTCACCGCCGCGTCGGTCTACCAGGCGGTGATGGCGGTGCCGGGCCAGGTGGTCCCCAACAAGCCCGAGATCGAGCGGGCGGTGTTGCACGGCCAGCGCATGTTCAGCGCCTTTGCCTGCGCGGCTTGTCATGTGCCCTCGCTGCCGCTGGGCCGCCGCAATTGGCAGTTCAGCGAGCCCAACCCCTTCAATCCACCCGGCAACCTGCGCAGTGGCGATGCGCCTGCGCTCAGCCTCAACCTGAATGACCCTGCGCTGCCGCTGCCGCGCCTGTCGCCTGCCAAGGCGGGTGATGAAGTGCTGTGGGTGCCGGCCTATACCGACATGCAGCTGCACGATGTGTCGGACCCGGCAGAGGTGATGCCGGTCGAAGCACTCGACATGAACTGGCCCGTGTGGGCCCCCAAATTCAGTGGTGGCAATCGGCGTTTTCTGACCCGGCGGCTATGGGGCATCGCCAACTCGGGCCCCTATTTCCATCATGGCCTGTTCACCACCCTGCGCCAGGCGGTGCTGGGTCATTCGGGGGAGGCCTTGGCATCGCGCAAGGCCTTCCAGGCCGCCAGCGCGTACGATCAGGATGCGATGATCGAATTCTTGAAATCCCTCCAGGTCTTGCCGCCCGGAATCCCTGATCTGGTGGTCGATGAACACTACAAGGCCAAACGCTGGACGATCGACCCGTCCCAGATCCGCTGACAAGCGCGTCGGCCTAGCTCGGCCGGCCTTCTTGGCATGGATGCGCTGAGCCACTTCCGCCTGCGGGTGCAGGGCGAGCTTGGCCAGACCCGCGATATGGTGATCGATTCCGCCACCGCAGCCGATGCGGTGCATCGGGCTGGCCAGCTCGGTCTGGTGGTCGTGGGGGTTGAGCCGCTGGCTGCCAGCAAGCGTGTTCTGCGGTGGCGGGCGGGCGATTTCTCGCTGCTGTTGTTCAGCCAGGAATTGCTGGCCTTGCTGGAGGCGGGCCTTCACCTGAACGAAGCCTTGAACACACTGCTGGCCAAGGAGGATCAGCCCGCAGCCCGCCAGCTGCTGCAGCAATTGTGCGACGAGTTGGCCAAGGGCCGCGGCTTCTCCGACGTGCTGGCCGAGCATCCCCGGCGTTTTGCGCCGGTCTATGTGGCCATCGTCCGGTCGGCCGAACGCACCGGCGATCTGCCCCGCGCGCTGGCGCGCTTCATCACCTACCAGCGGCAGTTCGACAACATCCGCAAGAAGCTGGTGGCGACCTGCATCTACCCGGCTTTGTTGCTGGTGGTCGGGGCCGGGGTGACCTTGTTCCTGCTGGCCTATGTCGTGCCGCGATTCTCCCAGGTTTATGCCTCGGCCGGGCGCGACATGCCGGTGGCATCTGCCTGGCTGCTGCAGATCGGCAGCTTCATCCAGCAGCAGGGTGGGCTGCTGGCGGGTTTGGGCGCAGCGGGGCTGGGCCTGGTGGTGCTCTGGGCGGGCGGCAAGGGCGGCTGGTCGGCCCTGGGCGAGGCCTTGCTGCGCCTGCCTGGCATCGCGCCCCGGGCGCGCGAGTTCAGGCTGGCGCGCTTCTACCGCGCGGTCGGCCTGCTGCTGGCCGCAGGCATTGCCTTGCCGCGGGCCCTGGGCATGGTCACCGGCCTGCTCGATCCGGCCCAGCGCCAAGGCCTGGCCCAAGTGCGCAGCATGATCGATCAGGGCCTGCCCTTGTCGACCGCGCTGGTGGCTCAGGGTCTGGCCAGCCCGGTGGCGCGGTCGCTGCTGACCGTTGGTGAGCGCTCGGGGCAACTGGGGGAGATGCTTGAGCGCAGCGCGCGCTTTCATGATGAAGCGCTGGAGCGTTGGCTGGACTGGGCCTCGCGCCTGCTGGAGCCGGTGTTGATGACGCTGATCGGCCTGGTGATCGGTGGTGTGGTGGTGTTGATGTACTTGCCCATCTTCGAGCTGGCGGGTGGGCTGTGATGGCCGAATCAGGCGCGGCGCCGAGGGTGGGCGGGCTCGACGCCGCTGTACTGGCGCAGGCACGCCGGCTGGCGGCCTCCACCGGACAGCCGCTGATGGCCAGCCTGCAAGACGCCAGCGGCCTGGACGGTGCGGCTCTGACCGAAGCCCTGGGTGCGGCGATGGGCTACCCGGTGCTGTCCATGCAGGGCCTGCTGCAATTGCAGCCGCGCTTCGACCTGGTCAGCTTCGGTGAATGCAGCCAGCAGGGCCTGCTGGTGACCAGCGACGCCGCAAGTCAATTGCGCCTGGTGCTGTCCGATCCCTTCAACGGCCGCGCCGAAACCTGGGCCCGGCACCGCCTGGGCGCTATCGGCGCCGGCGTGCCAGTGGCCATGCTGGCGCATCCCGACGACCTGGCCGCCTGCCTGTCGCGCCAGGAGCAGCAGGTGCGGGCCATGGACGGTCTGGCCGGCATGGGGCAAGGGGCGGTCGATGAACAGGTCGCAGCGGTGATCTCGCTGTCGAGCATCAACGATGACGGGAGCCCGGTGATCAAGCTTGTCAACTCCACCATCTACGACGCACTCAAGCTCGGCGCCAGCGACATCCACCTGGAATGCGACGTGGGCTGCCTGCATGTGCGCTACCGGGTCGACGGTGTGCTGATGCCGGTGGCCACGGTGTCGGGCCAGGACATGGCCGAGCAGGTGGTCTCGCGGGTCAAGGTGATGGCCGAGCTCGACATTGCCGAGCGCCGGGTGCCGCAGGACGGCCGCTTCAAGGTGCGTGTGAACCAGCGCGAGATCGACTTCCGGGTCTCGGTGATGCCCAATATCTTCGGCGAAGACGCGGTGCTGCGCCTGCTCGACCGCCAGGCCCTGACCGAGCGCGCCGCGGCCTTGCGGCTGGACAACCTCGGCCTGTCGGCCGATTCGATGCGCCAGATCCGCCGCTTGGCAAACCGGCCGCACGGCATGCTGCTGGTTACCGGGCCCACCGGATCGGGCAAGACCACCACGCTGTATGCCACCATCAGCGAGATCCACACCGGGCGCGACAAGATCATCACCATCGAGGACCCGGTGGAATACCGGCTGCCGCGGGTACTGCAGATCCCGGTCAACGAGAAGAAGGGGCTCACCTTTGCCCGCGGCCTGCGCTCGATCCTGCGCCACGATCCGGACAAGATCATGGTCGGTGAGATCCGCGACAGTGAAACCGCGCAGATCGCAGTGCAGGCCGCACTCACTGGCCACCTGGTCTTGACCACCGTGCATGCCAACAGCGTGTTTGACGTGCTCGGCCGTTTCCTGCACATGAGCGTGGACGCCTACAGTTTTGCGGCGGCCCTGAATGGCATCGTCGCCCAGCGCCTGCTGCGCCTGAATTGCCCGCACTGTGCGCTGCCGGTGTCGCCCGACCCGCAGGCGCTGCAGGAACTGGGGCTGGACAGCGCCCAGGTGGCTGGCTGGGCCCTGCGCGCCGGCAGCGGCTGCGGTCAATGCCGGGGCACCGGCTACAAGGGGCGCAAGGCGGTGGCCGAGGTACTGGTGCTGGATGATCATTTCCGTGAGCTGATCACCCGCCAGGCGCCGATCGCCAGTTTGAAAGAGGCCGCCCGCCAGGCCGGACTGCTGCCTGTGCGCGACGCGGCCCTGGCCTGCGTGGCCCAGGGTGAGACCACCTTGGGCGAGGTGCAACGTGTGGTGGGTTGAGCGCGTTGGTGGCCGTGCAGCGCTGCTGGTGCTGCTGCAGGCCGACACCTTGAGCCTGGGCTGGTTGACGCCGGCCAGCGGCACCCGGCCGGCGCGCTGGCGGTCGGTGCAGGTGTCGATTTCTGCTGGCCCGGCGCCCATCCCGCCGGGCGATGCCCTGATCACCGGTGCCGGGCGACACCAGGCACTTGGCGAGGCGTGCCGGGCCGCTGCAAGCCAGCTGGCGCAGATGCCGGCTGCCGAAGCCCTGCCGACCGGCCTGCGCATGGTGGTGTTGGCAGCCCCGCCCTGGTTGAACGAGGTCGTGATGCCATGGTCCGATTCATTGCTGCGCGCCGGCACGGCCCAGGACCAGGCGCGCGCCGAATTGCTGGCGCAAGGCTGGACGCCGGGTGCCGATGACGAACTGCGCATCGATCCGCGCCCGGGGCTGGGTCAGGCCCGGGCCGTGCTGCACCTGCCGGCCGGGTTGACGCGGGAGTTGCAAGCCCTGGCCCAGGCGCTGGGGCTGCGCTGGCTGGGCTTGCAATCGCTGATCGCGGTGGCCGCCCGCTGGGCGGCGCGGCAGCCGCTGGCGGCGGGGCAATCCGCCTCACCCTGGATCGGTTTGTGGTCGGACGGCCTGCTGCGCCTGGTCTCGCGGGACGGCACCCCGGCCCTGGTGGGCGCCGAGTGGATGGATGACGCCCTGCCGGCCGGGCCGGCAGCGGATGCGCCGGCCTTGCGGGTTGCGCGGCTTTGGCGAAGGGCTTGTCTGCGCTACCCGGCGCTGCAGGCCACCGCCTTGCCGCCGCTGCTGTGCTTGGACGCTGCACCCGGGTTGACAGCGTCAGGCACCGGCCCGCCACTGCACTGGGTGCGCTGGCCCGGCGCTGGCCAGGACAGGACGGCCTTGGACCGTGCACTGATGCACGAGGCACTGCGCACGGTTGCAACGGCGCTGCCGCTGGCTGCACCATCGGTCGGGCGGGTGCGGCGGCTAGCCATGGCGGGCTGCCTGATCGGGGCCATCGGACTGGGCTGGCAGGCCGTGCGCTACCGCCAGTCCGCGCCGGCTTCGGGCCTGCCTGCGCCGCTGGCCACCGTGGCGGAGGTCGAGCCCCCGGGCAAGGCTGAACTGGCCGAGCTGCGGGCGGTGAACGCAGCGGTGGGCCGCATCAACCTGGCGCTGCTGCCGCTGCTGCGCGCGCTGCAGCCGCCGCCAGACATCCAGGTTGCCCTGCTCGGTCTGGATCTGCTCGGCGCAGCGGCCCCGGTCGAGCAGGCCGATGCGCCGGCGGGCCCGGCGGCGGCGCCGGTCAAGCTCGATGTCGAGGCCCGGGCTGCGCCGGACATGACACGCTACCTGGCCTACCTGGACTCGCGTCCGGGATTCACTGGCGTGCAGCTGACGCGGCATGAGCCGGGCAATGCAGGGCCTGCCACCGGCTATCGCTTTCATGTAGAGATGTCATGGCAGCCCTGAGCCCGTCGCTGGTCTTTGCGCGCGCGCGCTGGCAGTGGGACCGTTGGAGCCGGCGGCCCGGGATGGCGGGTGCGGCCTTGGGCCTCAGCCTGCTGCTGTTGCTGGTGGCCGGGCTGGGCTGGCAGCAGGCCCGCAACCAGTGGCTGCGTCAGCAAGCCCAGGCTGCCGCTGGCGTCGGCAGCGCGACGGTCGTGCGGCCGGCCCGTCAAGAACGGCGCGCGGCGCTGCGCGAGTTCTATGCCGCCCTGCCTTCCCGGGACGATATCCCCGCCTTGGTGCAATCGCTGCTGGACGGCGCCGAGCAGCAGGGCCTGCGGATCGAACGCGGCAATTACCGCCTGGAACCCGAGCCCGCGGCGGCGATGACGCGCTTGCGGGTGTCCCTGCCGCTGCGCGGTGAGCCGGCGCGCGTGCAGCGCTTTGTGCTGGCGGCGCTGCAGGCCCATCCGACCCTGGCCTTGGATGCCCTGCAGTTCAAGCGCAATGCCGATGGCCCGGCGCAGATCGAGGCCAGGGTGCAGTTCTTGATGTACCTGCAAGCCGGACCGGCTCGTTCGGCCTCTGCGGTGTTGGAGGCGCCGCCGATGGCCGATGTCGCCATGCCGGCGACGCTGGCGGCGTCCGCGGGCGTGGCGCCATGAACGGGCGGCGCCAGGCCCTCTGGGGCGGCGTGGCGCTGCTTGCCGTGCTGGCGGTGGTCTGGGCTCCAGCGCCGCCGCAAGACAGGCTCGACAGGGTGGCGGCCGGGCCGTCCATCCGGCCCCCTGCGCCGGCCGGACCGCGTGCGTGGCCTGCGCCGGCATTGCTGCCGCCGGTGGCGCGCATCCTGCCCCGGGCCGACGCCCCGGACGCGGCCCTGCCGCGCCTCTGGCCGGCCCCGCCCGCGGTGGCCCGCAGCGCAGCCGACCCGGCGGCGCGCCTGCCTGTGGTGCAGGCCCCGCCCGCGCTGGTTGCGGCACCGGCCGCGCCGCCCCTGGCCTACCGTTTCGTGGGCCGTTATGCCGATGCCGAACGCCTGGGCGTGATCCTCCAGGGGCCGGACGGCCAGGTCACGCTGGCCCATGTGGGCGAGACCCTGGGCGGCGATTACCGGGTCGAAACCATCGTCGGCAATTCAATGGTGCTGCGCTACCTGCCGCTCGACCTTCCGCAAACCCTGGACATCGGTGTCACGCGATGAGCGAACCTCTCTGCTTCCTCACCGGGCCCTGCCCAGCGCCGGCCAGGCGCCGGGTTTGGACTGGCATCTTGCCGGCATTGCTGCTGGCCCTGGCAGGCTGCGCGGGCCACACCACCTACAACGAGGGCCTGACGCTGTTCAGTGCCGGGCAGGTGGACGCTGGCCTGGCCAAGCTGGAGGAGGCCGTGCGCCAGGCACCCGGCAATGCCGAGTACCGCATCGGCCTGGCCGCGCGGCGCGCCTCGCTGGGCCAGCGTTTGATGTCAGCGGCCGAGGCCGCGCGACGCGAAGGCCGGGCCGCCGACGCCCAGCAGGCCTACCGACAAGTGCTGCAGCTCGACCCTGGCCATGCCATGGCCCAGCAGGGGCTGGCAGCGCTGGCCCAGGAACAGCGCCACAACGCCTTGGTGGCCGAGGCCGAGGCCTTGTTCGCCAAAGGCGGGGCGGCCCAGGCAACGTTGGCGCTGGACCGGCTGCGCGCGGTGCTGGCTGCCGACCCTCGGCATGCCCAAGCCCAGCGGCTGAAGGACCGCATCGACCAATCCAAGGTCCGTGACGAACGGGCCGATACCCAGCTGGCCGAGGCCTTCCGCCGGCCGATCACGCTGCAGTTCAGCGACGCACCATTGCGGACGATCTTCGACGCGATCTCCAAGATCTCGGGCCTGAGCTTCTTCTTCGACAAGGACCTGCGCCCCGATGCCCGCGGCACCATCCTGGCGCGCAGCACCACGGTGGAGGACGCAGTGCGCCTGCTCTTGATGACCAACCAGCTGGAGCAAAAGGTGCTCAACGACAGCAGCCTGCTGATCTACCCCGCGACGCCGCAGAAGCAGAAGGAATACCAGACCCTGGTGGTGCGCAGCTTCTTTCTGGCCAATGCCGACGCCAAGGCGGTGGCCAATGCGATCAAGACCATCGTCAAGACCAAGGACCTGGTGATAGACGAGCGCCTGAACACCTTGATCATGCGCGACACCGCCGACGCAGTGCGGGTGGCCGAACGCATCGTCGCGCTGCAGGACATGGCTGATCCCGAGGTGATGCTGGAGGTCGAAGTGCTGGAGGTCAAGCGCTCGCGACTGCAAGAGCTGGGCCTGCAATGGCCGGGCCAGCTGACGCTGGCACCGCTGCCGTCCAGCGGCAGCACCACCACCTTGGCCGATTTGCGCAATTTGCGCGCCGCCACCCTCGGGGCCACGCTGGGCAGCACGATTGCCAACCTCAACAAGGAAGACCAGAACGCCAACCTGCTGACCAACCCGCGCATCCGGGTGCGCAGCAAGGAGAAAGCCAAGATCCTGATCGGCGACCGGGTGCCGGTGATCACCACCACCACCTCGGGCACGGCCAGCTTCGTGGCCGAATCCGTGACCTACCTGGATGTCGGTCTGAAGCTCGAGGTCGAGCCCACGGTCTTTCTGGACGGTGACGTGTCGATCAAGATGAATCTCGAGGTCTCCAGCCTGGTCAAGCAGATTCTCAGCAAGAGCGGCACCCTGAGCTACCAGATCGGCACCCGGGGTGCCAGCACCGTGCTGCGCCTGAGGGACGGCGAAACCCAGGTGCTGGCCGGGCTGATCAGCGACGAGGACCGCAGCACCGCCAACAAGGTGCCCGGCCTGGGTGACCTGCCGCTGCTCGGTCGCCTGTTCGGCAGCCAGAAGGACGACGGCCAGCGCAGCGAGATCCTGCTGTCGATCACGCCGCGGGTGCTGCGCGGGCTCAGGCGCCCGGATCTGGCCGAGGCCGAGTTCGAGGCCGGCACCGAGAACGCGGTGGGCCAGCCGCCCCTGCGCCTGCAACGCGTCGACCCCGCTGCAGGGGCTGCTGCAGCTGCCCTGGGTGCGCCGGCGGGTGCTGCCGCCGCGGCCCCGTCGCAGCGCACACCGGCAACTGCCCCCTCGGCTGGGACGCGTGCCGGCACTGCCCAGGCCGGCTTTGCCTCGGTGCCGCCGCAACTGCCGCTGGGCGATGCGCCCCGGCTGCTCTGGCAGGGGCCGTCGCAGGCCCGTGCCGGGCAGACCTTCAGCGTGCTGCTGCGCGGCCAGGGTGCCGGGCCCTGGCGTGAATTGCCGCTGACCATCGGATTCGATCCGCTGGTCTTGCAGCTGGTCGACCTGCGTGCCGGTGCGTTGTTCGACCCGGCCGACGGCTCAGGCAGCTTGTTGCAGCAGGGGGGCGCCGAGGCTGGCCAGTTGCGCCTGACGCTGGCCAGGGCCGCTGAGCAGGCCGATGCCGCGCGCCCGGCGCCGCCGGCTTCGGCGCCGGCCGACCTGCTGGTGCTCACCTTCAAGGCCTTGCAAGTGGGCGACAGCACTGCCTTGAAACTGCTGCAGGCCGAGCCTTCGCCGACACCCGCCGTGCCCGCCAAGTTGCCGGCCGACCATGTGCTGCGGGTATTGCCGTGAGCTGGCCTGCTGACCCGGTGGCATGCCGGCGCCAGAAGGGTTTTACCTTCATCGAGCTGCTGCTGACGCTGGCCCTGCTGGGCGTGCTGGCCAGCGTGGCCCTGCCACTGGCCCAACTGGCCCACCAGCGCCGCCAGGAGCAGGCCTTGGGCGAGGCCCTGCGCGACATCCGGCAGGCCCTGGATGCCTACCGGCGCGCGGTCGATCAGGGCCGCATTTCGATCAGGCCTGGCGATTCCGGCTTCCCGCCGTCCCTGAAAGTGCTGGAGGAGGGCGTTGCCGACGAACGCCGGCCCGACCGCCGGCCGATCTACTTCCTGCGGCGCCTGCCACGCGACCCGATGGCCACCGACCCCAACCTGCCGGCGGCCGAGACCTGGGGCCTGCGCAGCCATGATTCACCGCCCGACGAGCCGCGCGAGGGTGCCGACGTGTTCGATGTCTATTCGCGCGCCGCTGGAACCGGGCTCAACGGCATCCCCTACCGGCGATGGTGATGCCGATCCGACCCAAGCGGCCGCGCCGTGGCTTCACGCTGATCGAACTGATGGTGGTGCTGGCCATCGTGGCCTTGCTGGCCTCGATCGCCCTGCCGCGCTATTTCGGCTCGCTGCAGCAGGCACGCGAGCAGGCCCTGCAGGAAAACCTCAGGGTGATTCGCATCAGCATCGATCGCTTTCATGGCGACAAGGGCCGCTTTCCGGCCGATCTGGCCGAACTGGTCACCCTGCGTTACCTGCGCGCAGTGCCGTCGGATCCGGTCACCGAGAGTGCTCAGTCCTGGGTGCTGGTGCCGGCCGAGGGCGATGCCGGCGGGGTCCAGGATGTGCGGAGCGGCGCGCCGGGGATAGGCCGCGACGGCCGGGCGTTTGCCGACTACTGAGAAAGCGGCATCATGGTTGGTGGCATCGGCAAAACTTGGCCATCGCGCCCGCTAGGTGGGTTCGCCTTTCTGTTCACCCTGCTGCTGGTGGCCTTGCTGGGTCTGGGTCTGTTGGTCGTAGCCGACCTCGACTCCGCATGGGTCCGTCGGGAGCGCGAGCTGGCCCTGTTGCAGATCGGGCATGAGTTCCGTCAGGGCCTGGCCCGCTATGCCAGCGGCAGGCCTGGGGTGGTCGCCGGGGCCTACCCGCTGAGCCTGGACGATCTGCTACTCGACAAGCGCGGCCTCAAGCCAATGCGTCACCTGCGGCGCCTGTATCCCGACCCCTTCACGGGTCGGGCCGACTGGGGGCTGATCCGGGCGGGCGGTCGCATCGTCGGTGTGTATTCACAGTCGACAGCCCAGCCGATGCGTCAGGACGGTTTTGACGAGGACGATGCCGGGTTCAAGGGCGCTTCTCGCTACCGGGATTGGGTGTTTCTGCACCCGGCCGGCCGCACCTTGATGCCGGCCGGCGCCGTTGCGGCGGCGGCTTCGACCGCCTCGGCGCCGTCGCGGCCGCCGACCATATCGCCGCCCCAGGCCAGCTTCAGCCCGGAGCCGCCGCCCGAACCCGTCAAGCCCTGATCCGGCGGGCACAAGCCGGTCGGCTTGCAGCGGCTCAACGGTAGCCGATGTCGGCGTTGTCACCTTCGCCACCCAGGCGTCCGTCCTTGCCAAAGGAAAGCAGGTCGAATTCGGCATCGCCCGTGCCCGGCTGGCGGTATTGGTAGGGGTGGCCCCAGGGGTCGACCGGCGGTGCCTTCTGCAGGTAGGGGCCGTTCCACTTGGGCTCGTCGCCGGGCCGGGCGTGCAGGGCGGCCAGGCCCTGCGTGGTGCTCGGGTAGTGGCCGGTGTCGAGGCGGTAGGCATCGAGCGCACGGCCGAAGGCCTCGACCTGTGATTTGGCGGTGCCACGCTCCGACTTGCCCAACTGGGCAAAATAGCGCGGTCCGACATAAGCGGCCAAGAGGCCGATGATCACCATCACCACCAGCAGTTCCAGCAGCGTGAACCCGCGGGCGGAGGCCAAGCGGGGTTGAGCCGGGAGAGTGATTGCTTCGGTCATCATGGATCGGTGAAGTGGGGGCCATCGCCGCGTGCGATGGCCTTTGCGGCAGGCGCGCAGCGCGATTGCCAAGGAGTGCGACGGCGACTTCAAGGCCGTAACGGTGGGTGTTTGCCGGCGGCCGACGCATCGGTGTTCACAATTCCTCGATGCGCTGCTGCGGGAAGGTATCCCAGCCCAGGCAGCCCGGGCATTGCCAGAAGTGGCGCTGGGCCTCGAAGCCACAGGCTGCGCAGCGGTAGCGCTGCAGCGGGCGGGCGGCATGCGCCACGGCATCGCGGGCGGCCTGGCGGGCCGCGTCGGGCCACTGCAGCGGCGGGATGTCCAGCAGTTCAAGCGCCGCCGACAGGCTGGGCTGCGCCTGCAACAGGCTCAACAGCCGATCCGTCGGCCGCACCGCGCCCGCGCCGGTGGGCGGGTAGGCCGGGACCGGGGCGGCTGCGTCCAGCGCCGCCAGCGCGCGCAGCAGGTCGATGCTGGGTTGTTCGGCAAACATCGCCTGCAAGACCTGTTGGGCGCCTGCGCCCTGGCCGGCCGCCAGGGCGCAGGCGGCGTAGTCGGGCGCCAGACGTGCGAACACCGCCGGATTGCGCAGCCGCAGTTCGGCCCAGGCCACCAGCGCGGGGCCGGGCTGGCCCTGGCGGCCGCAACGCTGGGCCTGTTGCACCCAGGGCCGGGCGGCGCCGGGCGCGCTGGCGCAAGCCTGGGCCAGCAAGGCGATGGCCTGCGCGCTGTCGCCTTGTTCGTCGGCCACCAGGGCCAGTTCGCATTGGTAGTGGGCCAGCCGGTTGGCAAAGGACCCGGTGCCGGCCTGTTCCAGGCGCTGGGCCACCTCTGCCGCCGCCCGCCAGTCGCGCGAGCGCTCGGCCAGGCTCAACAGGGCCAGGCGCGCCTCGGTCTCGAAGGGCGTGCCTTCCAGGGCCTGGAAGGCGGCCTCGGCACGGTCGAACAGCCCGGCCTTCATGAAGTCCTGGGCCAGCGCATGCTGGGCCCGTTCACGGTCGGCCTGGCTCAGGTCGGCGCGCTGCAGCAGGTGTTGGTGCACCCGAACCGCGCGCTCGAATTCGCCGCGCCGACGGAACAGATTGCCCAGCGCGAAGTGCAGCTCGCTGGTGTCGGGGTCTTGCTGGACGGCTTCGATGAAGGCGTCGATGGCCTTGTCGGTCTGCTCGTTGAGCAACAGGTTCAGGCCCTTGAAGTAGGCCTTGGGCGCGGCCCGGTCGCTGCGCCGCCACTGCCGCAGGTCGAAGCGCGAGGCCGCCCAGCCCAGCATGAAGACCACCGGCAGGGCCACCAGGGTGGCCAGCAACAGGCTGCCGTTGTCAAGCTCCAAGCGGGCTCCCTGGGCGGCTGAGCGCGGGACAACGACGCGGGTTCACAGGCCCTCCCGCGGCGGGTGTTCGGGCCCGAATTCGCTCGGCGCCTGGGTCGGCCGGGCATCGCTGGCGGCGCGCTTGGGCGCAGCCTCGGCCGGGCTCAGGCGGCGTGCCACACGCCGATGGCGCCACCAGCTGGGCACCATCGCCAGCACCCCCAGCGCGGCGCCACTGGCAAAGGCCACCAGCACCACGATCACCAGCGGGGAGGTCCATTGGGCACCAAAGAACCAGTGCACCACCACCGCCTGCTCGTTGTTGAGCGCGAAGGCGAACAGGGTGAAGAAGAGGAAGACCCGCAGGGCCCAGGACATCACGCGCATCGTGGCGGCATTCTAAGTTCCTGGCCGTGCTGACCGGCGCAGCGGCTGGCACGCCAGGCCGGGGTTGGCTGCGGTCCACCCGGCCATGAAAACAGGCCCCGAAGGGCCTGTGAGTGCCTCAAACCGCGCCGGGCCGCCGTCAACCTGGGCGCCTGGCGGCTCAGGGCCGGGCTGCTTCGGCCTCGTCCACCGGCAAGCGCTCGTCCACCGATTCACGCAGGGCCTTGCCGGGTTTGAAGTGCGGCACCAGCTTCTCCGGGATGGTGACCTTCTCGCCGCTGCGCGGATTGCGCCCCAGCCGGGGCGGCCGGCGGTTGATCGAGAAGCTGCCAAAACCCCGGATCTCGATGCGGTGGCCCCGCGCCAGGGCGTCGCTCATCGCATCGAGAATGGTCTTGACTGCGAACTCGGTGTCGCGCTGCGTCAGCTGGGCAAAACGCTCGGCCAGCTGATTCACCAAATCACTGCGGGTCATAGGGGCAAGGGTGCTACAGCGTCAAGGTCGGTGGCGTCCCCGTGGGGACAGGCCGCCCGCAGGCGACCTGGAGCCCCGACTCACTCGCGGTTGTCGAGCTTGGCGCGCAGCAGGGCGCCCAGGCTGGTGGTGCCGGCGTTCTCACGCTCGCTGGTCTGCGACAGGCGGGTCATCTGTTCTTGCTGGTCGGCCGCATCCTTGGCCTTCAGCGACAGCTGGATCGAACGTGCCTTGCGGTCGACGTTGATGATCATTACGCTGACTTCGTCGCCTTCCTTCAGCAGGTTGCGGGCATCTTCGACCCGGTCGCGGCTGAGTTCGGACGCGCGCAGGTAGCCGGTGACATCGTCGTTGAGCTGGATCTCAGCGCCACGCGGGTCGACCGTCTTGACCTTGCCGTTGACCAATGCGCCACGATCGTTGATCGAGGTGTAGTTGGCAAACGGGTCGCCGTCGAGCTGCTTGATGCCCAGGCTGATGCGCTCACGTTCCACATCGATGGCCAGCACCAGGGCTTCGACTTCCTGGCCCTTCTTGTAGTTGCGCACGGCGGCTTCGCCGGTCTCGTGCCAGGACAGGTCGGACAGGTGCACCAGGCCGTCGATACCCGAGGCCAGGCCGACGAACACGCCGAAGTCGGTGATCGACTTGATCGGGCCCTTGACCTTGTCGCCACGGTGCACGGTGCCGCTGAACTCTTCCCAGGGGTTGGCCTTGCACTGCTTCATGCCCAAGCTGATGCGGCGCTTGTCCTCGTCGATCTCCAACACCATGACTTCGACCTCGTCGCCCAGCGCGACGATCTTGGCCGGGGCCACGTTCTTGTTGGTCCAGTCCATTTCGGAGACATGCACCAGGCCTTCGATGCCGGGTTCGATCTCGACGAAGGCGCCGTAGTCGGCGATGTTGGTGACCTTGCCGAACAGCCGGGTGTTGCTTGGGTAGCGGCGCGACACGCCATGCCAGGGGTCGTCGCCCAGCTGCTTGATGCCCAGGCTGACCCGGTTCTTCTCGGCGTCGAACTTCAGCACCTTGGCCGACAACTCTTGACCTACCGTCACCACTTCGCTCGGGTGACGGACACGGCGCCAGGCCATGTCGGTGATGTGCAGCAGGCCGTCGATGCCGCCCAGGTCCACGAAGGCGCCGTATTCGGTGATGTTCTTGACCACGCCGTGCACGATGGCGCCTTCGGTCAGGGTCTCGAGCAGCTTGGCGCGCTCTTCGCCCATCGACGCTTCGACCACCGCGCGGCGGCTCAGCACCACGTTGTTGCGCTTGCGGTCGAGCTTG
>JANNZD010000106.1:0-4585 GCA_031410435.1 Betaproteobacteria bacterium | reverse complement strand
CCAGGCCGTCGCCCAGCCACATCTGGCGCGCCACCTCGCCGTAGCGGCCCTCGTCGGGCAGCAGCAGCGGCCGCAGCCACGCGGTGCACAGCAGCCAGGCGGCCAGCGCGCCCAGCACCCAGCCGGCCTGGCCGGCCCAGGTCGGCCAGGGGCCCGCGGGGGCGGCTGCGGTGTCGGGGGAGCGCGCGGTGGCGTTCATGCGGGCCGGGTTTGGATGGCCGGGCGCGGCCCGGCCGCTGGCTCAGACCGCCAGCAGATCCACTTCGAACACCAGCGTGGCATTCGGCGGGATCACGCCGCCGGCGCCGCGCGCGCCGTAGCCCAGCTCGGGCGGGATCAGCAGCACCCGGGTGCCGCCCACTTGCATGCCCTGCACGCCTTCGTCCCAGCCGCCGATGACCTGGCCGGCGCCCAGGTGGAACTTGAACGGGTCGCCCCGGTCCTTGCTGGAATCGAACTTGGCGCCACGGCCGCCGGCGGCGTCGGGCTGGTGCAGCCAGCCGGTGTAGTGCACCGACACGCGTTGGCCGGCGGCGGCGGTGGCGCCGGTGCCAGGGGTGGTGTCGTCGTATTGCAGGCCGGAGGCGGTGGTGATCATCGGGGTTGTCCAGTCAACAGGATGCGGGGGGCCGCATCATGCCATCCCCGGGCGCGCTGCCCGGCGCCGGCAGCCGCCAGGGCCAGGCCCGGACTGCTGCGGCCAGCCAGTCGGGCGCGTGACGGGCCGGCAGCGCCGGCAGGCCCAAGGCCTGGCCGGCGCTGACCAATGCGGCCAGCGGGTCGCGGGTGTCGGCGGCCTGGGCACCGTTCTGCTTGGACAGCTTGTGGCCGTCGCTGCCCAGCACCAGCGGGGTGTGCAGGTAGCGTGGCCGCGCCAGCCCGAGCCGGGCCTGCAAATGGATCTGGCGCGCGGTGTTGTCGCACAGGTCAGCGCCGCGCACCACGTCGGTCACGCCCTGGGCGGCGTCGTCCACCACCACCGCCAGCTGGTAGGCCCACAGGCCATCGGCGCGGCGCAGGACGAAGTCGCCCACCGCGCGGGCCAGATCCTGGTGCTGCGGGCCCAGGCGCCGGTCGGCCCAGTCGATGCGGATGCCCTGGCCGCCGGCCAAGGTCAGCAGCCGCCAGGCGCGCGCCGGCTGGCCGTGCAGGCCGCTGCGGCAGGTGCCGGGGTAGATGCGTTCGCCGAAGCGCTGCGGTGCCTGCCCGGTGGCCTGCAGGGCCTGGCCGATGGCCTGGCGGGTGCAGCCGCAGGGATAGGCCCAGCCGGCGGCCTGCAGCTCTGCCAGGGCCTGCGCATAGGCCGCAGCGCGGGTCGACTGCCAAAGCGGCGGAACGTCCGGCCGCAGGCCCAGGGCGTCGAGCTGGCTCAGGATCTGTTCGGCCGCGCCGGGCCGGCAGCGTGGCGTGTCGACATCCTCGATGCGCACCAGCCAGCGCCCGCCATGGGCCCGAGCGTCCAGCCAGCTGCCCAGCGCCGCGACCAGGCTGCCGGCATGCAGCGGCCCGGTGGGCGAGGGCGCAAAACGGCCCAGGTAGGGCGCGCCTGCGCCGGGGCCGCTCATTCCAGCGGCACCGGCAGGCCCAGGTGCTGCTCCAGCAGGGCCAGACGGGTGGTCGGGCTGTCCAGCTGTTGCAGCCACCATTGCAGGGCCAGGCCCTGCGGAGCGCGGCGCGGCTGAGGCGTCGCCGCCGAGCGCCAGGCATAGCCGAACTGGGCCGGCAAGCGGCTGCGCTGCACCGCCTTGGCCACCAGCCGGCCGCTGCGCAAATGCTCGCGCACCTGCGGCTCGGGCACATAGCCGCAGCCCAGGCAACGCAGCAGGGCCTCGGTCTTGGCGGCCATGGTCGGCAACGTCAGCACGTCCTGGCCCGGCAGCAGGTTGACCGTGATCGGCGACAGGCGCTGCGCCGAGTCGGCCACCGCCACCGCCCGGTGGGCCATCACCTGGGCGTCCGACAGGGGCTCGGCGGCGGCGGCCAGCGGGTGGTGGGGGGCGACCGCAAAGACGAACTCCACCTCGCCCATCAGGCGCACCTCGATGCCGGCCTGTGCCGGCGCATTCATCATCACGCCGATCGCCAGGTCGGCCTGGCCGGTGACCAGCGCCTCCCACAGGCCGGCCATGATCTCGCTGCGCAGCCGAAGGCGGGTGCCGGGGCCCTGGCCGCTGGCGTCGCGGTGGGCATAGAAGGCTTCGACCAGCTCGAACAGCGTCAGCCGCGAAATCACCCCGTCAGCCGCCACCGTGAGTGCGCTTTCCCAGCCGGTGGCCACCCGGCGCACCCGGTTGGCCACCGCGTCCATCTCGGCCAGCAGGCGCCGGCCTTCGTCCAGCAGTTCTTCGCCGGCGGCGGTCAGGCGGGCCTGGCGCGAGCTGCGGTCGAACAGCAGCACGTCCAGCGCGTCTTCGAGCTGGCGCACGCTGTAGGTCAGCGCCGACGGCACCCGGCCCAGTTCGCGCGCGGCCGCGGCAAAGCTGCCGGTGCGGGCGATGCTGTCCATCAGCTGCAGCGCGTCGGGCGTCAGGGCATTGCGGCGGGGTGCGGTCATCGGTGTCGCATCGGATCGGTCTTCATCTTATTTGAATGCAGTCCACAAGCGCGGCCGGGCCAGCGGGTCGGCCTGCATGCGAGCATCGGGTCTCACCAGGAGACATGTCGATGATCACCATGCGCCGCGGCGCCGACCGGGGTTTTGCCGACCATGGCTGGCTCAAGAGCTTCCACACCTTCTCGTTCGCCGACTACCGCGACCCGGCCCAGATGGGCTTTGGCAATCTGCGCGTGATCAACGAGGACCGCATCGCCCCCGGCACCGGCTTTGGCACCCATGCGCACCGCGACATGGAGATCGTCAGCTATGTGCTCGAGGGCGCACTGGCCCACCAGGACAGCATGGGCACGGCCCAGGCCATCCTGCCCGGCGAGGTGCAGCGCATGACCGCCGGCAGCGGGGTGCGCCACAGCGAGTTCAACCATGCCAAGGACGCGACCACGCATTTCCTGCAGATCTGGATCCTGCCCTCGGCGCCCAATCTGGCGCCCGGCTACGAGCAGAAGGTCTTCAGCGACGCAGACAAACGCGGCCGGCTGTGCCTGGTGGCCAGCCCCGCCGGCCGCGAAGGTGCGGTCACCCTGCATGCCGACGCCAGCATCCGGGCCGGGCTGTTCGACGGGGCGGAGGCAGCCACGCTGACGCTGAACCCCGAGCGCCGCACCTGGGTGCACCTGGCGCGCGGCCGGCTCGACGTCAACGGCCAGCGCCTGCAGGCCGGCGATGCGCTGGGCCTGGTGGGCGAGGCGCTGCTGGTGCTGGACCAGGGCCAGGGCGCCGAAGTGCTGGTCTTCGACCTGGCCGATTGAGCCGGGCACTGCGGCGCCCTGCGCCGCTACAGTGCGGCGCATGGACACGCTGCTGCGCCCCTTCACCCTGCTGCCCGCCACCGACTGGCTGGCGCTGCTGTTCTTCTTCGCGGCCTGGGTGGGCTATGCCACCTTTGCCCGGCGCCTGGCTGCGGTGCGGCCGTCCATCCTGGCGTCCACCAACCAGTGGCGGCGGCGCTGGATGCTGCAGGCCACCTACCGCGAGAACCGCATCGTCGACTCGGCCGTCACCCAGAGCCTGTCGGCCAGCCCGTCCTTCTTTGCGTCCACCAGCATCCTGATCATCGGCGGCCTGCTGGCCGCGCTGGGCGCCACCGACAAGGCCAGCGGCCTGGTGCAGGAGATCCCGTTTGCCGCGCGCACCTCGGTGCTGGTGTTCGACCTGAAGCTGGCGCTGCTGGCGGCGATCTTCGTGCATGCCTTCTTCCGCTTCACCTGGAGCCTGCGCCAGTACAGCTTTGGCGCGATCATGGTGGGCGCGGCACCCGACGCCCGGCTGTTCACCGAGGACAGCCAGCGCATTGCCTTCGCCGACCGTGCCGGGCGGGTGATGGGGCTGGCCGCCGAGACCTTCAACGACGGCCTGCGCGCCTACTACCTGGCCTTTGCGGCGGTGTGCTGGTTCTTCTCGGCCTGGGCCTTCATCGCCGGCACCGTGGGCGTGATCTGGGTGCTGTACCGGCGTGAGTTCCATTCCGAGGTGCTGGTGGCGCTGCGCAGCGGGCTCGACACGCGCTGAGCCCCCCGGGCCTCAGCGGCGGGCCAGGCCGTCGAGAAAGGCCTTGGCGGCGGCCACGGTGCGCGCCGGGTCTTCTTCCTGCGGCACATGGCCCAGGTCGTCGAAGACCTGCAGCCGTGCGCCCGGGATGTCGGCCACGAAGCGCTGGGCCAGGGCTGGCGCGATCACCGCGTCCTGGCCGCCCCACAGCACCAGGGTGGGCGCGCTCACGCCGGTGACATGGGCCACGCCCTCGCCGCGCGACCAGGTCTGGGCGCGCTGCACCAGCGCGGCGCGGTTGCCTTCGCGCAAGGTCAGCTCGTAGTAGCGGTCCACCTGGGCCTCGGTGATGCGCCGGGGGTCGGCATACACGGCGGCCAAGCCCTGCACGACGAAGGGCCGCGGCAGCAGGTGCTCGGTGACATGGCCCAGCACCGGCAGGCGCGCGATCTGCCAGCCCAACGGGATCTTGGCGCCGTC
>JANNZD010000105.1:0-18580 GCA_031410435.1 Betaproteobacteria bacterium | reverse complement strand
CCGGTGGCGCCGGTCGCGGCCGCGCCGGCCCAGGCCGGCCTCGCCGCCGCCGCTGTGGCCCCGGCGCTGGCCAGCACCGCAGACGACGGCGACTGGGAATCCTTCTGAGCTGCATGCGCGGCCAGACCGTCGGGCCCAGCCGGGCCGCCCGCACCGGGGCCGGGCAAGCGCCCGGACCGGGTCATTCTGCGGCGCGCCGCAGGGTGTCCATCACCGGCCGGCGCAGCACCTCGCGCAGGCCCCACCAGCCGGCGGCCCAGGCCAGCACCGCCCCCATGGCGGCGCCCAACAGCGGCACCCAGGGTGACGGCGCCCAGGCAAACTCGAACACCTGGCGGGCCAGCAGGCCGCCCAGACCCATCGCGGCAAATGCTGCCAACAGGCCCGCCAACAGGCCCACGCCCAGCAGCTCGGCGCGTTGCACCTGGCGCAGCAGCGCGCTGCTGGCGCCCACCGCCCGCATCACCGCGTATTCACGCGCCCGGTTTTCACGCGTGGCACTGACCGCCGCAAACAGCACCACCAGGCCGGCCGCCAGGGTGAAGCCGAACAGGAACTCCACCGCCCGGATCACCTGGTTCAGCACCTGCTGCACCTGCTGCAGCGACGCGCTGGTGTCGACGATGGTCAGGTTGGGAAACTGGCGCGACAGCAGACGGTCGAAGTCGGGCTGGCCGGCCGGTGCGCGCAGTGCACTGATGTAGGTGAGCGGCAGGTCGTCCATCCGCGCCACCGGGAACATCACGTAAAAGTTGACCCGCAGCGAGCCCCAATCGACCTTGCGCAGGCTGGTGATGCGGCCCTGGCGCGGCAGGCCGGCGATGTCGAAGCGCAGCTCGTCGCCCAGCTTCAGGCCCAGGGTCTGGGCCAGCCCGTCCTCCACGCTCAAGCCCCCGGTCTCGTCCGGCGTCCAGAGGCCGGCGGTGACCAGGTTGTGCCCGGGCAAGCTGGCCGAATGGCTGAGATTGAATTCGCGCTCGACCAGGCGCTGGGCGCGCTCGTCGGGGTAGCGGCCGGGGCCGATCTCGATGCCATTGATGGCCTGCAGGCGGCCGCGGATCATCGGGTACCAGTCATAACGGGTCACGCCGGCGGCCTTGATTGCCGCCTGGAAGGCCTCGCCCTGTTCGGGCTGCAGGTTGATGACAAAACGGTCGGGCGCATCCGCCGGTGTGGCCGCGCGCCAGGCATTGACCAGGTCGGTGCGCAGCAGCACCAGCAGCATCAGCGCCAGCAAACCCACGCTCAGGGCCGAGACCTGCAGCACCACCAGGGCCGGCCGCGCGCTCAACTGCCGGGTGGCCAGCACCAGCCAGCGCGGGGCACTGGCGCCCAAGGTCCACCAGCGGGCCTGGCCGGCCGAGGGCACCGCCCGCCGCAACACCCACACTGCTACCCAGGCCATCAAGGCAAACACCGCAATCGCCAGCGCAAACCCGCCCACGGCCAGCAGGCCCATCTTCAGATCGGTCGACGCGGCCAGCAGCAACCCGGCAAAGCCGGCCGTGCCGGCCACCAGCACCGCCGCCGATGCTGCCCGGGGCGTGCCCACATCGCGCCGGATCACCCGCAGCGGCGGCACCTGGGCCAGTTGCAGCACCGGCGGCAGGCCGAAGGCCGCCAGCAGCGTCATGCCCACGCCCAGGCCGAAGGCCGCAGGGCCCCAGGTGGCCGCCGGTAATTGGGCGTCCAGCAAGCCCGCCAGCAGGCTGACGAAGACGAAATGCACCGCGAAACCCAGGCCCACGCCCACCGCACTGGCCAGCAGGCCGACCGCACCGAACTCCAGTGCATAGGCCGCGGCCATGGCCCGCTGCGGTGTGCCCAGCACGCGCAGCATGGCGCAGTCGTCCAGGTGGCGCTGGGCAAAATCGCGCGCCGCGATCGCCACCGCCACCGCCGCCAGCAGCGCCGCCAGCAGGGCCACCAGGTTGAGAAAGCGCTTGGCCCGGTCCAGGGTCTGGCGCATCTCGGGCCGGCCCGATTCCAGGCTCTCCACCCGCAGCCCGCGCAGCTTGGCGCTGGCCATCTGGTCGGTGGCCCAGCGCTGAAACTCGCGCAGCCCGGCATCGCCGGCGGCGCGGCCCTCGGGCGGCGCCGCCACCAGCAGGCGGTAGGTGATGCGGCTGGCCGGCTGCACCAGGCCGGTGGCGGCCAGATCGTCGGCATGCAGCATCACCCGCGGCGCAAAGTTCATGAAGCCGGCGCCGCGGTCGGGCTCCTGCGTGATCAGCTTGGCGATGGTCAGCCGGGCATCGCCCAACAGCAGTGCATCGCCCGGCGCCAACTGCAGGGTGTCCAGCACGGCCTGCTCGACCCACACGCTGCCGCGCGGCGGTCCGCTGGGCAGCGCCTGCTCGGGCGCGCCCCGGGCGTCGGCCACCCGCATCCGGCCGCGCAAAGGGTAGCCCTGGCCCACTGCCTTGAGCGACACCAGCCGCGTGGCACCACCCTTGTCGTCTGGCGCGCGCGCCATGCTGGGAAAGCTGGCCGTGGCCACCTGCAGCAAGCCCAGTGCGCTGGCGCGCTGGGCAAAGCTGGCCGGCGCCGGCTGGTCGCTGGCCACCACCACATCACCGCCCAGCATCTGGCCGGCATCGCGGGCCAGCGCGGCCTCCAAGCGCACCGCAAAAAAGCCGACAGCACTGAGCGCGGCCACCGCCAGCACCACCGCCACCATCAGCAGGCGCAGTTCGCCGGCACGGAAATCACGCCAGCCTTGGCGCCAGGCCAGGCGCGGGATCGAGACAGGCAGTGCAAATCGGCGCATGCCCGCACGGTACACCAGCCGGCAGGGGCGGTCGGTGCCAGCCGCCCAGGCCAGCGCCGGGCGGCGGGAATTGCGCCCACCCGCACATGCGGCATCCGCCTACAAGCGCGCTGCTGGCACCCGCCTAAGGTTGCACCAGCGTCAGCCCGGAACGAATCTTCTTCTCCGCACCTCATCCTCGCCAGCCCCTGCCCATGTCCGCCACCTTTCAGCCCGACCTCGCACTGCGTGCTGGCCTGCCCACCGTCAACATGCCCCGGCCGACCCTGTCGTTGGCCAGCGCGGTGTCCTGGGGCGCCATCTGCGCAGGTGCGGCAGCCGCCGCCTCGCTCTCGCTGATCCTGCTGGTGCTGGGTGTCGGGCTCGGCTTGTCCTCGGTCTCACCCTGGACCCGGGACGGGATGAGCGCGACGACTTTCAGCGTGTCGACCATCCTGTGGTTGACGTTCACCCAATTGCTGGCGTCGGCGATGGGCGGCTACCTGGCCGGCCGACTGCGCACCCGCTGGACCGACGTGCACACCGACGAGGTCTACTTCCGCGACACCGCGCATGGCTTCCTGGCCTGGGCGCTGGCCAGCCTGGCCACCGCCGCGCTGCTGACCTCGGTGATCGGATCGATCCTGGGAACCGGCATCCAGGCCGGGGCCTCTGTGGCCGGCGCTAACCCCAGCGCCATGGGTGCGGCGGCGGCTTCGGCCCGCCTGGCACCCGGCGCCGACGCCGCCACCCTGGGTTACCACGTCGATTCGTTGTTCCGCCGCGATGCCAATGCCGCGCCGGGTGGCGCATCGGCCGCCAGCCAGGACAACGCAGACGGCGCATCGGCCAAGGTCAGTGCCGAAGTCGGCCGGATCTTCATGAACGTGCGTCGTACCGACCCCCTGCCCACCGACGATCTGCGCTATGTCGGCCAGCTCGTGGCACAGCGCACCGGACTGTCTCAGGCCGATGCCGAACGGCGGGTAGCCGCGGTGCATGCCAAGGCCCAGGCCCAGGCGCGCGACACGGAGGTGGCGCTGCGTGAGGCCAGCGACAGGGCGCGCAAGGCCTCAGCCTATGGCGCGCTGTGGCTGTTTGTCTCGCTGTTGATCGGTGCCTTCGTCGCCAGCCTGGCTGCCACAGCAGGCGGGCGCAGCCGCGACGCCTGACCCCCCGCCATCACTGACATCCAGGAGGCTGACATGCGCTCACTGCTACTGCTGTTTCTCGGCATTCCCATTCCCATCATCATTTTGATTGCGCTGTTCGTGCATTGATTTCCCTCCCCTCTTGCCAGGAACCGACATGACCGCCCAGAACACCCCCGCAGCCTTCAAGGCCCAGCCGGCACCGCAAGACGCCGTGACCCTGCTCAAGGCCGACCACGACCTGATGAACCAGCTGTTTGCCGAATATGAGACCGCCAGTTCTGTCGCCAACAAGCAGACGCTGGTGGCCGAGATCTGCATTGCGCTCAGCGTGCACACGCAGATCGAGGAGGAGATCTTCTACCCGGCCGTGCAGTCGGTGCTGATCAACCCGCAGCTGGTGTCCCAGGCCTATGTCGAGCTCGCCGACGTGAAGAACCTGGTTGCCGAACTTGAATCCACCGAGCCCGATGCAGAGGCCTACGACATCAAGGTGAGGGTGCTGTCCGAGCATGTCAGACACCATGTCCATGTGGAGCAGAACCAGATGTTTCCGAGAGCCAAGGCCTCGTCGCTCGACATGGTCGCGCTCGGCATGCAAATGGACGCGCGCATGCAGACGTTGATGTCGCTGGCGGCCTGAACCCAGGAGGGCATCCCCCATGACCGAATCCAACGACCCCCACGCGGCATCCCTGGCCGCCTGGCGCGACGGTGATCGCGCGATACCGGTACCCGACACGGCGATGTTGCCGGAGGGCGACCGGCCTGGCCCAGCGGCGGTCGACCTGCTCAAGCAGGCGGCCCAAGGTGCGCATCACACCATCGATCGCCTGGCTGACCGGGCAGAACCGGCGGTGCGCCAATTGGGCGAAAGCCTGGGCGCGGCCGAAGCCGCGCTGCAGGCCAACGCGGGCCAACTGCGCGAGGCCGGCGACGCCTGGATGGAGGCCTTGCGCGGCAGCGTGCGCAGCCAGCCGCTGGTGGCGGTCGCGCTGGCGGCTGCGCTGGGCATGCTGTTGGCCCGTATCAGCCGCTGAAGGCTGGACATGGCCCAGCCCTGGTTGAAGAAAAACCCCTGGATGAGCCTGTGGATGAGCGCGGCCCACCGGGCGGCAGGCACGGTGCGCGGCCTGGCCGCAGCCCAGGCCCAGCGGCAGCTGCAAGCCGCGATGACCGAGGCCACCCAGGGGAGCATCAAGCTGTGGTCAGCGGCCTCTGCACCCCCCGCAGCCCGCAACAAGGCCACGCGCAAGCGCTGATCCGCAGCGCCCTGCGGTCGCTCACGCCCGGCGTTTGTCCGTCGCAGCGCTTTGGCTCGAGCCGGGCCGGCCTGCGACCGCGCGTCCCGTCAACCCTTAAATAAGGCCGTGCAGGCGCGGCATTGGAGAAGTCTGCGATGAAGAAGACCACCAGACCGGCCGCTGCATCAGCCCCGGCACCGGACCAGCCCGCGCTCCGCCCGTCGGCCGACGCCCTGGCCGCACAGGCCGCCCAGACCCAGGCCATGGCGGCGGCGATGCCCTTCAACCCGATCAAGGCGGCCGAACTGGGCCGCGCGTCTGCGATCTCGCCGCCGCGCGGGCCGACCCCGTCAGCGACACATGCGGCGGCCACGGCCAGCACGCTGAGCGAGGCCTCGGTGTCGGCCAAGACCGGTGACGACCCGCCCCATGCCGGGCAAAGTGCCTCGTCGGGGTCGCTGGACCGGGTGCGATCGGATGCGGCGGCCCGGCCGCTGACCACCAACCAAGGCGTGCTGATCGGCGACAACCAGAACTCGCTAAAGGCCGGCCTACGCGGCCCCACGCTGCTTGAAGACTTCATCCTGCGCGAGAAGATCACCCATTTCGACCATGAACGCATCCCCGAACGCATCGTGCATGCGCGCGGCTCGGCGGCCCATGGTTACTTCGAAGCTTATGCGCCGCTGACCGAATTCACCCGGGCCGCGCCGTTCCAGGCGGCCGGCAAGATCACCCCAGTGTTCACCCGCTTTTCCACCGTGGCCGGGGAACGCGGCTCATCGGACACCGCACGCGACATCCGCGGCTTTGCGGTCAAGTTCTACACCGACGAAGGCAACTGGGACCTGGTGGGCAACAACATCCCGGTCTTCTTCATCCAGGATGCGATGAAGTTCCCGGACCTGGTGCATGCCGTCAAGCCCGAGCCGCACAACGGCATGCCGCAAGCCGCCTCGGCACATGACACCTTCTGGGACTTTGCCTCCCTGATGCCCGAGACCACGCACACGCTGATGTGGGTGATGTCCGACCGCGGCATCCCGCGCAGCCTGCGCATGATGCAGGGGTTTGGCGTGCACACCTACCGCCTGGTCAACGCCAAGGGCGACGCGCATTTCGTCAAGTTTCATTGGAAACCGCAGCTCGGCACCCATTCGCTGGTGTGGGACGAAGCAGTCAAGATCTCGGGCGCCGACCCTGACTTTCACCGCCGCGACCTTTGGGATGCGATCGAGAGCGGTGAATACCCGGTGTGGGAACTGGGCCTGCAGATATTCACCGAGGCCCAGGCCGAGGGTTTCAGCTTCGACGTGCTGGACGCCACCAAGCTGATCCCCGAGGAACTGGTGCCGGTGCGGCCGGTGGGCCGCATGGTGCTCAACCGCAACCCGGACAACTTTTTTGCCGAGACCGAGCAGGTGGCCTTCTGCACCGCCCATGTGGTGCCCGGCATCGATTTCAGCAACGACCCGCTGCTGGCCGGGCGAATCCACTCCTACCTGGACACCCAGATCACCCGGCTGGGTGGCGCCAATTTTCACGAGATCCCGATCAACGCGCCGCTGGCGCCGGTGCACAACAACCAGCGTGACGGCCTGCACCGCCAGGCCATCCCGCGCGGCCGGGTGGCCTACGAGCCCAACTCGCTGGGCGGTGGATGCCCGTTCCAGGCCGGTGCGGCCGGCTTTGTGTCGCACGCCCAGCCCATGGACGGCGACAAGCTGCGCGGCAAGCCGGAGAAGTTTGCCGACCATTACACCCAGGCCAGCCTGTTCTACAACAGCCAGACTGCGGTGGAGCAGGCCCATATCGCGGGCGGCTTCCGTTTCGAGCTGAGCAAGGTCAACGTGCCGGCCATCCGCCAGCGCATGCTGTCATCGCTGGTCAATGTGTCGCCGGAACTGGCCGCGACCGTGGCGGCCGGGCTGGGCATGGACCTGCCCGAGGCCATGCCCAGGGTGCTGGCGCATCCGGCCCGGCCCGAGGTCACGCGCTCGCCCGCGCTGTCACTGACGGCCCTGCCCGGCGACGGCGGCATCCGCAGCCGCAGCGTTGCGATCCTGGTGGCCGACGCTATCGACGGCAAGGCCCTGGCAGCGGCAAGGTCCGCCCTGCAGGCGGCGGGTGCCACGGTGCATCTGATCGCCGCAAGGCTCGGGCCGGTGCAGGCCGCCGACGCCAGCATCCTCAGCGCCACCGGCACCCTGGAGAACTCGCCGCCGGTGCTGTTCGACGGGGTGATCCTGCCCGACGGTCTGGCCGGCGTGAAGCTCTTGGGCCGCCAGGTCGAGGTCATGGATTTCATCAGCGGCCAGTACCGCCATGGCAAGACCCTGCTGGCCCTGGGTCAGTCCAAGACCCTGCTCGAACAAGCCGGCGTGCAAGCCTTGCTGGCCGACGGGCAGGCCGATCCTGGCGTGCTCTTGAGCAGCAGCGCCAAGGTTGATCGCGCGGTGAAGGACTTCATCGCTGCGCTGGGCAAGCATCGCCATCCGCAACGCGAAGCCGCCGCCCCCAAGCCCTGATCGACACCCAGGGGCCAATCGGCGGGCCGATCGGCACAAGGCCTGGTTTTGTGAAGCCAGCATGCAAGGGCTTCGAATGGCGGGCGCCCGCCGGCCTGCTGTAATCAAGGCATGCGCACCCACCTCCCGCCGCTGTTCCTCTCGCACGGCTCACCGATGACCTCGGTCGAGCCAGGCGCCGCCGGTGTCTTCTGGCAGGCCCTGGGCCCAGCCCTGCAGACCATGGCCCAGCGGCCAAAGGCGATTCTGGCCATCTCGGCGCACTCTCTGACGCGCGAGCCGGTGCTGATGGCCGCTGCCCGGCACAGCACGGTGCACGATTTCTCAGGCTTTCCCGAGGCCTTGTACCGGCTGCGCTATGACGCACCGGGCGCACCCGATCTGGCGCCGCGCGTGGCCAGCCTGGTGCAGGCGGCCGGCCTGCCGGTGCATCTGTCGGCCGAAGGGGGGCTGGACCATGGCATCTGGGTGCCGCTGCGCTTTGCCTGGCCGGATGCCGACATCCCGGTGCTGCCGCTGGCCTTTCCGCCCGACTGGAGCCCGACCCGTCTGCACGCGCTGGGCCAGGCGCTGGCGCCGCTGGCCGACGAGGGCGTGCTGGTGCTGGGCACCGGCAGCATCACCCACAACCTGCGCCTGGTCTTCGGCGCCAGCCGCCCGGCACTGGACGCGCCCGAGATCGCCGAAAGCGCCACTTTCCGGCGCTGGTTTGCCGAGCGTGCCGCGGCCGGCGACACCCCTGCGCTGCTGGACTACCGGCGCCAGGCCCCGCATGCGGCGCTGATGCACCCCACCGACGAGCACCTGCTGCCCTTCTTCGTGGCCGCCGGCGCGGCGGGTACGGGCGACGGGGCGGGGGCGGGGCTGCGCCTGCACCAGAGCCTGACCTATGGCTGCCTGGGCATGGACGGCTATGCCTTCGGCGCCGGCGCCGACCGGCTGGCGCAAGCCCTGGCCGGCTGACCCAGGCCCGGCTGCCAGGCCCGGCTGCCCGACCTAGCGAGCGGCCGGCATGCTGCCGCTCACGCCTTGCACCAGCCAGTCCATGCGGGCGATCTGCTCATCGTCAAGCGCACCGCTGCCCAGGCGGGTGCGGCCGGCGTTGTCCAGCAAGGGGCCGGCAAAGGGTTTGAGGCCGCCCGCGACAATGGCCGCCTGGCGCTGCAACAGGCCGGCCTTGACCGCTGCAGGCAGACCCGGGTTCAGGGCGGTGAGCTGCACCAGGCCGTCCTTCATGCCGCCCCACACCGGCTTGGCCACCCAGTTACCGGCAATGACCGCGCGCGCCACCCGGGTGTAGTAATCGCCCCAATGGTGGGTGACCGCCGCTAGCTGGGCCTTGGGTGCAAAGCGCGCCATGTCGCTCTGGTAGGCCAGCAGCATCACCCCCTTTTCTTCAGCGGCCTGGGCTACCGCCGGCGAGCCGCTGTGGTTGGTCAGCACATCGGCGCCCTGGTTGATCAGGGTCAGCGCGGCTTCGCGCTCGCGCGCCGGATCGAACCAGGCGTCCAGCCAGACCAGCTTGACCTCGGCCTTGGGGTTGGCCGCGCGCATGCCCAGGGCAAAGGCATTGATGCCCTGCACCACTTCGGGAACCGGAAAGCCGGCCACATAGCCGGCCACACCGGTCTTGCTCTGCATGCCGGCCAGCCAGCCGGCCAGCCAGCGCGCCTCGTAGTAGCGGGCGTTGAAGGTGTTGAGGTTGGCAGCGGTCTTGTAGCCGCCGGCATGCTCGAACTTCACGTTCGGATGGTCGGCGGCCACCCGCAAGGCCGGCTCCAGGTAGCCGAAGCTGGTGGCCACCACCAGGCCGCAACCCTGGGCCACCAGATCGCGCATCACCCGTTCGCTGTCCGGGCCCTCGGCCACGGCCTCGACAAAGCGGGTGTTCACCTGCTCACCCAGGTTGCGCGCCAGGGCCTGGCGGCCCTGGTCATGCTGGTAGGTCCAGCCGGCCTGGCCGACCGGGCTGACATAGACGAAACAGGCCTGCAAGGGGGCCCCCTGCGCGGCAGCTGCCAGCCCGAACAGCAGACAGACGGAAATGCCAGCAAGCGCCACCTGGACGGTGGGCCTGAGGTTTTTTGACATGGTTGTCCTCGACATGGCCCCATGGAATGAAAAGCGCCGGCTTCGGGGGCACGAAACCAGCGCTGGGTCGATTGTCGCAGAGGCCCGGCTACCCCGGGCAAGCCCTGAGTCGGCACGATCCTTGCCGGTATGCTGGGCGCCTTAGCATCGGCACACCCCAAGGAGGCCTTCCATGTCACCCCAGCAACCCCTTCCCCGCGGCAAGCGCCGCGCCCTGTTTGCCGTTCTGGCCCCTTGCGCGCTGGCGGCAGCGCTGTGGGCCGCGCCCGCCGCCCAGGCCAAGACCCTGGTGTATTGCTCCGAGGGTTCGCCCGAGAACTTCACCCCTGCGCTCAACACCACCGGCACCAGCTTCGACGCGGCCCGGCCGGTCTACGACAAGCTGACCCAGTTCACGCGCGGGTCTACCCAGGTGGAACCCGGCCTGGCCGAGAGCTGGACGGTGTCGCCCGACGCCAAGGTCTTCACCTTCAAGCTGCGCAAGGGCGTGAAGTTCCACAGCGGCGTCAACGGCTTCAAGCCCAGCCGCGACTTCAACGCCGACGACGTGCTGTTCTCCTTCGAGCGCCAGTGGAAGGCCGACCACCCCTATGCCAAGGTCTCGGGCGGCAAGTACGACTACTTCGCCGACATGGGCTTGAACGACGACGTGGCCGCGATCGAGAAGCTCGATGCGATGACGGTGAAGATCACGCTGAAGAAACCCAATGTGACGATGCTGGCCAACCTGGCGATGGACTTCGCCAGCATTCACTCGGCCGAATACGCCGACATGCTGGCCAAGGCCAACAAGAAGGAGCAGTTCGACCAGCAGCCGGTGGGCACCGGGCCCTTCTCTTTCGTGGCCTACCAGAAGGACGCGGTGATCCGCTACAAGGCCAACGCCGGCTACTGGGGTGAGAAGGCCCTGGTCGACGACCTGGTCTATGCGATCACCCCCGACCCGACCGCGCGCTACAGCAAGTTGAAGGCCGGCGAATGCCATTTCGTGATCGCCCCGCGCCCGGCCGACCTGCCCGAGATGCAGAAGGACGCCGCTTTGAAGGTGGTCAACCAGCCCGGCCTGAACATCGCCTACTGGGCCTTCAACACGCAAAAGCCCCCCTTCGACAAGAAGGAGGTGCGCCAGGCCCTGAGCATGGCCATCGACCAGGCCGCGATCATCAAGGACGTCTACCTGGGCGCCGGCACAGCCGCCAAGAACCTGATCCCGCCCACGCTGTGGAGCTACAACGACGCGGTCAAGGGCTACCCCTTCGACACCGCCAAGGCCAAGGCCTTGCTGGCCGCTGCCGGCGTGAAGACCCCGCTGGAAATCGACCTCTGGTACATGCCGGTGCAGCGCCCCTACAACCCCAACGCCAAGCGCATCGCCGAGATGATGCAGGCCGACCTGGCCAAGGTAGGGGTGAATGCCAAGCTGGTCACCTACGAATGGGGCGAGTACCGCAAGCGCATGCAGCAGGGCGAGCACATCACCGGCATGCTGGGCTGGACCGGCGACAACGGCGACCCGGACAACTTCTTCTTCCTGCGCGGCTGCGACGCCGCCCGCCCCGGCGGCCAGAACCTGAGCAAATGGTGCAACAAGGCCTTCGACGAACGCCTGGAAAAGGCCCGCACGCTGGCCGACGTGAAGGAGCGCAGCAAGCTCTACGCCGAGATGCAGCAGATCGAGCATGACGATGCGCCTGACTTCAAGATCGCCCACTCGGTGGTCTACGAGGCGATGCGCAAGGAGCTGACCGGCTACAAGCAGAGCCCCTTCGGCTCGCACCAGTTCAACGGGGTGGAGCTGAAGTAAGTCCGGGCAAGCCGCGTCCGGCGCCATGCTCACCTACCTGCTGCGCCGCCTGGCGCTGACCATCCCCACCTTCATCGCGCTGATGTTCGTCACCTTCGTGGCGATCCGGCTGGTGCCGGGTGACCCGGTGGAGGTGCGGGTGGGCGAGCGCGGTATCTCGCCGGAGCGGCTGGCGATGTTCCGCCATGAGCTGGGCCTGGACCAGCCGGTGTGGCAGCAGTTCCTGACCTACTGCAATCAATTGCTGCATGGCGACTTCGGCACCTCGCTGGCCACCAACCAGAAGGTGCTGACCGAGTTTGCCGCGCTATTCCCGGCCACCATCGAGCTGTCGCTGGCCGGCATGCTGTTCGCAGTGCTGCTGGGCCTGCCGGCTGGCACCATCGCGGCGGCGCGCCGCGGCACGGCCTTCGACCAGACCCTGATGGGCCTGTCGGTCACCGGCTACTCGATGCCGATCTTCTGGTGGGGCCTGCTGCTGATCATGTTCGTGGCCGAGCGCTGGGGCCTGACGCCGGTGTCGGGCCGGATCGACCTGATCAAGTACTACTTCGAGCCCGTCACCGGCTTCATGGTGGTCGACGCCTGGCTGTCGGGCCAGGCCGGCGCGGTCAAGGACGCGCTGCACCACCTGGTGCTGCCGGCCATCGTGCTGGGCACCATCCCGCTGGCGGTGATCGCCCGCATGACGCGCTCGGCGATGCTGGAGGTGCTGGGCGAGGACTATGTGCGCACCGCCCGCGCCAAGGGCCTGGCGGCCTGGCGGGTGATCGGCCTGCATGCGCTGCGCAATGCGCTGATCCCGGTGATCACCATCATCGGCCTGCAGGTGGGCACGCTGATGGCCGGCGCGGTGCTCACCGAGACCATCTTCTCCTGGCCGGGCGTGGGCAAATGGCTGATCGAATCGATCTCGCGCCGCGACTACCCGGCGCTGCAGGGCGGCGTGATGCTGATCTCGTCGGTGGTGATCGGCGTGAACCTGCTGGTCGACCTGACCTACGGGCTGATCAATCCCCGGATCAGGCATGGCTGAGTCGGCACCCGCCATCCAGGCAGCCGAGCCCGCCGGCCCGCCGCCGCTGCCGCCGCTGCGCGCCTTCTGGGCCGCCTTCCGCGAGAACCGCGGCGCGGTGGCGGGCCTGGCCGTGCTGCTGCTGATCCTGGCGCTGGCGATCCTGGCCGACCTCGTCGCACCCTACTCGCCCACCGAGCAGTTCCGCGACGCGGTGCGCGCGCCGCCGATGTGGGCCGATGGCGGCTCGGCGCGCTTCATACTGGGCACCGACAGCCTGGGCCGCGACATGCTCACCCGGCTGATCCACGGCGCCCGCATCTCGCTGTTCATCGGCCTGGCGGTGATGGGCGTGTCCTTCGTGATCGGCGTCAGCCTGGGCCTGGCCTGCGTGGCGCTGCGCGGCGGCCTGGGCCAGGCGGTGGATGTGGCCATCACCCGGGTGATGGACCTGATCATGGCGGTGCCCAGCCTGGTGCTGGCCATCCTGGTGGTGGCGGTGCTGGGCCCCAGCCTGACCAACACCATCGTCGCGGTGACCGTGGTCTACCTGCCGCGCTATGTGCGCCTGGTGCGCGCCTCGGCGCTGGCCGAACTGGGCAAGGACTATGTGACCGCCGCCCGCGTGGCCGGCGTGGGGCCGGCCCGGCTGCTGCTGTCCACGGTGCTGCCCAACTGCCTGTCGCCGCTGATCGTGCAAGCCGCGCTCGGCGTGTCCGACGCCATCCTCGAGGCCGCCGCGCTGGGCTTTCTGGGCCTGGGTGCCCAGGCCCCCACGGCCGAGTGGGGCACGATGCTGGCCGATGCGCGCGAGTTCATCCGCTCCGACCCCTGGCTGGTGACGCTGCCCGGCCTGGCCATCCTGGTCACGGTGGTGGCGATCAACCTGGCCGGCGACGGCCTGCGCGATGCGCTGGACCCGAAGATGAGGCGGTCATGAGCCAGCCGCTGCTCGATATCCAAGGCTTGACGGTGCGTTTCGCCACCCGGGGCGGCGCCTTCACCGCGGTGGACGGTGTCGACCTGCAGGTGCAGGCCGACGAGGTGCTGGCCATCGTCGGGGAATCCGGCTCGGGCAAGTCGGTGGCGATGCTGGCCATCATGGGCCTGCTGCCGTGGACGGCCACCGTCAGCGCCGTGCGGATGGCCTTCGACGGCCAGGACCTGCGCGCCTTGTCCGTGCAGCAGCGCCGCGCGCTGATCGGCCGCGACATCGCGATGGTCTTCCAGGAGCCGATGTCCTCATTGAACCCCTGCTTCACGGTGGGCTGGCAGATCGGCGAGTCGCTTTCCACCCACCTGGGTTTGAACCGCGCGGCGCGCAAGCGGCGGGTGATCGAGCTGCTGGAGCTGGTCGGCATCCCCGACCCGGCGCGCCGTGCCAGCGCCTTCCCGCACCAGCTGTCAGGCGGCATGTGCCAGCGGGTGATGATCGCGATGGCCCTGGCCTGCCAGCCCCGGCTGCTGATCGCCGACGAGCCCACCACCGCGCTGGACGTGACGATCCAGGCCCAGATCCTGGATCTGCTGCTGTCCTTGCGGCGCGGCGGCGCGCGCACTTCAGCGCCCACTGCAGCCCGCCCCGGCGGCATGGCCCTGGTGCTGATCACCCACGACCTGGGCGTGGTGGCCGAAACCGCCGACCGGGTGCTGGTGCAGTACGCCGGCCGGCAGGTGGAGTCGGCGCGCGCCGCCGACCTGTTTGCCGACCCCCACCACCCCTACACCGCCGCCGTTCTGGCCGCCCTGCCCGAGCAGGCCCAGGGCAAGCGCCTGGCCGCCATCCCGGGCCTGGTGCCGGGCCAGTTCGACCGGCCGCCCGGCTGCCTGTTTGCGCCGCGCTGCGCCTTTGCCACCGCGCAATGCCAGACCGCGCCACCGCCGGCAGAGGCCAGGCTGGGCCGCGCCCTGTGCTTCACGCCGCTGCGCCAGGGCCGGCCGGTGCCGGCGGGCTGGCCGGTCAGCGCGCCATGAGCACCGCTCCCGACACCGCCGGCACCGTCCCGGTGCTGCAAGCCGACGACCTGCACCGCCACTACCCGGTGCGGCGCGGCCTGTTCAGCGCGCCGGCCACCGTCCAGGCCCTGGCCGGGGTGTCGTTCTCGGTGCGCGCCGGCCAGACCCTGGCGGTGGTGGGTGAGTCGGGCTGCGGCAAGAGCACCTTGGCCCGCCTGCTGACGATGATCGAGCCACCCAGCGCTGGCCGGCTGCTGATCGACGGGGTCGACGTGGCCGGCGCGGCCAGCCAGGCCGAGGCCCAGCGCGCCCGGCTGCGCCGCGCGGTACAGATCGTGTTCCAGAACCCCTATGGCTCGCTCAACCCGCGCCAGACCGTGGGCGCCGCGCTGATGGAGCCGCTGCTGGTCAACGGCGTGGCCGACGCGGCCGAGCGCGAAGCCGCCGCCCGCGCCATGCTGCGCCAGGTGGGCCTGCGCGAAGAGCATTTCAGCCGCTGGCCGCACATGTTTTCGGGGGGCCAGCGCCAGCGCATCGCCATCGCCCGGGCGCTGATGCTGCAGCCCCGGGTGCTGGTGCTGGACGAGCCGGTGTCGGCGCTGGACGTGTCGATCCGCGCCCAGGTGCTCAACCTGCTGGTCGACCTGCAGCAGGCGATGGGCGTGGCCTATGTCTTCATCTCGCACGACCTGGGCGTGGTGCGCCACATGGCCGACGAGGTGATGGTGATGTACCTGGGCCGGGTGGTCGAGCAGGGCCCGCGCGAGGCGATCTTCGGCCACCCGCAGCACCCCTACACCCAGGCCCTGCTGTCGGCCACGCCCACGGTCGACCCGGCGCTGCGGCGCCAGCGCGTGATCCTGCAGGGCGAGCTGCCCTCGCCCATCCAGCCGCCCAGCGGCTGCGCCTTCCACACCCGCTGCCCGATCGCGATGGACCGCTGCCGGCAGCAGGCGCCGGCCCTGCTGGCCTGGTCTGGCGACCCGCCCACTGCCATGCCGGCCGGGTCAATCCGGCGGGTGGCCTGTCTGGCGGTCAACCCCGGCTGAGGCCCGCCAGGCCAGCGGCAAGGCCAAGGCGGTCACAGCCAGCCCCAGCAACGCCGCGCCGGTCCAGCCGGCGCCCTGAACGCAGGCCGCCATCAACGGTGGCCCCAGCAGCGACCCCGACGCGCCACATTGCGCCAACATCCCGTTGGCCCGCACCAGCTGGCCAGCGCCGCCGGCCACCACCGGCAGCAGCGCAAAGGCCAGGCCGGCGAACAGCCCCCCCAGCACATGGATCAGCAGGGCCAGCCCGAGCGCGCTTGCCAGCACCGGCGCGGGCTGGAAGACCCCCAACAGCAAGGGCGCCGGCAGGCCCAGCGCCAGCAAGAGCGCCAGGCGCGGCAGGCGGCCAGCCCGCATCAGCCAGGCCGCCAGGGCACTGCCCAGCACTGCCGACAAGGACACCAGCGCAGTCCAGCCACCGGCTGCGGCCGCCGTCAGGCCGGTTTCGCTCACCAGCAGGGTGGGCAACAGGCCCAGCAGCCCCACCTCGAACAAGGCAAAGCCGCCGAAGGCCAGCGCCAGGCAGCCTGCCGGGCTGGCCCAGCCGATGGCGTCCCGCCGCCCGGCCTGCGTCTGGCCGGGCTCGCCGGCCACCAGGCCCGGCGCGGGCCCGGCGCTCGCCCCAGCCGCCCCGGCCGTCCCAGCCAGGCGGGGTGCTTCGAGCGAATCCGGCAAGGGCAGCCCTGCCACAAGGGCCCATAGCAACCAGGCCAGGCCGCCACCCAGCGCCGCCGCCCCGCGCCAGCCGGTGCCACCCCAATCGGCTGCTGCCAGGCCGGCGGCGGACCAGGCACCCAAGGCCAGGCCCACCGGCACGAAGGTACTCCACAGCGCCAAGGCCAGGCCCTGGCGCCGGGCGCCAGCAGTTGCGCCGCCGCTGGCGCTGTGGTGGGCGATCAGCACCGGGGCGGTGATGATCACCCCCAGGTAGCCCGCGGCCTCCAGCAGCCGCCAGCCCAGCAGGCCAGTCGCGCCCTGCACCAGCGCCCCACCCAGCCCGCCCAGCGCCAGCGCGGCCAGACCGCAGCGCAGGCTGCGCCGCAATCCCAGCCGATGGGCCGCGCGCCCGGCCAGCGCGCCCAGCCACGCGCCGCCCACCTCCAACAAGGAAATCGCCAATGCCACGGTCGTCAGGCCCAGGCCCAGGTCAGCCGCGATCAGCGGCGCCAGGGCAGACATCTTGCCCAACTGCGCCGCCGCCAGCAGGCCTGTCGCGTAGAGCAGCCCCACCACTGGCCAGGGCGAGCCGGCGCTGCTCACCGGCCGCATCGCGCCAGGCCGGCGCAGGCCGCCCGGCCCGCAGCGTGTTTCATGCCAGGCCTGTCACCCAGTTCGCCATCTCGGCCAGCGATGCGCATTGGCCGAAGCGCGGGTGTTCGACGGGCGCCTGCGCGGCCTCGTGGGCCCACAGGGGCTCGATCGGGTGCGCCATCAGGGTGCGGCCCGAGGCCAGGATGTCAGCCAGCAGCGTGGCCAGCACGGTGGCATCGCTCAGTTCCAGCGCGGTCTCCAGCATCGACAGGGTGAAACCATAGCCATACAGCCCCAGGTTGCGGCGCTCCACCGCGGCCAATGCAGATTCAACCCGCGCGGCATTGGCCCAGGGCGCCCGCAGGCCGTGGAAGCGCGCCTGCGTCATGCGGAACAGGGTCTCGTTGTGCCAGAGCCTGTCGTCCGCGTCCAGGCCGATGATCGACGGGGCTTGCATGGCCAGCCTGCTCAGCCGCCCGCCTGGCCCATGCCGGCGGCCTGACGCCGCTCAGGCATGTCGACCCGCAGCGGGCCCTGAGGGGGCCAAGCTGCCTGCGGCGTCGGCCGCAGCGCTCAGCAGGATGCGGGTGCCCGCCAGGCTCACCACCTGGCCAGGCCGCAGCTTGGCGCTGCGGCGCAATTCTGCGCGGCCGTCCACCTGCACCTGGCCCTCGGCCACCAGGGTCTTGGCGCCGCCGCCGCTGTGGGCCAGGCCGGTGGCCTTGAGCAGGCGGTCAAGGGTGATGAACTCAGCGCGGATCTCGAAGGCGATGGTCTGCATGGGGCGGTGGTCAACGCGAAACCCGCATTGTGATCGCGTCGGCACCGGCGCCAGCCCGGCGCGCCGCCGCATGGCAGACTGCCGCTATGTCCGCCGAACCCGCCTGCCAGACCAGCCCCGCCGCCGATCGCAACAAGGGCCCGATCCTGGCCGCGCTGCAGCGCCTGTTGCCGGCCCGGGGCCGGGCGCTGGAGATTGCCGCCGGCACCGGCCAGCATGCACTGCATTTCGCCACCGGCCTGCCGGGCTGGACCTGGCAAGCCACCGACCCCGACGCTGCGGCGCTGGCGTCGATCAGCGCCTGGGCCCGGACGGCGCCCCATGCAAGGCTGCTGCCGCCCCGGCAACTGGATGTGACGGACACGCCCTGGCGGCTGGACGAGACCGATCACACGCCCTGGGACCTGGTGTTCTGCGCCAACCTTCTGCACATCGCGCCCTGGGCTTGCTGTGCAGGCTTGATGCAGGGCGCGGCCCAGGCCCTGGCCCCGCAGGGCCTGCTGGTCACCTACGGCCCCTACCGGGTACAGGGCGAGGCGCTGGCCGCCGGCAACCAGGCCTTCGATGCCGACCTGAAGTGGCGCAACCCCGAGTGGGGTCTGCGCTGGCTGCACGAGGTGGTGGCCGAGGGAACAGCGGCCGGGCTGACGCTGCGCGAGCGCCTCGAGATGCCGGCCGACAACCTGCTGCTGGTATTCGGCCACACCGACAAGGGCGCCCGCCACCGGCTGCGCATCGAGCCCGCGGGCTGGGACATTGCCGCGCCCGAGTCGCGGACCCTGCTGGCAGCGGCTCGGCAGGCCGGCATCCGGCTGCCCAATTCGTGTCGCAACGGCAGTTGCCGCACCTGCTTCAGCCGGCTGCGCAGCGGCACGGTGCGTTATGTCATCGATTGGCCCGGCCTCAGCGCTGAGGAACAAGCCCAGGGCTGGACCCTGCCCTGCGTCGCCCAAGCCACTTC
>JANNZD010000104.1:0-4036 GCA_031410435.1 Betaproteobacteria bacterium | reverse complement strand
GCGGCTTGCCGGACGGCGGCGACGATGTTGACATAGCCGGTGCAGCGGCACAGATTGCCTTCCAGCGCATGCGCGATCTGGGCGTCGCTGGGCCTGGGCGTGCGGGCCAGCAGGCAGGCACTGGTCATCACCATGCCCGGGGTGCAGAAGCCGCATTGCAGGCCATGACAATCGCTGAAAGCCTGCTGCAAGGGGTGCAGCCCGGCGGGGCCGGCCAGGCCCTCGATGGTGGTGACCTTGCGGCCCTGGGCCTGCACCGCCAGCAGGCTGCAGCTCTTGACCGATTCACCGTCCAGCAGCACGGTGCAGGCGCCACACTGCGCGGTGTCGCAACCGGCATGGGTACCGGTCAAGGCCAGCGGGCCGCGCAACAGGTCGAGCAGCAGGGTGGCGGGCGCCACCTCGGTGGTCACGGGCTGGCCGTTGACCTCCAGTTTCAAGGCAATCATCCCAGTCTCCGGGGCAGTGAGGTGGCTGTGATGGTAGCGGCTGGCCGCGCCGCCGCTGTCACCCGGGTGCAATCCCAGGCGAGGGCCGGGCGCCCGCGGCCTGATCGGGCGCTCAATCCGGGCGGCGGCTGTAGGCCTTGAGCCCGGCCCCCAGCGCGACCACCAACAACACCGCAGCCAGGAACTCGACGATGTTCTCTTTGACGAAGCGCACGCTGCGCTGCACCAGATCGCGCAGATGGGGGTCTGACTTGACCACGGCACTGGGGTCCAGGCCGAAGCCGCTGTCACCACCGGGCCCTGCCGGGCCGGTGCTCCAGGCGCGCCTAGTCCCGGGGTTGCCACCCTGAGATGGGGCGTCCAGCACCTGGCCGGGCAGGGTCTGGCGTGGCAGCGCGTCGGCATAGGGGCGCGCCGCCGGCGCCGGGCTGTCGACCGGCCTGGCGGGCTCGGCCAGCACGGCCGGCGGGTTGCGGTGGGTCGACGCGCGAGGCGGCACCTTGCCGCCAGAGGCCTCGTCCAGCGTGCCCGGCAGCTTGCGCTGGGCGTCGAGCAGCAGATCGAGGTTGCTGTCGCCGGTGGATATCCCAGCGCTCAAGGCCCGGTCCAGCACCCGCGAACTGGCGCCCAGGGCCGCCGGCGCTGCGGCGTCGGCCGGCAAGCCGCTGGTGCCTGCCGCCAGGGCATCCGCGGCCAGCCCCAGGGCGATCAGGGCTGGCCCCAGCCGCCGGCCCAGCGGCAGCGGCCGCAAGCCGAGGTCTGCACGGAGCGCCTGCTGCGCCGTGGGGCGGTATTGCATCACGATGGCGAAGTTGAACATGAACCTGCCCCGTTCCGACGGGCTGTCACTGCCCGGCAGCCTGGGCCCCTTGATCGCGATCGATATTATTGCTTTCAGCGCAGCGCAGACCCGCCGGGTCGGGCTCAGACCAGCACTTCCAGGCAGTGCGGATGGCCCAGGAAGGACTGCGGGCTGGCACTGGCCCCGTAGGCGCCCGACTGGAACACCACCACCAGATCGCCCTCGGCGGCCACCGGCAGGTCCATCCGGTCGGCCAGCAGGTCCAGCGGGGTGCACAGTGGCCCGACCACCGATGCGGTCTCGCGCGCCGCCGCATCGACCCGGTTGCCTATGGTCACCGGGTAGTTCTTGCGCACCACCTGGCCAAAATTGCCCGAGGCCGACAAATGGTGGTGCAGGCCGCCATCGCAGACCAGGTAGACCTGGCCGCGCGATACCTTGCGGTCGACGATGCGCGCCACATAGACCCCGGCTTCGCCGACCAGGTAGCGGCCCAGCTCGATCACCAGCGTGGCCTGCGGCAAATCCTGCCGGGCGCGCACCGCGATATCGGCCAGGTTGGCGGCAATCGGCGCCAGGTCCAGCGCCTGCTCGCCCGGAAAGTAGGGGATGCCGAAGCCGCCGCCCAGGTTCAGGAACTTCACCGGCTGAGGGCAGCGCTCAGCCAGGCGCAGGGCCAGCGCGTAGGACTTTTGCTGGGCCTCGCAGATCGACTCGGGCCGCAGGTTTTGCGACCCGGCAAACAGGTGAAAGCCCTCGAAGGCCAGGCCGCCGTCCTGGATGCGGGCCAGCATCTCGGGCACGACTTCCACGTCGACGCCAAATTGCTTGGGCCCGCCGCCCATCTTCATGCCCGAGCCCTTGAGCTCGAAGTCGGGGTTCACCCGCACCGCCACCCGCGCCGGCAGGCCCAGCTGGCGCGAGATCGGCGCCAGCACCTGCACCTCGCGCATCGATTCGACATTGATCAGCACCCGCGCCGCCACCGCCTGGCGCAGCTCGGCATCGCGCTTGCCGGGGCCGGCGAAGCTGATTTCGGCCGGGTCGGCGCCGGCGTCCAGCGCCACTTTCAGCTCGCCGGCGGACGCCACGTCGATGCCGTCGACCAGGCCGGCCATCAGGCCCACCACGGCCGGCATGGGGTTGGCCTTCATTGCGTAGTGCAGCTTGATGGACGCCGGCAGCGTGGCCTTGAGCAGCGCCACCCGCTGGCGCAGCAGGCTGCGGTCGTAGGCATAGAAAGGCGTTTGGCCAACCCGCTCGGCCAGGTTGCCGAGCAGCTCGCCGCCCACCACCAGCTGGCCGTCGCGGACGGCAAACTGGCGCATCGGGGCGTGCTGGGGGGCGGTGCGGGTCGGGGGCGGGTTGCTCATCGCGGGGGCGCGGGCGTGAGGGGCGGCATCAGCGCTGCGCTGCGGCCAGGGCAGCGCTGCGGCCGATGCCGAAATAGTCGATGCCGAATGACCGCATCATCGCGGGCTCGTACAAGTTGCGCCCGTCCAGGATCAGCGGCTGCTTCAGGCTGGCCTTGATGAGGTCGAAGTCCGGGGTGCGGAACTCCTTCCATTCGGTCAGGATCAGCAGCGCGTCGGCGCCCTGCAGCGCGGCGGTCTGGTGGTCGACGAAGTGCAGACCCTCGACGCCGCTCATCACCCGGCGCGACTCGGGCATGGCCACCGGGTCATAGGCCTGCACCCGGGCGCCGCGGCGGGTCAGCTCCTCGACCACCACCCGGCTGGGCGCCTCGCGCATGTCGTCGGTGTTGGGCTTGAAGGCCAGGCCCCAGAGCGCGAAGCAGCGGCCGCGCAGGTCTTCGCCAAAGCGCTGGACCACCCGCTGCACCAGCACATGCTTCTGCCGCTCGTTGGCCGCTTCCACCGCCTGCAGCACGCCCAATTGCAGGTCGTTTTCCTGGCCGGTGCGGATCAGGGCCTTCACGTCCTTGGGGAAACAGGAGCCACCGTAGCCGGCGCCGGGATAGAGAAACTGCGGCCCGATGCGCGGGTCGCTGCCTATGCCCTTGCGCACCCATTCGATGTCGGCGCCCACCCGCTCGGCCAGCAGGGCCAGCTCGTTCATGAAGCTGATGCGGGTGGCCAGCATCGCATTGGCCGCGTACTTGGTGAATTCGGCGCTGCGCACATCCATCACGATCAATTTGTCGTGGTTGCGCATGAAGGGCGCGTACACCGCCCGCATCAGCAGGGTGGCACGCTCGTCGTCCGAGCCGATGACGATGCGGTCGGGCCGCATGAAGTCTTCCACCGCCGCGCCCTCTTTCAGGAATTCGGGGTTGCTGACCACCGCGTAGGGCATCGCCAGCCCGCGCCGCGCCAGGGCCTCGGCGATCTTGGCGCGCACCTTGTCGGCGGTGCCCACCGGCACGGTGCTCTTGTCGACCACCACCTTGTAGTCGGTCATGTGGCGGCCGATGTTCTCGGCGGCGGCCAGCACGTATTGCAGGTCGGCCGAGCCGTCCTCGTCCGGGGGGGTGCCCACGCCGATGAACTGCAAGGTGCCATGGCCCACGGCGGCGGCGGTGTCGGTGGTGAACTGCAGGCGGCCAGCCGCGGCATTGCGCTGGACCACGGCGTCCAGGCCAGGCTCGTGGATGGGCACTTCGCCAGCGTTGAGCATGTCGATCTTGCGCGCATCCACATCGACGCACACCACATGGTTGCCCATCTCGGACAGGCAGGCCCCGGTGACCAAACCCACATACCCAGCACCGACCACGGTAATCTTCATCTCGGTCTTCCCTTGCGGCCATCGGCCCAGCTTTGCA
>JANNZD010000103.1:0-3820 GCA_031410435.1 Betaproteobacteria bacterium | reverse complement strand
GGGCGAGACCACGGTCGACCGCATCTACCACCTGGACCGGGGCTATGACCGCATGGAAGCCAAGCTGCGCGGCATCGGCGCCGACATCGAGAGGCGGCCGTGATGGGCGCTGTTGACGGGCCGGCGCCTGCCGTGCCGATGATCACGCTGGCGCTGTCCAAGGGCCGCATCTTCGATGATGCGATGCCCTTGCTGGCCGCCGCCGGCATCGAGGTGAGCGAAGACCCGGACAAAACCCGCAAATTGATCCTGGCCACCACCCGGCCGGGGGTGCGGGTGGTGCTGGTGCGGGCCAGCGACGTGCCCACTTATGTGGAGCATGGCGGCGCCGACCTGGGCGTGGTGGGCCTGGACACCCTGATCGAGCATGCCGCCGGCTGGGGCGACGGCGAGGCCGGTGCCGGCGGCGGGGGCCTGTATGTGCCGGTGGACTTGAAGATCGCGCGCTGCCGCATCAGCGTGGCCACCCGGGCCGATTTCGACTATGCCGCTGCCGTGAAGCAGGGTTCGCGCATCCGCGTGGCCAGCAAGTACACCCAGATTGCGCGCCGCCACTTTGCCGACAAGGGCGTGCATGTGGATCTGATCAAGCTCTACGGGTCGATGGAGCTGGCGCCGCTCACCGGCCTGGCCGACGCCATCGTCGATCTGGTGTCCACCGGCAGCACGCTCAAGGCCAACCACCTGGTGGAGGTAGAGCGCATCATGGACATCAGCGCCCGGCTGGTGGTCAACCCGGCGGCGCTCAAGCTCAAGCGCGAGCCGCTGCGCCGCTTGATCGATGCCTTTGCCAAGGCAGCGGGCTGACCGCCGGAAAACGTTTCGATCATGCCCACCGTCAACATCCGCCACCTCGACACCGCCCAGCCTGATTTCGAAGCCCGCGTCCAGCAGGTGCTGCACTGGTCGGCCGAGACCGACGCCGCAATCGAGCAGCGGGTGGCCGAGATCCTGGCCGACGTGCGCCTGCGCGGCGATGCGGCGGTGCTGGACTACACCGCCCGCTTCGACGCCCTGCAGGCCGACAGCGTGGCCGCGCTGGCCCTGGCGCCGGCCGAGCTGTTGCAGGCCTTCGAGGCCATCACCCCGGCCCAGCGCACGGCGCTGCAGGCTGCGGCCGCGCGGGTGCGCAGCTACCACCAGCGCCAACTGCAGGCCTGCGGCCTGAGCTGGCAGTACCGCGACGAGGACGGCAGCCTGCTGGGCCAGAAGGTGACACCGCTGGACCGGGTGGGCATCTATGTGCCGGGCGGCAAGGCGGCCTACCCGTCCAGCGTGCTGATGAATGCCATCCCGGCCCAGGTGGCCGGGGTGGGCGAGATCATCATGGTGGTGCCCACCCCGCGCGGTGAAAAAAACCCGCTGGTGCTGGCCGCCGCGCATGTGGCCGGCGTGACCCGGGCCTACACCGTGGGCGGGGCGCAGGCGGTGGCGGCATTGGCCTATGGCACCGCCACCATCCCGCGGGTGGACAAGATCACCGGCCCGGGCAATGCCTATGTGGCCAGCGCCAAGAAACGGGTCTTCGGCCAGGTCGGCATCGACATGATCGCCGGGCCGAGCGAGATCCTGGTGCTGGCCGACGGCAGCACGCCGCCCGACTGGGTGGCGATGGACCTGTTCAGCCAGGCCGAGCATGACGAACTGGCGCAGAGCATCCTGCTCTGCCCGGACGCCGGCTACATCGCCCAGGTGCAGGCAGCCATCGACCGGTTGCTGCCGGGCATGCCCCGGCAGGCGGTGATACGCGCGTCACTGGAGGGCCGCGGCGCCTTGATCCTGACCCGCAGCATGGACGAGGCCTGCGCCCTGAGCAACCGCATCGCACCCGAGCATCTGGAGGTCTCCAGCGCCGAGCCGCAGCGCTGGGAGCCGCTGCTGCGCCATGCTGGCGCGATCTTCCTGGGCGCCTACACCAGCGAGAGCCTGGGCGATTACTGCGCCGGCCCCAACCATGTGCTGCCCACTTCGGGCACCGCGCGGTTTTCGTCGCCGCTGGGGGTTTACGACTTCCAGAAGCGCAGCAGCCTGATCGAGGTCAGCCAGGCCGGTGCCCAGCGCCTGGGCCCGATTGCCGCCGAGCTGGCCTATGGCGAGGGCCTGCAGGCCCATGCCCGGGCCGCCGAGCTGCGCCTGAAGCCGGGCTGACCGGGCCGGGCGGCGGGGCGCCTCAGGCCAGCGCTTCGGCCGTGGGCAGGCGGATCAGGTGGTCGAAGGCGCCCAGCGCGGCCTTGGCACCTTCACCCACCGCGATCACGATCTGCTTGAAGGGCACGGTGGTCGCGTCGCCGGCTGCAAACACCCCCGGCAGCGAGGTCTGGCCCCGGGCATCGACCATGATCTCGCCGTGGCGCGACAGGGCCAGCGTGCCCTTCAGCCATTCGGTGTTGGGCACCAGGCCGATCTGCACGAACACGCCCTCCAGCGCGATGGCGTGCGCGGTGCCCGTGGCCCGGTCGGTGTAGCGCAGGCCGTTCACCTTGCTGCCGTCGCCGGTGATCTCGGTGGTCTGGGCGCCGGTGATGATGTGCACATGGGCCAGGCTGCGCAGCTTGTCGACCAGCACCGCGTCGGCGCGCAGTTGATTCGCAAACTCGATCAACGTCACCTGTGCCACCAGGCCGGCCAGGTCGATGGCTGCCTCCACGCCCGAGTTGCCGCCGCCGATCACTGCCACCCGCTTGCCCTTGAACAGCGGGCCGTCGCAATGCGGGCAGTAGGCCACGCCACGGTTGCGGTATTGCTGCTCGCCCGGCACGTTGACCTCGCGCCAGCGCGCGCCGGTGGCCAGCACCACCGCCTTGCTGCGCAGCGTGGCGCCGTTGGCCAGCGTCACTTCCAGCAACTCGCCCGGCACCAGCGACGTTGCCCGCTGGCCGTTCATCAGGTCCACGTCGTACTCGCGCACATGCTGCTCCAGCGCGGTGGCGAACTTCGGGCCGTCGGTGGCCTGCACCGAGACGAAGTTCTCGATGGCCAGGGTGTCCAGGGTCTGGCCGCCAAAGCGCTCGGCCACCACGCCGGTACGGATGCCCTTGCGCGCTGCGTAGATCGCCGCCGCCGCACCGGCAGGCCCGCCGCCGATGATCAGCATGTCGTAGGGCGCCTTGGCCGCCAGCTGGGCAGCGTCGCGTTGGGCCGCGCCGCTGTCGAGCTTGGCCAGGATCTGTTCCACGCCCATGCGGCCCTGGCCAAAGACCTGGCCATTCAGGTAGACCGTGGGCACGGCCATGATCTGGCGCTGCGCCACCTCGTCCTGGAACAGCGCGCCGTCGATCGCCACATGCCGGATGCGCGGGTTCAGCGCGGCCAGGGTGTTCAGGGCCTGCACCACATCCGGGCAGTTCTGGCAGCTCAGCGACATATAGGTCTCGAAGACAGCGTCGACGTCCAGCGCGCGGATCTGCGCGATCAGGTCGGCCGCCAGCCTGGGCGGGTGTCCGCCCACCTGCAACAGGGCCAGCACCAGGGACGTGAACTCATGCCCCATCGGCAGCCCGGCAAAGCGCACCCGCGGCGCCTCGCCCAGCGCTGCGATGCCGAAGGAGGGCACCCGCTCGCCGTCGTCGCGCTCGACCACGCTCACCCGGGACGAGCAGGCCGCCACATCGGTTAACAGCGCCCGCAGGTCTTGCGAGGCCGGGCTGCCGTCCACCGAGGCGATCAGCTCGACCGGTCTTTGCAGGCGTTCGAGGTAGGTTTTCAACTGGGCTTGGAGGGCGGTGTCCAACATCGTGTTCTCCGGGGTGGGCGGCAGCAGCGGCAGCGGTGGGCGGGACGGTCAGATCTTGCCGACCAGGTCCAGCGACGGCGTCAGCGA
>JANNZD010000102.1:0-2720 GCA_031410435.1 Betaproteobacteria bacterium | reverse complement strand
CGACCTGATCGACCTGGCCACCCATGATGGCGCCGCCGAATGCATTGCTGCAGTAATCCATCGCCAAGGCCAGCGCCGCCTGCGGCAATAGCGTGCAGGACGACCTGGCCAAGGCCATTCAAGACCTGCGCGTGCGGCCCCACAGGCTGGACCCACTGCATTCTGGCCATGCGGATGAAAGGCGTGCCCAAGGCGGTGCAGTGGGCGCGCATCAGGGCAGTTGGCTACCAACGCACAGGCCAGCACAGGCCAGTCGTCCGGATCGCGCGGCCCGATCCGAGCCAGCGCCGCATGCTGCAAGGCCTCGTATTCCGCGCGATCCATGGTTTGCACCGCCGTGCGCAGCGCGTCCAGCTTGGCCAGCGCGGGCTGGAGAGCCGCAGACGTGCCACGCTTGGCCAGCACGCCTGCAAGATGCTCACGCACATCGTCGAAAGCCACCTCAGGCGCGAGAAAAGTTACCTGCGGCGCGAAAGTCTGCAACAACCCAAACACCTTGCGCCCCAGCACGGCACGCATCAGCACGTTCGCGTCAAGGACGATGGTGCGACGTGTCACGTCGGCTTGCGCCGACGCGCTGCGGCGGCTTTGCGCAATGCACTGAAATCACTGACCGCCGCTTCGACTTCGTCCTCGCTCAGCAACATCACAGCTTCGAGCTGAGCAGCCGCGTCGCGCAGCGCCTGCAGATCGGCCTGAGAGGGCCGCGGCGTGGGGATGAAGATGCCCACTGTCTGGCCGTGCCGCGTGACAGCGACGGGCTGCCGGGTCTCGATCAATTCGGCCAGGCCCGCGCGAAACTCGCGGATGCCGACAGACTTGGTTTGCATTCGATGCTCCTGAAAATGGCGGTTAGCTTTGATCCATCATTGCGCATCAACGTGTACACAAATATCCACAGCGCCGTGCAAGGTTTTGTTGATCGAGAACATCCCGGCAGTCACACGCTCTGCCGTCAGGTTCGTGGACAAGTCCAGGATTGTCTATCCCGTGCGCCCCGCCCATGAGGCCTGTCGAAACGTCGCTGTTTGGCGTGCGGCTGTTTGCCACCCAGCCGTCCAGCGCCATCCAGGCGATAGCGGAACAAGCCCGCAGCGCCGCCGGCATCTTCTGCGTGGCCAATGTGGACATGGTCACGCGGGCGGCGACTGACAGCCGACTGGCCGCCGTGATGCGCCGGGCCTTCTTGGTGGTGACCGACGGCATGCCGCTGGTGTGGGTTCTGCGGGCCCGCGGCCAGGCTGCGGCACAACGCATCTACGGGCCCGACCTGATGCGCCAACTGTGCGTGGCCGCCGCACGCGACCGCTTGCCGGTCTACCTGTATGGCGGCAGCCCCAGCGAGCTGGCGGCCCTGCAAGACGAACTGCGGCGCACCATCCCCGCACTGCAAGTGGCGGGCGCTGGGTAACTTGGCGCCAGACCGGTTGAATGCCTTGCTGCGGGTGGCCACCATCGAGAGCATCGGCTCATCCACCCGGATCGAAGGCAGCAAACTGTCTGACCGGGACGTGGAGCAGCTGCTGTCCAACTTGCAAATCCAGAAGTTCAGCAACCGGGACGAGCAGCAGGTGGCCGGCTACGCCAAGGCCATGGAGAGGGTGTTTTCGTCTGGGCAAGACATCACGCTGACCGAGAACCACATCAAGCAGCTGCACCGTGACCTGCTGGTCCACAGCGAGAAAGACGCCTGGCACCGCGGCAACTACAAGACATCGGCCAACAGCGTGGTTGCGTTCGACGAGAACGGCAAGCAGCTCGGCGTGGTCTTCGAGACTGCCACGCCGGTCGACACCCCACGGCTGATGACCGAGCTGGTGACCTGGTTCACTGAACAACGCACCGCTGCGCTGCTGCACCCGCTGCTGCTGATCGGCCTGTGGGTGGTGGTGTTGCTGGAAGTCCACCCGTTTCAAGACGGCAACGGGCGCTTGAGCCGCGTGCTCACCACACTGCTGCTGCTGCAAGCCGGCTATGCCTATGTGCCCTACAGCTCGCTCGAAAGCGTGGTGGAGCAAAGCAAGGAGGCTTACTACCTGGCCCTTCGCCAGACCCAAGGCACCATCCGCACTGAAGCCCCGAACTGGCAGCCCTGGTTACTGTTCTTTCTGCGGGCATTGGCCGAGCAGGCCAGGCGCCTTAACCGCAAGATCGAGCGCGAGAAATTGGTGCTGGCGGCGCTGCCCGAACTGTCACTGCAAATTGTCGAGTTCGCACGTGAACACGGGCGCGTGACCATGGCAGGCGCCATGCGCCTGACCGGCAGCAACCGCAATACGTTGAAGCAACACTTTCGGGCCTTGGTCTCGGGTGGCCAGATGGGCCGGCACGGGGCGGGGCGGGGCGGGGTGCTTGGTACCAACTGCGATAGGGCCGCCTGCCCAAGGGGGATGGCCGGACACCTGAGCGCAGGCCAAAGCGGACCTGCACCGCAAGCTACATGTTCACCGGGTAGGTGCAGACCAAGCAGCCCGAAAAGTTGCGGCTGGACCCGGATGTACCGGATGCGCTGCGCGAATCCTGCAAGGGCTGGCGGACGCGCATGAACGAAATGCTGCGCAGATTCAAGGCCCTGCCCTTACCAGACGGTCTTGCAGGCAAACGCGGCCAGGGCTGCATCGCAGGTGAGCAAGGGCAAAGACTCCAGTTCGGCCTGGGCGGCCAGCATGCGGTCAAAGGGATCACGGTGCGCCACCGCGTAGGCGCCCGCCCGCAAGGTG
>JANNZD010000101.1:0-13733 GCA_031410435.1 Betaproteobacteria bacterium | reverse complement strand
CCAGACCCGGAACGTGCCAATACCAGTAACAGCGGCATCGACCGCATCTGCGCCGTGGGCTGCTTTCCGGCCACGGGGCCGGGTCTGCACGACATGGTGGGCAACGTCCTGCAATGGACCGGCAGCGCCTGGACACCAGCCCACTCAGTGCCTCACGGCGAATTGACGGCTGACGACGCCGGCAAGGTCGTGCGCGGCGGTGCCTTCGACTATGGCCCCGACTACGCGCGCTGTGCCTGGCGCGACTGGTTTCTCCCCGGCTCCCGCTACTTCAATCTGGGCTTCCGTGTGGTGTTGCGTTGGGCCCCTGTTGTCGGTGCCCAGGCCGCCGGCCCCTCTGATCTCTGAACCTCAGAAACACTGGCCCTCTGGAGGGGGTACGGGGGAGACTTCCCCCGCCCGCGCGCAGCGCGGCCGATTTTGGAATTCGCCGCCTATCATCGGGATGCCGGCGTGCAAGCGCCGGTCAGGCCGTCTGGAAAGGTCGTGCGCGGCGGTGCCTTCAACAATGGCCCCGACAACGCGCGCTGTGCCTGGCGCGACAGGAATCACCCCGGCAACCGCAACAACAATCTGGGCTTCCGTGTGGTGTTGCGTTGGGCCCATGTTCTTCAGTGCTTCTTCTGGCCAGCGCGCCCTTGGCGCTGGTGGCGCGGCACCCCAGACGGGGTGCTGGCGCTCCAACAATGCAGGGTGATGCGCCGCGTGCCCATTGCGCTGCGGAGGCGAAGGGAGAAGAACAGCGCCAGACCGGTCTGGTCCGTGTGCGTGCCGCAAGGCAAGGCGAAGCGCGGGGCATCGCCTGCACCGGGCGCATAGACAAGCCGGGCCGCGGCCAAGTGTGCAAGCACCCGCCGTGGCCCGCCCCGCACCCTGGCCTGTCATACCGCGCTGGCGCGCGCCTGCTTGAGCCAGCCGCCCAGCAGTTTGCCGATGCCGGCCACCAAACGGCTGGCGTGCGCATACTGGCCGGCACTCAACCACCCAAACTGCTGCGCCAGGCGCAGGTACAGCCGCAGCTTGTTCAACTGGGCATCGGCACCGGCCAGCCTGTCCAGCCGCTGGGCGCCGCTGCGGGCATTGGCCTCGAAGATCAGCTCCTGGAAATCCAGCGCCGCACCCTGCAGGCGCTGGGTGACGGCAAAGCGCTGGCTCTTCGGGAAGCGCTCACACTGCGGCAGCAACCAGCAGAGCAGATCGAAGGTCTGGGTGAAGATCACCATCTCTTGAGCAACGGGCATGGCAGGTGAGGCGGGGGTGAAGATGGGCTCGATGTTCGACGCCATCACCGATTGGGGCAACTTGTGGCGGGCATTTGAGCAGGCCGCCCGCGGCAAGCGGCGCAAGGCCAGCGCCGCCACCTTTGACCACCAGGTGGCTGATCGGTTGCTGGCGCTGCAAGACGCGCTGCAAAGCCGCCAGTACCGGCCCGGCGCCTACCACCACTTCTGGGTGCACCAGCCCAAGCGCCGCAAGATAAGCGCCGCGCCCTTTGCCGACCGGGTGGTGCACCATGCGTTGTGCCAGCAGGCCCAACCGGTGCTGGAGCGCCACTTCATTGCCCATAGCTATGCCAACCGGGTGGGCAAGGGCACCCATGCGGTGATTGCCCAATTGCAAGCCTGGGCCCGGCACTACCGCTATGCCCTGCGGGCCGATGTGGTGCAGCACTTTGCCTCGCTCGACCATGCACTGCTGCGCGCCAAGCTGGCGGCCTTGATCACCGACGAGGGCACCTTGTGGCTGGCCAGCACCATCATCGCCAGTGGCGACGGGGTGCTGGCCGATGCCTACAGCCCGGTGTACTTTGCCGGTGACGATCTGCTGGCCGCCTGCCGGCCCCGTGGCCTGCCCATCGGCAACCTCACGTCGCAGTGCTGGTCCAACCTTTACCTGAACGACTTTGACTGGTTCGTCACGCGTGAGCTGGGCTGCGGCGCCTACCTGCGCTATGTGGACGACTTTGTGTTGCTGGGCAATGACAAGGCCCAGCTGGGCCGCTGGCGGCAACAGTTGATCAGGCGGCTGGCGCAGGAGCGGCTGACGATCCACGCAGCGCAAGCCCAGGTGCTACCGGTCGAATGCGGCATCCCCTGGCTGGGCTTTGTGGTCTACCCCACGCACCGCCGCTTGAAACGCCGGTTGGCTGTCAACTTCACGCGGCGGCTGGCCGGCCTGCTGGCCGACTACCAGGCCGGGCGCATCCCGTTTGCAGAGCTGGACGCCAGCGTGCAGGGCTGGATCAACCATGTGCGCTATGCCGACACCTGGGGCCTGCGCGAACACATTTTCAGCAGCCACCCGATCCGTCCAGGAGGCGAATAGCCGGCAGCGGCGCAGCGGCACGGGCGGGGGAAGTCTCCCCCGCACTCCCTCCAGAGGACCAGCGTTTCTGAGATTCAGAGGCCAGAGGGGCCGGTGGCCTGGGTGTCGAATACAGGGGCCCAACGCAACACCACACGGAAGCCCAGAAGGTAGTAGCGGCCGCCGGGGTGAGACCAGCCGCGCCAGGCACAGCGCGCGAAGTCGGGGCCAACGTGGAAGGCACCGCCGCGCACGACCATTGTTGCCGCCTCGGCCTGGGCCTGGCCAACTTGCTGAAGGGGGTCGTCCTGCCAAGGGCTGCTGGTCCACTCCAGCACGTTGCCTGCCATGTCCTCACAGCCCACCGGGCTGGCACCTGCCGGAAAGCAGCCGACCGCGCTGGGGCGCCCGATACCGCCAACATTGGCGCGCTCGACCTCGAACGCCTTGCCCCAGGGGTAGGCACGGTCAGGCATCGGGTTTGGCTGCAGGCGCACAGCGGCCGGTGCGCCAGCCAATACCTGTGCGGCAGCTTGCACATCGAGAATCACCGGCTCGGCCGGCAGTTGATGCCCACCGCGTGCGGCCTTCTCCCATTCGGCCTCGGTGGGCAATGCAAGCACCACGCCAAGGGGCAGGATGGCGGGCCACAAGGCCGTGAGGTATTGGCAGAACGCGCTGGCCTCTTGCCAGCTGACCCCAGCAGCGGGTGCGTTGGCATCGCCTGCCAGGCTGTCGGGGTCTTCAGCCTGGCGGCCGCTGGCCTGAAGGTAATCACGCCACTGCGCCACCGTCACCGGATAGCGGCCCAGCGCATAGGGCTGTGCCAGCAGCACCGGCTCGCTGGCCTTCTTTGCGCGCTTGCCGTCTTGCTCACCCATCGTGAACGGCCCTGTCGGTACCCAACAGAACTGCATGCCAGCAAGGCTGCCAACCTCGGGGCGCGGGTCGCCCAGCACGGCCAGGCAGCGCCCGGCCAGCGCACGGTCACCCGCAGGCAATCGGCTTTGGCGCATCAAGGCCAATTGCCAGGCACGCGCTAGATCCAGCTGCCGCTGCAGGCGTGGCACCAGCACGGCCGATCGGTCGGTGCACTCGGCCAGCACCTGGCCTGCCAACAAGGCACCCCAGGCATCGGCGCTGTCGGCTTGCGCGCCCGCCGGTGCCGGCCCGTCACACAAGGCCTGGGCCAACAACCAGGGGCTGCTGGCGCTGCCCCGGGCGGCCTTGGCGCCGGCCAGTAAGACCACTTCGCGCCAGCGCTCGGGCTCGTCTCGCGCCAAGGCGGCCAACTGGTCAGGAAAATCGTCGTCGGTGAGATGGCAGGCTGCCAGGTACTCCTGGAACGAACGGTGCGGGAACTGGTAAACACCCACGCCATGCTCGGCCAGGATGCCGGCAAGGTCGCGCAGGTATTCCTCCAGCCGCAACAGCTTGGCATCCGGGAACTGGTCGCTGGCGCAGCGCAATGCGTAGACCAGCGCCGCCTGCGGGATCGGTGCTGCGCCGCTGGGCACCCGCTCGTCTTTGCTGCCGGGCGCATGGTCGCGGTGGGCCTCGAAGGCCAGGCGGTTGAGCTGCTTGCGGATGTTGTCGTGGCTGGCGTTCAGCCACTCGGCCAGGCTGGGCTCGACCACCGGTTGGCCGTCGGGGCCGGTGCGGGGCTTCATGCGCTCCCACACATGCAGCAGCATGTTCACCGCCTGGTCGTACAGGGCCTCGCGCCTTTGCGGCAGCGCGCCGCCGCCCTTGGTCTGCAACTGGGCCATCAGCGTCAGCAACAGCGGGCGCTCGGCCAGCTCACGGATTTGCGGGTTGCGGGCCACGTCTTGCTGCAGCGCCTGCGCCCTGCGCTGGGCATCGGCCTCGGTCAGGCACAGCAACTCCACCATGTGGCCATACCAGGCCTGGATGAAGCCGTTGATCTGCGGCAGCGTGAAGGGCAACAGCCGCGCTTCGGCAAAACCGCTTAGCTTCCAATCCTGGCGCTGGTAGGCATAGGTGCGGCTGGTGACCAGAAAGCGGCAACGCGAGAACGAGTCGGCAAAGCCTTGTATGGCCTGCTTGATCGGCCCGCGCTGGTGCTGGGCATCGGGCACCTCGTCCAGGCCATCGAGCAGGATCAGGCCGCCTTCGGTCAGCAAGTGCTGGCGCAGCAGCGGGGCAAAGTCAGCCAAGCCGGCCAGGGCCAGTTGCTGCGCGATGAATTGCCATACCACCTGGGCATCAGGCTGCCGCCCAGCCGGCACGGCATGGGCCAGATGCAGGGCCAAGTCACGCAACACCAGCGGCACCGGCCACAGCGGCCCGTGGTCCCAGCGCTGGCGTTGGGGCGGCTTGTCGCGGCCCAACCCCTTGTCGTGCGGCACCGGCGCCGTGAGCTGGGCCAGGTTCGTCGCCTGGCCACCCAGCAACTCGCCGACCATGGCCATCGTCACGATGTTGACAAAGGTGCTCTTGCCGCCGCCAGGCTCACCCAGCAACACCAGGCAGCGTTCGGCATTGACGGCCTCCAGCGCGGAGACAGTGCGTGGTTGTTCGCCGCGCATGGCGTCCAGCGCGCGCTGCAGCTCATCGCCGCTACCACGTGCGCCTGGTGCGGTTGGCCTTGCATAGTCGGTGAGCAGTGCGGTGTAGACCGCTGACAGGCGGATGGCAGAGTCAGCCACATCACCGGCGCTGAGCGGCAGCCGGTCGGTTTGCAGCATCAGGCGGGCGAAGTAGCCGCGCTGCAGGGCCTCTGGCTTGGCGCCTGGCCGGGCGGCGGCGTCCAGGTAGACATGGAGAACGTTGCCGGTGTGGATAGGCGCATGGTTGTCGCCGTCCACCACCACCGCGTGTGCCGCCACGGCCGGCCTGCCCTCGCCCTGCGCCGGTGTTGCAACTACGGGTGTCTTGAGCAAGGCCAGTACACCGATCACCTGGTCGTGTTGCGCCTGAGTAATCGCCCCCTGGGCCAGCAGTTGCTGCAACCCAGCAGGATCGGGCAGATTGCTGGGGGGCGTACTCACGCGGCAGCCTCAGGGTACAACCCATGCACCCGCCCATGCAGCCGCGCCAGCCCCAGCAGCGCGTCGATCATCGGTGTGGCCACGCCGACCCGCTGGGCGATCTCGCGCACCACCGTGACCAGCGCGTCCAGCTCGATCGCACGGCCGGCCTCCACGTCCTGCAGCATCGAGGTCTTGAAGGCGCCCAGCTTGCGGGTGATCTGGTGGCGGTCCTCGGGGCTTTGATCGATCGCGCAACCGATGCGCGCGCCCACCGCGGCGGCCTCGTTCATCGCCGCGCCGCAAAAGGCGCGGGTCAGCGGGTCGTCGAGCACCTTGTCCACCGTGGCACCGGTGATCGCGGTGATCGGGTTCATCGTCATATTGCCCCACAGCTTGTACCAGATGTCGCGGCGCACATCGGCGGATGTTGTGGTTTCGAAACCCGCCGTCTGCAGCAGCGCGGCCAGGGCCTGCACCCGGGCGCTGACGCCACCGGCGGGCTCGCCGATGATCAGGCCCTGGCCCATCTTGTGCTCGACCAGGCCGGGCTCGGCCGTGAAGGTGCTGGCATGCACCACACAGCCGATCACCTGGGCCAGGGGAATGGCCGCAGCGATGGCACCGCCCGGGTCGACGCTGTGCAGCGGCGCATCGCCCAGCGCCGGGGTGCCCGCACCCATCCACCAGGGCACGCCGTTCATCGCCGGCATGACCAGGGTTTTCGGGCCGAGCAATGGCGCGATGGCCGCAGCCACCGCGCCCAGCGACTGGCCCTTGACGGCAATCACCACCAGGTCCTGCGGGCCAAGTGCGGCCGGGTCAGCGCTGGCCCGCACCGGCGCGGCCAGCAGCGCAGTGCCCTGGCGCAGGCGCAGGCCGTGCTGCTGCAGGGCCGCCAACGTGGCACCGCGCGCCACCGCACTGACCTGGCAGGCGCCTGCCAGAGCCAGCCGGGTACCGATGAAGCCGCCGATGGCGCCCACCCCGTAGATGCAGACTCTCATGATCGTGCGGCGGTGGACGGCCGACTTACTTGGCAAACACCTGGCTCATGTCGGCAAAGGACTTGAACTCCAGCGCATTGCCCGACGGGTCGAGGAAGAACATCGTCGCCTGCTCGCCCACCTCGCCCTGGAAGCGCACATGCGGGTCGATGATGAAACGGGTGCCGGCGGCCTGCAGCCGGGCCGCCAGCGCATGCCAGGCGTCCATGCCCAGGATGGCGCCGAAATGGCGCACCGGCACGGCGTCGCCGTCGACTTCACCGGTGGGCGCCAGCCGGCACTCCTCGGGCGCCAGGTGGGCCACCACCTGGTGGCCGTAGAAATCGAAATCGACCCAGGCCGGGCTGCTGCGGCCCTCGGGGCAGCCGAGCAGGCCGCCGTAGAAACTGCGGGCTTCGGCGATGTCGCGGACCGGGAAGGCGAGGTGGAACAGGGGTGTGGGCATGGGCTGGGCTTTCAGGCAGGCCCCGGGCCACGGTGGCCCCAGGCGCTTGCACCGATTCTGCCCCGGCCGCCTGGCATCGCCCAGGCTGCGATGCCAGGCTGCGGTCGGCATGACAATGGGGCCGCACCTGCCCCGCCCGCGCCGTGACAACGCATCAGCCCAAACCCGACAGCCCGCAGCGCGGCATCCAGAGCATCGAGGTGGGCGGTCAGTTGCTGCGGGCGCTGGCCCACCAGGGCCGGCCGATGGCGCTGAAAGACCTGGCTGCTGCCGCCGGCATGGCCGCGGCCAAAGCCCATCCCTACCTGGTGAGCTTCGGCAAGATCGGCCTGGTGGAGCAGGACCGCGCCAGCGGCCGCTACGGTCTGGGCCCGCTGGCGCTGCAGCTGGGCCTGATGAGCCTGCAGCAGGCCGACCCGGTGCGCCTGGCCACCCCAGTGATCGAGGACCTGGCCCAGCACACCGGCCATACCGCCGCGCTGGCACTGTGGGGCAGCCACGGGCCCACCATCGTGCGCCTGGCCGAATCACCCGCGGCGGTGCATGTCAACATGCGCCAGGGCACGGTGTTCTCGATCGCCGGCACCGCGTCGGGCCAGCTTTATGCGGCCTTTCTGCCCGAGGCGGCGGTGCGCCCGTTCTACGAGGCCGAGCGCCGCCGCGCCGGGGCGCCTGGGCTGCCCAGCTGGGCACAATTTGCCAAGACCACGCTGGCCGAGGTGCGCGCGCAGGGGCTGGGCCGCGCCGACGGCAGCGTGGTGGCCGGGGTCAGCGCGCTGTCGGCGCCGGTGTTCGACCACCGCGGCCAGATCGTGCTGGCGCTGACCGTGATCGGCCCGTCGGCCGCGCTCGACACCGCCTGGCACAGCGCGGCGGCACAGGCCCTGCGCGACGCCGCCGCCGCGGTGTCAGCCCGGCTCGGCCACCGCCCGGCGGGCTGATCGCCTGCGTGCCGGCCGGGCGGCCGCAGCTGCGGCGGCCGCCCGCGCCGCCAGCGCCAGGGTGCGCACGCGCTCGATGTCGGCGTCGCTGAACACGCCGTTGACGCCCGAGATCGCCGCCAGCTGCATGCCGTGCTTGAGGCCCAGCTGGTAGATCTCGCGCACCTTCTCCCACTCGATCTGGCGGCCGATGGTGTAGGTCTCGAAGCGGCCCTCCAGCGCCAGCACGATGGTCTCGGCCAGGCAGGCATAGACCACGCCGGGCGGCAGGCCGATGTTCTTCATAGTTGGCTGGCCGGGCAGGCGGATCTCACCCGACTCGACCACCAGCACGTCGGGCCGCTTGGCCACCTCGGCCGGCGGCAGGTCCAGCGGCCGGGCCACGTCGGTGATCACGCAGCCGGGCTTGACCTGCATGATGTCGAGCACCTTCTTGCCGGCACCCGAGGTGGCGGTGACGATCATGTCCATCGCCGCAATGTGGGTGTCGGCCCGTGCCGACAGCACCACCCGGGCGTCGGGCGTCTCCTTCAGGATCGAGGCCTTCAGCGCCAGCAGCTTGGCGGTCTCGGGCGAGACCAGGGTCACCTCCTCGGCCGCGCGCACCAGCAGTCGGGCGCAGGCCGCGCCGATGGCCCCGGTGGCGCCCACCACCATGGCCTTGAACTTCACCCGCTGCTTGCCGCGCGGGCGCGGCAGCAGGCGCATGCGCAGCATCGCGTCATGCGCGGCCCACAGCGCGCCCGACGCGCTGTAGCTGTTGCCGGTGGTGATCGGCAGCGTGGCACGCCGCGCCACCGTCACGCCGGCGTCGCCCACCACCTTGGTGAAGGCGCCCAGGCCCATGATCTGCGCGCCCAGGCGCTTGGCCATGCGCGACGCGTCCAGCAGGCGCCGGTAGGTGAACTCGGGGCTGTGGGCCATGATCTCCCTGGGCGTGCCGCCGACCGAGATCAGCCAGCCCTCGGCCTCCACCCCGGTGGGCGAGCGGATGCCCGCGACCTTGCTGTAGACGAAGGGCGGCGCATAGGCCATCACCTTCTCGAGCGAATCCATCAGCAGCGGCGGCGAGACCCTGGAGAGCATCTCCACTGGCTTGACCACCTTGAAGTATTCCTGCGACAGCGGGTGGATCACGAAGGCGAAGCGGTTCACCCGCTTGAAGCCGTTCGGGTAGATCAGCTGCGGCTGCAGGCCCTGCTCGTTGATGATGGCCAGGTAGTCGTCGTCGAGCAGATCGTCGGCCGCCTTGCCGGTGGCGGCCAGGATCATCGCGTCCAGCAGGTCGGGCGCCAAGGCATGGCCGTTGTACAGCGGCGCGGCGTCCACCACCAGGTGCACGCCCTTGTCCTTGAAGGCCGCCAGGCGCTCGGCGTTGACGGTGCTGGTCAGGATCGTCTTGCCGGCCAGCTCCTCCAGGCCGAAGTCGTCCAGCTCATGTGCCGGGGCCACCACCACGGTGGCCTTCTGCAGCGCCCGGCGCAGCACGAAATGGGTCCACTGCCGCATCAGCGCGCCGGGTATCAGCCGCGGCGGCGCCCAGTCCGACACATGGTGGGCACCGCTGGCGTACAAGCCCAGCGCGTCCAGCGAGGTCAGCAGCTTGGGCACGCCCAGCTGCAACAGTGGGTCGGCGAACAGCAGGTTCTCGCTGTATTCCCCCATCGCCATCGCCAGCCGGTAATTGGCCAGGCCCGAGAAGAACAGCACATTGGCATTGTCGAAGTAATGCCCCAGCGTGGCCTGGGCATGGCGCAGCGCCCATTCCTGGAAGATCTCGCCCAGGCGCGCGCCGGTGGTCACCGGCACGCGCAGCGCGGCGGCACGCAAGCGCGTGGCAACCTGGGCCAGGGCCTGGCGCGGGCCCAGGCGCCGGCTGTCCTTGACCAGGCCCAGCCCCAGCGCATCGGCACGCAGGCCGGGCTTGCCGGCGTCAGCCGCCTTCACCAGTTTCAGGGCCTGGGCCAGGCTGCCATCGGTGCCCAGGCGGCACACCTGCATCGGCTTGCCGAGGAAGCGGATGTCGAAGGAGAAATCCTGCTGGCGGCTGCCGAGGCTGATGCTGGTGACATGCTTCATGCGGGTCTCCGGGCGGTTCTGGGCCCGGGATGGTGACGCCAATCCAAGGCCCCGGCCTTGATCTTGGACAGGTCGCGGCACCGTTTCCGGGCGGGCGTGCGACCATGGGCGATGCACACCGACACCCTCCGGCCCTTCGACCTGATCGTCTTTGGCGCCACCGGCTTCACCGGCCGGCTGGTGGCCGAGTACCTGCTGCAAGCCTATGGCGCCGGCGGCAGCCCGGGCGCGCCACGCTGGGCCCTGGCCGGCCGCAATGCCGCCAAGCTGGCCGAGCTGCAGCGCGCGATCGGCGCACCCGACAGCCTGCCGCTGATCACCGCCGACGCCACCGACCCTGAGGCCCTGGCCACGCTGGTGCGCCAGACCCGGGCGGTGATCAGCACGGTCGGCCCCTACCAGCTGCATGGGCAGGCCCTGGTGACGGCCTGCGCCGCGGCCGGCACCGACTATGTGGACCTGTGTGGCGAGCCGGCCTGGATGGCGCAGATGATCCCGCGGCTGCAAGGCCCGGCGGCGGCCAGCGGCGCACGCATCGTGTTCTCCTGCGGCTTCGACTCCATACCCTTCGACCTGGGCGTGATGTTCCTGCAATACGAGGCCCAACGCCGTTTCGGTGCGCCGCTGGCGCGGGTGCAGGGCCGCGTCAAGTCGATGCGCGGCGGCATGTCCGGCGGCACCGTGGCCAGCGCCCTGGCCACCTTCGAGCAGGCCGGCCGCGACCCGGCGATCGCCAAACTGATGGCCGACCCGTTTGCACTGACCCCGGGCTTCACCGGCCCGGCCCAGCCCGACGGCGAATCGGCCGCCTACGACACGCTGGCCCGGGCCTGGACCGGGCCTTTCGTGATGGCCACCATCAACACCAAGAACGTGCACCGCAGCAATGCGCTGCGCGGCCATCCCTGGGGCACCGGCTTCCAGTACGACGAAAGGCTGATCACCGGCAAGGGCCTGCAAGGCCGCCTGGCCGCCACCGCCCTGGCCGCGGGTGCGCGCGCGCAATCCTTGCTGCTGGGCTTCGGCGTCAGCCGGCGCCTTTTGCAAAGGCTGGCCCTGCCCAAACCGGGCGACGGTCCGGATGCTGGCGCACGCCTGCGCGGCCGCTACGACCTGCGCTTCTTCGGCCAGGCGGCCAATGGCCAGGTGCTGCAGGCCAGCGTCACCGGCGACCGCGACCCCGGCTATGGCAGCACCAGCAAGATGATCAGCGAGGCCGCGCTGTGCCTGCTGGATGTGCACCGCATGGCCACACCCGGGGGGGTGTGGACCGCCGGCGCAGCGATGGGCCTGGCCCTGGTGCGGCGGCTCGAGGCCAGGGCCGGGCTGCGCTTCGCCATCGAAGCCGACAAGGCGCCGGCGCCGGGCCCGCTTCGGCGAGCGTGACACCGGACCGCCTGAGCGGCCGGCTGGCCAGAGACGCACAAGTGCAAGCTGCAGGCCGCGCTGATCTGGCCCTGACCGGTGCAGCGCAGCGGGTGGCCGCGTAAGGGGCGCCGATCTGCGGACCCGGGGCTCGTGGAGCAATAGCGCAAATCCGCAATCCGGTCAATCAACTTTCTAGGGTGTCGAGCAAATTTACTGTTTTCACCAATTTATTCAAATAGTTTTTGTAACCTGTTGATTTTTATAGATATTTTATTTTGGCGCGAAATTTGCTTCAGCGGTCGTGGTCAAACACTGCTGGAATTCTCATGCGCCATCTCGCCACCCCTGTCCTCTTTGCGCTCGGCCTCCTGGCACAGCCGGCCTGGGCCGACCCCGTGGTCTACCAGCAGGCAGCCCTCGCCGGCGGCGCTCCGTTTGCTTCTCAGAACGACACGGGCGGCAACGGCGACTTTGCCAAGGTATTCGACAATTTCAGCCTCACGGCCAGGACCCTCGTCACCGACGTGCATTGGGTCGGCGGGTATTTCAATCCGACAAGCCAGGCACCGATCAACAGCTTCCTGGTGCAGATCTGGTCGGATGCGGCCGGGCCCGGCACGGTGCTGCTGGCGGATTCGCAAGCCGGGGTCGCAAATGAAACCCTGATCAGCGGCAGCACCTACAGCTACGACTTCGACTTGACTACCGCCTTTGTAGCCGAGGCCAACACGACCTACTGGCTGTCGATCCAGCCGACCTTGCTGTTCCCGCCGCAATGGGGCTGGGTTGCAGGCACCGGCGGCGACGGCGTCGCCTACCAGGATTTTTTCGGCACCCGTACCCAGCAGCCGCTGGACCTGGCCTTCAGCCTGACTGGCCATCTGCTGCCGGCACCGGCCGGCCTGGCCTTGGTCGGTCTGGCGCTGGCCGGCGCGCTGGCTGCCACCCGGCGCAAGCCAGCCTGAGGCGAGGCCAGACCGGTGGGCAACGGCTGAACCGGTGATCGGGTGGCGGCGCGGCCAAGCACGAGGCGCGCTGCAAGGCGGGTCGGCCGCACCGGCCGAGAATGGGGGCTCGCGCCCGCGCGCCCCCTCACCTACCCCGAGAACCGCCCCATGATGAAGCGCCGCCTGTTGTGCACCCTTGGCCTGTTGCTGGCCTGCGCCGGCCTGCCCGCTGCCGCCCAGACCTGGCCCAGCAAGCCGATCCGCATCGTGCTGCAGTTCCCGCCCGGCGGGTCCACCGACGCTGTGGCGCGCATCCTGGCCCAGCCGCTGTCGGCCGCGCTGGGCCAGCCGGTGCTGGTGGAGAACCGCCCCGGTGCAGACGGCGCGATCGCCGGCGACCATGTGGCCCGGGCCGAGCCCGACGGCCACACCTTCTTCCTGGCCAGCAACACGCCGATGATGCAGGTGCCGCTGCTCAAGAAGAACCCGCCCTACGACCCGGTCAAGAGCTTCACCCCGGTGACGCTGGTGGGGCGCTATGTCTATGTGCTGGTCAGCACGCCGGCGCTTGCCGCCAAGGACGTGGGCGAGCTGATGGTCTATGCCCGCGCCAACCCGGGCAAGCTGAGCTACGGCAGCTACAGCGGCGTGACCCAATTGATGCACACCCAGCTGAAGCTGGCCCGGGCCGATACCACCCTGGTGCCCTACAAGGGCGAGGGCCCGACCGTGACCGACATCCTGGGCAACCATGTGCAATTCACCTTTGCCACCCCGGCCAGTACCCTGCCCCACATCAAGGACGGCAAGCTGCGGGCGTTGGCGGTGCTGCTGCCGGCGCGCTCGTCCTTGATGCCCACGGTGCCCACCGCCGCCGAGGCCGGCCTGCCGCCGCTGACCGCCGGCACCTGGGCCGCACTGTTCGGCCCGGCCAAGCTGCCGGCCGAGATCACCCAGCGCATGAACCGCGAGTTCAATGCCGCAATGCAACGCCCCGAGGTGCGCGAGCGCATCAGCGCGCTGGGCTTCGAGCTGGCCGGGTCCACGCCCGACGAGATGGCCGGCTTTCTGGGCGAGCAGTTGCAGGCTTGGGGCCGCGCCTTCCGCGACGCCGGGATGACACCCGAATAGCAGCCGAACAGCGCCCGGCGCGGGCTCAGCGCGGCGTTGCCGGGGCAAGCCCGCGCGCCGCCCACCAGGCCAGCGCCACCAGCGGCAGGCAGACCCCGAAGGACCAGCGGATGCCCAAGCTGGTGGCCACCCAGCCCAGCAAGGGCGGCCCGAGCAGAAAGGCAATAAAGGACGACTGCGCCAGCGCGGCCACATTCACTGCCGCCGGCCGGTCGGTGGCCTGGGCAGCAGCCGACATCGCCAGCGGAAAGATCGCGCTGGTGCCCACCCCCATCAGTGCAAAGCCCAGCAGCGCCAGCGCCGGGAGCGGCGCCAGCAACACCAGTGCCGCGCCCAGCCCCATCAAGGTCTGCAGGCTGCGCGCCACCCGCAGCGGGCCATGGCGCGCCACGAAGCCATCGGCCACCCAGCGCGCCGCAGCTTGGGCCAGCGCGCCCACCGCCACCGCCGCACCGGCCGCAAACGGCGGGGCCGAAAACACATCCCGCATGTAGATCGCCGACCATTCGATGCCGGCGCCC
>JANNZD010000100.1:0-3982 GCA_031410435.1 Betaproteobacteria bacterium | reverse complement strand
ACATTCGGGTAGCCGGCCGGGTGCACGTCGGCGGCCTTCATCACCATCTTGTCCTGGGCATGGGCCAGGCCGGGCAGGGTGGCCAGGGCGCCGGCGGCCAGGGCGGCGCTCAGCAGGGACGTGATCAGGGTGCGGCGTTGGGTCATGGTGGGGCTCCTGGAGTGGGCGGGCGGGAAGCGTTGGGGCAAGTGGGCTGATAGGCCGGTATGCCTGGGTGAGGACGGGGCGGCGGGCAAGCGGGGTCTGGCCAGCGCGGTCGGGCGATCAGTCGAAGGGGCCGGCGCGCACGAAGCCGCCGCCCTGGTAGACCACCACCGGGTCGTGGGTGTCGAGCGTGGGCTGGCGCGCCTGCGCCGCGGCGCGGAAGGGGTCCGAGCTGTCCCGCGGCCGGAAGCCGATGTGGGCGGCCAGGCGGTTGTCCCACCAGGTGCAGTCGTTGTCGGACATGCCGAACAGCACGGTGTGGCCGGCCAGCGGCGCCGTCAGGCAGGCCAGCACCAGGCGCTCCAGGTCGTCGTAGCTCAGCCAGGTGGCCAGCATGCGGCGGTCGCGTGGCTCAGGGAAGCTGGAGCCGATGCGCACGCACACCGTCTCGATGCCGTAGCGGTCGAAGTAGAAGCGCGACAGGTTCTCGCCAAAGGCCTTGCTGACCCCGTACAGACCGTCGGGCCGCACCGGCGCAGCGGCGTCGATCACCTGGTCCTGCCGGTAGAAGCCAGTGACATGGTTGCTGCTGGCGAACACCACCCGCTTGACGCCCTGCCGGCGCGCCGCCTCGTAGAGGTTGTAGCAGCCGACGATATTGGCCGGCAGGATTTCGGCCCAGGGCCGCTCGGTGGACACCCCGCCCAGGTGGATGACCGCGTCCACCCCGGCCAGCAGGGCCAGCACGGCGGCGGCGTCCTCCAGGCGGGCGGGCACCAGCTCTTCGCCGGCGGCGGCCGGGCCCAGGTCGCCGATGTCGGACAGGCGCAGCTGCTCGCAATGGGGCTTGAGGCGCCGGCGCAACTCGCGGCCCAGGCCGCCGGCGGCGCCGGTCAGCAGCAGGCGGCCCCAGCGCATCGATGGGGTGGTGGCGGCGTCAGGTGAGGGCGGCGTGGCGGCGGTCATCGGCGGGGAGTGGGGCGTTTGGGCGTGTGGGCGGGTATGGGGCGGCTGTGGGGCGGCGATGGGCGGTGACAGGGCGGGGTCTGTGCAGCGGTTGTCGGGCGGTGGTGTGGCGGTTGTGCGGCGGTGGTGCGGCGGTTGTGCTGTGCGGCGGTTGTGCGGCGGTTGTGCGGCGGCACCTGCCGCTGCGCAAAAACATCAGCCTGCGCTTGCCAGCCGTCAACAGTTGTCGTACAACGTCACTGTCGCTGAGTGGACGGTGTTCTGTCAAGCCGGATGCTCAGGGGTAAACCCCGATCTGCCGCCGAAACCCAGCCGCCCGCATGCCCCCAGACCCCGCCCCTGGCCCCTGGCCCGCTGCCCCGCACCGGCGCCCGCGCAAGCTGGCGCTGACGCTGGTCGACAGCCTGGGCGAGCGCATCCGCGATGGCCGTTTGCGCCCCGGCGACCGCCTGCCCACCGAGGCCACCATCATGGGGGAGTTCGGCGTCAGCCGCACCGTGGTGCGCGAGGCCATCTCCAAGCTGCAGGCCTCGGGCCTGGTGCGCACCCGCCACGGCGTGGGCAGCTTTGTCGAAGACCTGGGCCCGGCCGGCCACGACGCGGCGGGCTTTCGCATCGGCCCGGCCCAGGTGGCCACGCTGCGCGATGTGGTGGCCCTGCTGGAGCTGCGCATCGGCGTGGAAACCGAGGCTGCCGGCCTGGCCGCCCAGCGCCGCAGCGCCGAACACCTGGCCGGCATGCGGGCCGCGCTGGATGCGATGCATGTGGCGGTCGAGGCCGGCGACAACGCGGTGCCGGCCGACTTCCAGTTCCACCTCGAGATCGCTCGCGCCACCCACAACCCGCACTTCGCCCAGCTGATGGCCGCGCTGGGCAGCTCGGTGATCCCGCGCGCAAGGCTGGAGGCGGCGGCCGGCGCTGCGGCCACGCCCCATTCGACCGACGCCGACCGCCTGGTCTACCTGCGCCGGGTGCAGGTGGAGCATGAAAGCATCTTCGACGCGATCGCCGCGCAAGACCCCGACGCGGCCCGCGCGGCCATGCGCACCCACCTGGCCAACAGCCGCGAGCGGCGCCGCCGGGCCGCGGCCCAGGCTGCCCTGGTCTCCGCTTGAGGCTGCTTTGGTTATACGATGACTGATAACATTCGACTGCCATCGATGCGTCAACCGCCAATGGCGCGCCCCATCCCGACCCCACCCAGGAGACCTTGATGAGAGAAAACCGCCTGCGCACCCTCTGGCAAGAGGGCAAGGCCGCCGTCAACGGCTGGCTGGCCATCCCCAACAGCTTTGCCACCGAGGTGATGGCCCACCAGGGCTGGGACACGCTGACCATCGACCTGCAGCATGGCGTGGTCGATTACGCCGCGATGGTGACGATGCTGCAGGCCATCAGCACTACCCCCACGGTGCCGGTGGTGCGGGTGCCGTGGCTGGAGCCCGGCATCATCATGAAGAGCCTGGATGCCGGCGCCTACGCCATCATCTGCCCGATGGTCAACACCCGGGAGGAAGCGCAGAAGCTGGTGGCCTACACCCACTACGCACCGCGCGGCACCCGCAGCTTTGGCCCGGTGCGCGCGCTCTACTACGGCGGGCCCGATTACCCCGAGAAGGCCAATGACACCATCGTCAGCTTCGCGATGATCGAGACCGCCCAGGCGCTGGACAACCTGGACGCGATCCTGTCGGTGGAGGGCCTGGACGCGGTCTACATCGGCCCGTCCGATCTGTCGCTGGCGCTGGGCTGCAAGCCGCAGTTCGACGATGTCGAGCCCAAGGTGGCCCAGGCCATCGACCACATCCTGGCCCGCGCTCAGGCCCATGGCGTGCAGGCTGGCATCCACAACGGCCGGCCCGATGTGGCGCGCGCCCGCATCGCCAAGGGCTTCAGCTTTGCCACCGTCAGCGCCGACGCCCGTATCCTGGCCGCCGGATCGCAGCAGATCCTGTCGGCGATGCGCGCCTGATGCCCTGACCCAAGGAGACCACCCCATGAAACTCGGATTCATCGGCCTCGGCATCATGGGCGCGCCCATGGCCGGCCACCTGCTGGCCGCCGGCCACCGCCTGTTCGTGCACACCCGGCGCCCCATGCCCGACGCCTTGCAGCAGGCCGGCGCGGTGGCCTGCGCCAATGCCAGCGCGGTGGCGCAGCAGGCCGACATCGTCTTCCTGATGTTGCCCGACACGCCCGATGTGGCCACGGTGCTGTTCGGCGAGGGCGGCGTGGCCGCCGGCCTGCAGCCGGGCAAGACGGTGGTCGACATGAGCAGCATCTCGCCCATCGAGACCCAGCAGTTCGCGCAGCGCATCAACGCGCTGGGCTGCCAATACCTGGACGCGCCGGTGTCCGGCGGCGAGGTGGGTGCCAAGGCCGCCAGCCTGACCATCATGGTGGGCGGCGCGCAGGCCAGCTTCGACGCAGTGCTGCCGCTGCTGCAGCTGATGGGCAAGAACATCACTCTGGTGGGCGGCAACGGCGACGGCCAGACCACCAAGGTGGCCAACCAGATCATCGTCGCGCTCAACATCGCGGCGGTGGGCGAGGCCCTGCTGTTTGCCAGCAAGGCCGGCGCCGACCCGGCCAAGGTGCGGCAAGCCCTGATGGGCGGCTTTGCCGCCAGCCGCATCCTGGAGGTGCATGGCGAGCGCATGATCAAGCGCACCTTCAACCCGGGCTTCCGCATCGCGCTGCACCAGAAGGACCTGAACCTGGCGCTGCAAGGTGCCAAGGCCATGGGCGTGGCATTGCCGCAGACGGCCGGCGCGGCCCAGCTGATGCAGGCCTGCGCGGCCCAGGGCTGGGACCAGCTGGACCACTCGGCGCTGGTCAAGTCGCTGGAATTGATGGCCGGGCACCCGGTGGC
>JANNZD010000099.1:0-5131 GCA_031410435.1 Betaproteobacteria bacterium | reverse complement strand
AGCATGCGGGCCTTGCTCTTGCCGAAGCTGAAGGCCCCGCCCTTGCCACCGCCCTGCATCTGGCGCATGAAGTAGACCCAGACGCCGATCAACAGCAGCATCGGCCCCCAACTGACCAGCAGGCTGACCAGCAGAGAGGGCTCTTCGCGCGGCTTGACGTCGAACTTGACGCCGTTGTTGATCAGGTCACCGACCAGGCCGCGATCCAGGTAGGTGGCGGTGGACCGGATGCGCTTGTCGTCGGTGGTGACGGCCAGGATTTCAGTACCGCCATTGCCCTCTTGCAGCGTGACCAGCTTGACCCGCTTGGCGCGCACCTCTTCGAGGAAATCGGAGTAGCCGATCATCGAGCCCGACGACACCCCGCGGTCGAACTGCTTGAACACGGTGAACAGCACGAGTGCTATCACCAGCCAAACAGCGACCTTCGAGAACCATTGATTGTTCACCGCGGCTCCTTAAGCCAAAAACCTGCCAAACCCGGGATTCAGTCGCGCCGACGGGGCTGCACCCTTGCCGCCCCGAGACGGCTAGCCGACCAGACATATCCCCCGGACCTGCGGAATATGGTGACGATTCTAGTCGAGTCAAGCCCTTGGCATCGGGGGGCGGTCATGTGCTGGAAAGGGTGAAATCCGGTGAATTTCAACCCTTCGCAAAGCCTGTTCAATCCCCCGGCGCGGCTTTCAGACCCATGCCGACCAGAAAGGTTTCAGACGACTTGTCGCGCGAGGCCTTGGGCTTGATCGCCTTGACGACCCGGAACTGCTGTTTGAAGCGCGTGACCAGCGGGCTGTAGCCGGCGCCATGGAAGACCTTGGCTACCAGGGCACCCTGGGGCTTGAGATGGCCTTGCGCGAACTCCAGCGCCAGTTCCACCAGGTGCTCGATGCGTGCAGAGTCGGTGGATTCGATGCCCGACAGATTGGGCGCCAGGTCCGAGACCACCAGGTCCACCGCCCGGCCGGCCACCAGATCATGCAGTTGGGCCAGCACCGCGTCCTCGCGGAAATCGCCCTGGATGAACTGCACCCCTTCGATCGGGTCCATCGGCAGGATGTCGAGCGCGATGATGGTGCCCAGCAACTCGCCCACGGCCGCGCCCCCCACCCCGGCTGCCTTGGGCGCAAATCGGCGTCGCAGGTACTGGCTCCAGGCACCGGGTGTCGAACCCAAATCGACCACGATCTGGCCCGGCTTGATCAAGCCCAGGCTCTCGTCGATCTCCTTCAACTTGTAGGCCGCGCGGGCGCGGTAGCCGTCTTTCTGGGCCAGCTTGACATAGGTGTCATTGACATGGTCATGGACCCAAGCTTTGTTGATCTTTTTGCTCTTGGAATCGATTTTCATGGCGAGCGGATAATACGAGGATGTCTGCACTACACCTGACGCCCGCCCAACGCAAAGAAAAGCGTGGCGAAGCCCATCACCTGGACCCGGTTGTCGCCATCGGCGCCGACGGTCTGAGCGATGCCATCTACAAGGAGGCCGACCTGGGCCTCAAGGCCCACGGCCTGATCAAGGTGCGGATGTTTTCCGATTCGCGCCCCGACCGCGAGGCCGCACTGGCGGCGCTGGCCGACAAACTGAACGCCGCACCGGTGCAGCACATCGGCAAACTATTGGTGTTGTGGCGGCCGATCCCCGAAAAGGCCAAGGCCGAGCGCGAAGGCCAGATGGCTGCCCCGCGGGTGGTCAAGATCCTGAAGTTCTCCAAGAGTGGCAACCACCGGGCGCAGATCAAAAAGATCACCGTCTTCGGCAACCAGCGGGTGACAGCCGGCGGCGAGATCAAGCGCGCCCGCACCCGGGTGACCAGCGTCAAGAAAAAGGCGGCCGACTGATGCTGGGCGCCGGTGCGCAGCGCGTGCCGCGCCAGGCCAGGGCCGCTACCAGCAGCAGCTTCAGGCCATAGAAGGCCACGCTCACCGCGTGCCATTGGCCGAAGCTCAGCCCGCCCTGCCCGGCCCGGGCGGCCGGCAAGACCGCCTGCACCGCAAAGTAGCCGGCCACGGTGCAGAACAGGCTGCCCAGCACCAGCAGCAGATCGCCGCTCAGCACCGAGCCCTGGCCGGCTTGCGCTGAAAGCCGCGCCCGCCGGCGCTCCAGCAACATCAAGGCCACCGCCAGGGCCAGCGACAGCCAGGCTTCCTGGGCCAGGATGCGGGCAACTACGCGACCGGCATCGGGCCGGGCCAACAGCGCAAAGGGCGCCGGCGTGGCGATCGCCGCCACGCACAAGATCAAGCCCAGCCACAGCGCCGGCAGGCCACGCCGCAAGCGTTCCAGCCCCAGCGCTGCCTCAGGCATGCCCGCTGCACCCACCCAGCCGCGACCGGTCAAACGTAGCGCACTTCGACGATTTCGTAGCGCTTGACACCGCCCGGGGCGTTGACTTCGGCCACATCGCCAGCCTCCTTGCCAATCATCGAGCGGGCAATCGGTGAACTGATCGAAATCAGGCCCTGCCTCAGATCGGCCTCGTCATCACCGACGATCTGGTAGGTGACGGCCTGGCCGCTGGCTTCTTCTTCGAGATCGACAGTGGCACCAAATACCACCCGGCCACCGGCGTCCAGCGTCGACGGGTCGATCACCTGTGCCGCCGCCAGCTTGCTGTCGATCTCCAGGATGCGGCCTTCGATGAAGCCCTGCTTGTCCTTGGCGGCCTCGTATTCGGCGTTTTCGGACAGGTCGCCCTGGGCCCGGGCTTCGGAGATGGCGCGGATCACCGCATGCCGCTCCACCGTCTTAAGACGGTGCAACTCTTCCTTGAGCATTTCGGCACCGCGCTTGGTGACGGGGATGGTGGCCATCGGGGCCTCCTGAGGGCAGACAGACGCAGACAAAACAAATCCGCCGCACTGGGCACCCGGTGGAACCGGGCACAAGGGCGGCGGAACGGCAATCAACTTCAACAACCAAGCCGCAGTTTAGAGCAACTCGGCGTGCAATTCCTGCAGGCTGTGCACGGTCAGGCCCTGCTGGTGCTTCATCGCCTCGGTGGCGGCCTCGCAGCCGGCCATGGTGGTGTAGTAAGTCACCCGGTTGGCCAGCGCTGCGGTGCGGATGTAGCGCGAGTCGGCAATCGCCGTGCGGGTCTCGTCCACGGTGGTGAACACCAGCTGGATCTCGCCTGCCTTGACCATGTCGGCAATGTGCGGCCGACCGTCCTTGACCTTGTTGACCACCTTGACCGGCACGCCACCGGCCACCAGCGCCGCGGCCGTGCCCTTGGTGGCCACCACCGCAAAGCCCATGGCCACCAGATCGCGCGCCACACCCACCGCCCGGGCCTTGTCGCTATTCTTCACGGTGATCACCACCGTGCCCTGGGTAGGCAGGCGCGAGCCGGCGCCAAGCTGGCTCTTGAGCATGGCCTCGCCAAAGGTCTTGCCCGCACCCATCACCTCGCCGGTGCTGCGCATCTCGGGGCCGAGGATGGGGTCGACGCCCGGGAACTTGTTGAAGGGAAAGACCGCCTCCTTGATGCTGAAATAGGGCGGGATCACCTCGCGCGGCGGCTCGCCCTTGCGGCTTTTCTGATCGGCCAGCTTCTGGCCGGCCATGCAGCGCGCGGCGATCTTGGCCAATTGCTGGCCAGTGGCCTTGCTCACATAGGGCACGGTGCGCGAGGCCCGCGGATTGACCTCCAGCACATAGACCACCGCGTTCTCGCCGTCGCCGGCCACGCTGCCCTGGATCGCGAACTGCACATTCATCAGGCCCACCACCTTGAGCGCCAGCGCCATCACCGTGGTCTGGCGGCGCAGCTCGTCCTGCAGCGCCTTGGGCAGGGTGTAGGGCGGCAGCGAGCAGGCTGAGTCGCCCGAGTGCACCCCGGCCTGCTCGATGTGCTCCATGATGCCGCCGATCATCACCGCCGCGCCGTCGCTGATGCAGTCGACATCGACCTCGATCGCGTCGTCTAGGAAGCGGTCCAGCAGCACTGGCGACTTCTCGCTGACCCGCACCGCCTCGCGCATATAGCGCTGCAGGTCCTTGTCGCCGTGCACGATCTCCATCGCGCGGCCGCCCAGCACATAGCTGGGGCGCACCACCAGCGGGTAGCCGATCTCGTTGGCCAGGCCGATGGCCGACTCTTCGGTGCGGGCGATGCGGTTGGGCGGCTGCTTCAGGCCCAGCGTGTGCAGCAGTTGCTGGAAGCGCTCGCGGTCCTCGGCGATGTCGATGCTGTCGGGGCTGGTGCCGATGATGGGCACGCCGTTGGCTTCCAGGTCGAGCGCCAGCTTCAGCGGCGTCTGGCCGCCGTACTGCACGATCACGCCGATGGGTTTTTCCTTTTCGACGATCTCCAGCACGTCCTCCAGCGTCACCGGCTCGAAGTAGAGCCGGTCGCTGGTGTCATAGTCGGTGGACACCGTCTCGGGGTTGCAGTTGACCATGATGGTCTCGTAGCCGTCCTCGCGCAGCGCCAGCGCCGCATGCACGCAGCAGTAGTCGAACTCGATGCCCTGGCCGATGCGGTTGGGGCCACCGCCCAGCACCATGATCTTCTTGCGGCTGGTGGGCTCGGCCTCGCACTCGCCGTCCACCGTCTCGTAGCAGCTGTAGAGGTAGGCGGTTTCGGTGGCGAACTCGGCTGCGCAGGTGTCCACCCGCTTGTAGACCGGCCGCACGCCCAGCGCATGGCGGGCGCGCCGCACATCGTGCTGGTTGCTGGCCAGCAGCTTGCCCAGGCGCTTGTCGGAGAAGCCCTTCTGCTTGAGGTAGCGCAGTTCGGCCGCGCTCAGGCTGGCCAGGCTGCGCGCCTTGACCTGGGCTTCGGTCTTGACCAGGTCCTCGATCTGGGCCAGGAACCAGGGGTCGATGGCGGTCTCTTCGAAGATCTCTTCCAGGCTCATGCCGATGCGCAAGGCGTCGGCGACAAACAGGATGCGCTCGGGGCCGGCATTGCCGATCTCATCGATGATTTCGTCGCGATCCGCCTCCTTGCAAGACGTGCGCTCGCTCAGTCCGTCGATGCCGGTCTCCAAGCCGCGCAGAGCCTTCTGGAAGCTCTCCTGGAAGGTGCGCCCGATCGCCATCACCTCGCCAACGCTCTTCATCTGAGTCGTCAGGTGCGGGTCGGCAGCCGGGAACTTCTCGAAAGCGAAGCGCGGGATCTTGG
>JANNZD010000098.1:0-1846 GCA_031410435.1 Betaproteobacteria bacterium | reverse complement strand
GGTGTGCCCAACCACGGCTATGCCCTGCTGGTCGACGGCGGCGTCTACAACGGCCAGACGGTTGCAGCGATCGGCCTGACCAAGGCGGCACATATCTACTACCGCGCCCAGAGCGTCTACCAGGGCCCGACCAGCAACTTCGCCGACCATGCCGATGCGATCGAGCAATCCTGTGCCGACCTGACCGGGGTGAACTTGAACCACCTGAAGACCGGTGCACCGTCGGGCGAGGTCATCAGTGCCACCGATTGCCAGCAGGTAGCCAAGATGGCGCTGGCGGTCGAGTTGCGCACACCGCCGACCCAGTGCAACTTCGCGCCGATGCTGGCCAAGTCACCGCCGGCCATGTGCGACGGTGGCGCCACTGCGGTGTCGCTGATGTCCGACAGCTTTGACGGCGGCAAGCGCGCCGGCGTGCGCTGGCAGGTCAGCCAGACTGCAGGCACGGCGGACTTCACCCCGCGCGTCTGGGGCGTGGTCAACAACCTGCCGGACCATCGCCCGGGCTATGCAATCTATGCCGCTGACTTCACCGGCGGTACCTGCGCGCCCGGGGGCGACGAGTCGGGTGTGATGCAGCTGGAGACGCCGGAGATCACGGTCACGTCCACCACCACCCGCATGGCCTTTGACCATTGGATGGCCAGTGAGGTGGGCTTCGACGGGGGCAATGTGAAGATCAAGGTCAACGGTGGCGCCTGGCAGTTGGTGCAGGCCGCTGACTTTGTCTACAACCCCTACAACATGACCCTCGAGACGGCAGGGGCCGGCAACACCAACCCGATGGCGGGCCAGCCGGCCTTCTCGGGTGCCGACGGCGGGTCGGTGACGGGTTCCTGGGGGCGGTCTATCGTCAACCTGGCCCCGTATGCCGGGGTCAATGACAAGATCAAGATCCGCTTCGACATGGGCACCGACGGCTGCGGCGGCACCTTCGGCTGGTACCTGGACGATGTCAAGGTCTACCGCTGCCAACCCTAGACCTGGGATGAGCCGGGCCTCGGCCCGGTGACCCCCAATTGAAAGGGCGCCCGAAGGGCGCCCTTTTTCTTTGCCAGGGGCTGGCCAACGTGGCCGGGCCGCGGGCGCGGGGGGGCGTCAGCCAGCGTCCGACCCCAGCAGGGGGATGCTGCCGTCGGCGCCGCGCAGCAGGCCCACCTGGCTGTAGATGCCCAGCTTGTCGCGGGTGTCGGCGATGTCGAGGTTGCGCATCGTCAGCTGGCCGATGCGGTCGGCCGGGGTGAAGGCGCCTTCGACCTTTTCCATGCTCAGGCGCTCGGGCTTGTAGGTGAGGTTGGCGCTGGCGGTGTCCATGATCGAGTAGTCATTGCCGCGGCGCAGCTCCAGCGTCACCTCGCCGCTGATGGCGCGCGCCACCCAGCGCTGCGCGGTCTCGCGCAGCATCAGGCTCTGCGGGTCGAACCAGCGGCCGTGGTACAGCAGCTTGCCCAGGCGGCGGCCGTTGCTGCGGTACTGCTCGATGGTGTCCTCGTTGTGGATGCCGGTGACCAGGCGCTCGTAGGCGATATGCAGCAGGGCCATGCCCGGCGCCTCGTAGATGCCGCGGCTCTTGGCCTCGATGATGCGGTTCTCGATCTGGTCGCACATGCCCAGGCCGTGGCGCCCGCCGATGCGGTTGGCCTCGTCGAACAGCTCGACCGCGTTGGCGAAGCTGCGGCCGTTCAGCGCCACTGGCTGGCCCTGCTCGAAGCGCACCGTCACCGTCTCGGCCTTGACCTCAACCTCGGGCTTCCAGAAGGCCACCCCCATGATCGGGGTGACGATGTGCATGCCGGCGCTGAGCAGCTCCAGGTCCTTGGCCTCGTGGGTAGCGCCCAGCATATTG
>JANNZD010000097.1:0-8295 GCA_031410435.1 Betaproteobacteria bacterium | reverse complement strand
GAAATCGGCATAGCCGATGGCGGTGTAGGTGTCGGGCGCGGCCTGCAGGCTTTGGCGCCAGGCCGCATCCGATGGCGCCAGCAAACCGGCGCGCTGCTCCAACTCGGCCAGTGAGGTGCTCAGCCAGGCCCGCGTGGCGGGCTCGGCGGTGCGCTGGATCAGCGCCTGGAACTGCCGCCGGGCGGCGTCGTATTCGCCCCGCAGCGCGGCATTCTCAGCGCTGCAGGCATCGGCATAAGGCTGCACGCGCAGTTGGCGCAGGGCGGTGCAGGCCTGGTCGGACGCGCTGTACCGGCCCTGAACCCGGTTCAGGGTGGCCAGCAGCAACCAGGCCTGGGCGCTGCCGGGCTCACGCTTGACCAGGGTTTGCAGGCGGGCGGTGGCCGCGTCGAATTCATGCAGGTACTGTTCGGCCTCGGCCAGCACCAGCAAGACTTCGGTGGGTGCGCTGGCGGCTTCGCTGGCGGCTTGCCAGGGTGCCAGGCGGGCCAGTGCGCGGCCGGCAAAACGCGGGTCGCCCTCGCGCCGGCTGGCATCGATCAAGCCACGCGCCTCGGCGGCGGCCACCACCGGGTCGCGGCTGGTGCTGACGCGGGTGAGGGGAGGCAGGCGCTCGATCACCTGGCTGTCGGCGGTCGCGCTGATAGGCGTGGCCGCAGCCCAGGTGCAACAGGCCAGCAGCAATGGCAACAAGAAAGAGCGCATCGTGCCAGGGAATGAAGACCCGCGCGCTGCGAATGGCCAGGCGCGCGGGAGGGGTCAAGTGGGTAAGGCGGCACAGCAGGCCACCTGCAACGGGCCCACAGCGTACAGCCTGCGGGCCCGTTCAGGGGTTGCGCCGGGCCGCTATTCGACGGCCGAGGGCTCGGTGGTGTCGCTGGTGGGCAGCAGCACAGCGGTGATGTCGATGGGCTCGCGGGTGTCCGACGGGTTCTTGTTGAGCACCGCCAGGTAGTCCACGGTGCCGGCCACGCTCTGGGTGGCCGACTCCGGCACGGCGGCCAGCGGGTCAAGCGCCACCACGGTGTCGTCGCCGCCACCGAAACAGGCGGTCAGGACCAGGGCGGCGGCCGTCACCGCCAGCAAGCTTGTGAGGCGATTCATCTTGCGTCTCCTCGGGCTCAGCGGGTGCCGCCGATAGGGGTGAAGAGGTAGGGGAAGGCCGGCAGCAAAGGCACCACCGCCTGGTCCACCGCGTCATGCAGCTTCAGCGACGTTGCGCCCAACGGCACCGCCGACGGCTTGCAGGCCGCACCCAGCTTCAGGTTGTTGGCATCGCCATTGGCCATGCACAGGCCACCCATCACCGCGGCCAGCGAGACGTCGACCACATCGTCCTTGGGACGCCGGCCGTTGGGGAAGCCGGCCAGGTCACCGCCCAGCACGCCCAGGCGGTGCTGCTTGGCTTCGGCAGTAGGCTCGATGGCGGTGTTCAGGCGCAACATCTCCGAAGCCACCACATTGGCGGGCTGGTTGACGCCCGAGATGCCGGTGAGGAAGGCGCCGACCAGGTCGGTGCGCGGGAAGTTGGTGGGCGCTATGTTGGGCGTGGCCAGTGCGATCTCCAGCAGCGCCGGCAGCGTCGGGTTGGTGACGAAGTCGGCGAACTGCGCATCGTCCTTGGGCTTGCTGCCATTGAAGCGGTCCTTGGCCGGCAGGCCGATCACCACCTCGTTGACCAGGGGCATGCCCAGGCGCGAGACCTGCACCCAGGCGCCGCCGTTCTTGGGCGTGGTGGCATGGCCCATGGCCGGCACCGGGTTGAGCAACTGGCCCTGGCGCAGGCTGGCGGTGGTCCAGCCGCCGATGACGTTTTCGCTGCCGTTGGTCAGGCAGCTCTTGTGCACCTCCAGCGCCAGCGTGGTGACATTCTTGTCATCGATGGTGTTGGGCGCGGCATTGATCAGCGCCGGGTCGGTGATCACCGCCACCGGGGCATTGACCAGGTCGAAGATGGTGCCCAGGTTGACCGCGAACGGGTCCTTGCGCTGGCCCACGAAGACCCGTGCCGGCATCGCGCAACCAGGGATGTTGACCGTGTAGATGTGCTTGGCGGCATAGCCGGCATAGTCGGGCAGGGTCTTCTTGCCGATGTTGTCGACCGGCTTGTCGAAGGTGGCGCTGCCGCCCGTGGCATTGGTCAGCGAGACCTTGCTGCCGCTGCGCCGGTCACCCTTGACCAGATCGACGGTGAAGCTCTCGTTGACATTCAGGGTGGCGGCCTTGGGGTCGGTGACGGCACCGAACTGGATCAGCGGGATGCTCACGTCCTTGCCGTTGATCGACAGGGTCTTGGCCTTGAGGGTGTTCTTGAAGCGGAACTGGAAGGTCAGGTCTTCCTTGGCGTCGCCGTTGTTGTCGAGATGGATCTCGTACAGCGCGTTCTGGTCGAGCGAAAAGTAGTTGGGGCCGCCATAACCATCTTGCAGCGGCAGGTAGTTGGCCAGCATCGTGATGTAGCCGCTGCGGCCGGTCTCGTAGCTGGCGAACATGTAGAAGTCGGCGCCATCGACCTTGGGCTGGCTGGAGATGAAGGGCGCCTCGCGGTGGCTGGACGCCTGCGCGGCGGGCATCGCTGCAGACAAGGCAAGGATGGCCGCGACCACCGGCAACAGCGGACGATGGAGGGAATTGCGCTGGATCATGGGAATGCTCCTGAGGGTGGGGGGGGAACAGCGCAGAGCGGGTTTCTGCTGCTGCCTGCCCTCAAGTTACGCGGCCTATAGCGGGGTGGATGCAGCGCGAAGGCTTGTTGCAGCGTCGGACCCGTCCTACAGGGGCTGCGCATCCTGGGTCGGCCGGGCCAGCCAGTCGGCGGCTTCATCGGCCAGCTGCGCGGCGGCGGCCAGCGCCTGCCGCCAGGCCTGGATGCGGCCAGCCGGATCATGGCGCCAGGCCTTGAAGTCCGACCGGTCGGGCAGCTTGCCGCCCGGCAGGGTGCGCACCCAATCCGGGTTAGGCGCCAGCACCACCACATTGGCCAGCATCGCGCTCGCCGCGTGGCGGTGCTTCAAGCCCTTGTCCAGCCAGCCCGGCACCAGCGCGCGCTGGAAATGCGGGTAGAGCACCAGGCCTTCGGGCATGGCGGCGTAGTCCAGGTGCAGGTGGTAGTCGGTGATGCCGCCGTCCCAGTAGGCGCCGGCCGGCGCGCCAGCAATGTCGTGCACCGGCTGCAACACGAAGGGGATGGACCCGCTGGCCAGGATGGCCGGGCCCAGGTTGGTGGCGGTCAAGGCCGCACGGGCGGTGGCAAAGTCGCCCAGGTGGAAGGGCAAGGGCGTTCGGGGATCGGAGAACACCACCCGCTGCAGCCAGCCGCCCAGCGCCCGGCGCCGCACCAGGTTGCTGGCAAAGGCGCCCAGATAGCCCAGCGGCGTGCCCAGCCGGCCAGCACGGCGCAGCAGCGGGCCGCGGCCGCGGCTGGTGAAGACATGCAGGCGGTAGCGCCGGTGCGCCAGCAGTTCGGCCTCGCGGCCGCCAAACTGCGCGTCCAGCAGTTGCTTGAAGACCCGGCTGACCTCGGCCGGGTCCGGCCACTGCCCGGCGGGCAGGTCGAACTGCTGGTGGATATAGCCCTGGGCCAGCGCGGCCAGGGCGGCGTCCGGGTCGGGCTGCATCGCGCAGGCCATGCGCCAGGCGCCGATCGAGGCCCCCAGCAGGTGGATGGGATGGGCGCTGTCGCGCAGCCAGTGGCCGAACAGGTAGCGGTCCAGCGGGTTCAGGATCAGGCCCTTGGGGCCACCGGCGGCGGCCGGGATCACGCGCACATCGGCGGGCCTCAGCCCGCGTTCGCGCAGATGGGCCAGCGCGCGCGGGCCGGCATAGGCCTGCAGGGCCGGGATGCTGGAGGCAGCCATCAGGGTGGGCTGATCAGAACTGGGCCGACCAGCTGGCGTTGATGCTGCGCCGGTTGCTGCGCAGGTTGGCCGTAGACAGCAGCGCGCCGCTGTCGGGCTGCACCTCGGTCAAAGTCTGGCTGCCTTGGGCCAGCAGGTTGTTGGCGGCCAGGCGCAGGCTGGTCTGGCGGTCCAGGGACCACAGCAGGTAGGCGTCCAGGCTGCGGGCGCGCGCCGTGGTCAGCGCCTGGCGCTCGGTCTGCTGGGTTCGGTAGGCGGGGGTCCAGGCCAGGCTGGCGCCCAGCGTCAGCGTCTGGCCGCTCGGCAGGCCGGTCAGCTGGCGGTCGAAACCGGCGGTGGCCGACCAGGGCTGCTGCTGGTCGAGCCGGTTGTCGGGCCCGGGCAGGCCGTCCACCGACGAGCGGTAGACCGCCAGCGACGCACGCAGGCTCAGCCCGGGCGGGGCTGCGCCGGCCGGTAGCCATTCGTCGGCGCGGCCCTTGAGCTCGATCTCCAGCCCGCTGCTGCGTGCCGCCGCCAGGTTGACTGGCTGCGACACCCAGCGCGGCAGCGCCGCCCAGGCCACCGGCTGGAGCGTGATCTGCTGGCGGATCAGCCCGTCGATGCGGCGGTGGAAGCCGCCGACGCTGAACACCCCGCCCTGCGGCAGGTAAAGCTCGAGCGCCGCGTCCAGCCCGGTGGCCAACTCGGGCCGCAGCGCCGGGTTGCCGATGCGGTCGGGCGCGATCGGGGTGTTGGCGCCGCTCAAGGGATAGCTGGTGTTCGGGCTGGGCCGGGCCAGCAAGGCGTTCAGCTCGGGGGCCTTGTAGCTGCGGGTCAGGCTGGCGCGCACCAGGTCGCGGCCGCCGGCGTTGAGCTTGTGGTTCAGGTGCCAGACCGGCGTCAGCACCTGGCTGCGGCCGTCCAGCGCATCGTCGAGGCCGCGGCTGAGCAGGGCGATGCGCTCGCCGCGCAAGCCCAGGTAGGTGGACCAGCGCGGCGTGATCTCCCACTCGTCCTGCACGAACAGCGCGGCGCGGCGCAGGTGGGCCTCGAAGGGCTGGCCGTCGTAGCCGGCCAGCTGCTGGGCGCCGTTCTCGACCACGCTGCGCTGCTCGCGGCGCACCCGTTGCTCGAGGTCCCAACCCAGCGCCAGAGCGTGAGCCTGGCCCAGCGGGCGGCTGAACTTGCCACCGCTGCTCAGGCTGCGGTCAACGCTGCTGCCGCTGGCGTCGCGGGCCAGGCTGGGCTGTCCGGCGCCGTCCAGGCCGTCGGTCAGCGTGCGGTAACGGCTGCCACTGACCTGGCCGCCGGCCTTGAGTTCCAGCTTGGCCCCGTCTGGCCATTTGCGCCGCCACTGCAGATTGCTGCGCGCCATCTGCCAATGGCCCCCATTGCTGAACTGCTCGTCCACGCTGGCCGGCACCAGGCCCAGCTGCACCTCGGTGACGAAGCGTCCGCGGTTGTGAAACTCGTTGCGGTGCACAAAGGCCTGGGCCTCCAGCGTGTCGTCGGCGTCCAGCTTCCAGGTCCCGCGTGGCGCGAGGTTGAAGCCCGCGCCCCAATAGGCGTCCTCACCCGGCACCCGCAGGCGCTGCGCCAGGCCATCGCTGCCCAGACCCTGGCGCAGGCTGAGGGTGTCGGCCTGGCCGGCCCACTGGTAGACCGCCACCGGCAGGGTATAGCTCAGCGCACCGCTGCGGTCGCCCCAGCTGCCGTTGGCCGACAGCGTAGGCCGCAGCGCCTGCCAGCCCAGCGTGGCACGCAGTTCGCGCTGGCGGCTGCGCGGTGCCTCGCGCAGGATGATGTTGAGCGTGCCGGCCACCGCCTGGGCGCTGTGCTCGGCACTCGGGCCGCGGGTGATCTCGATGCGCTCGATCTGGCTTGGCGACAGGTTGTCCAGCGAGAAGCCCGGTGGCGCCGGCTCGCCATTGACCAGCAGCAGGGTGTAGCCCGCACCCAGCCCGCGCAGCCGCGGGTTGCCGCCCTGCATGTTGACGCCGGGCAGGCGCTTGTGCACATCGCTGGCGCTGACATCCCCGTATTTGTCGAGCTCGTCGCGGCCGATCACGGTCTTGGCCACTGGATCAAGGCGGCGCTGCTCGGTGACGCTGGCCGGCGCGGCCTGGATCTCCACGCGCTGGGCCGGCGCCGGGTCGGCCGACTGGGCCCAGGCCGATACCCAGACCAGGCCGGCCCAGCCCAGCACGGGCAGCAAGCGCGCCAGGCGGCCGATCAGCGCGTGGCCGCGAGGGTGGCGGGGGGTCCGCAGTGGCCGCCGCAGGGGTCGGGCCACTGCCACCTCAACGCCGGCCCTGCAGCTTGGCGAAGGCCGCCGCCATCGCCCCGCCAGCGGCCGGCTGCGCGCTGGCCGGGCGGCCGCCGCCCGCGCCCTGGCGCTCATGGCGGGCCTGCGGCTTGAAGCCGGCGTCGCCGCGCGCGCCGGCGGGGCCGGGCTGGGCATCGAGCCTCATGGTCAGCGAGATGCGGCCGCGCGCCAGGTCCACCTCCAGCACCTTGACCTTGACGATGTCGCCGGTCTTGACCACCTCGCGCGCATCGCTGACGAACTTGTGCGCCAGCTGGCTGACATGGATCAGCCCGTCCTGGTGCACGCCCAGGTCGACGAAGGCGCCGAACTGGGCCACGTTGCTGACCGTGCCCTCCAGCGTCATGCCTTCCTTCAGGTGCCTGATGTCCTCGACGCCGTCGGTCAGGCGCGCCACTTTGAAGTCGGGGCGCGGGTCGCGGCCGGGTTTTTCCAGTTCGGTGACGATGTCCTTGACCGTGATCGCACCGAAGCGCTCGTCGGCAAAGGCCTGGGGGCCATGCGCGGACAACAGCGCCCGCAACACATCGGCCTTGCCCATCACCTCACCGACCGGGCGCTGCAGCCGGTCCAGCAGGCGCTGCACCACCGGGTAGGTTTCCGGGTGCACGCCGGTCATGTCCAGCGGGTTGTCGCCGCCCCGGATGCGCAGGAAGCCGGCGGCCTGCTCGAAGGTCTTGGGCCCCAGGCCGCTGACCTCCAGCAACTGCCGGCGCGCGGCAAAGGCCCCATGCGCATCGCGCCAGCGCACGATGGCCGCAGCCACCGCCGGCGACAGGCCCGCCACCCGCGCCAGCAGCGGGGCCGACGCGGTGTTCAGGTCGACCCCCACCTTGTTGACGCAATCCTCCACCACCGTGCCCAGCATGCGGGCCAGCTCGCCCTGGTTGACGTCATGCTGGTACTGGCCCACGCCGATGCTCTTGGGGTCGATCTTGACCAGCTCGGCCAGCGGGTCTTGCAGCCGGCGGGCGATCGAGACTGCACCGCGCAGGGTCACATCCAGGTCGGGCAGCTCCTTGCTGGCGAATTCACTGGCCGAGTAGATCGACGCGCCGGATTCGCTGACCACCGCCTTGTCGATGCGCAGCTCGGGCGCGATGGCCTGCAGGCGCTTGATCAGGTCGCCAGCCAGCTTGTCGGTCTCACGGCTGGCGGTGCCGTTGCCGATGGCGATCAGGTTGACGCCATGGCCGGCGCAGAGCTGGGCCAGGGTGTGCAGCGCACCCTCCCAGTCGCGCCGCGGCTCGTGCGGGAACACCGCCGCAGTGGCCAGCACCTTGCCGGTGTCGGACACCACCGCCACCTTCACACCGGTGCGTATGCCCGGATCCAGCCCCATCACCACCCGCTTGCCGGCCGGCGCAGCCAGCAGCAGATCGCGCAGGTTCTCGGCAAACACCTTGATCGCGGTGGCCTCGGCGGCCTCACGCAGGCGGGTGAACAGGTCGCGCTCCAGGCTGAGCGAGAGCTTGACCTTCCAGGTCCAGGCGACGGACTTGCGGATCAGCCCGTCGCCCGCGCGCGGGCCATGCTGCCAACCCAGATGCAGGGCGATGCGGCCCTCGGCCAGCGAAACTGCCGCCGGCGCCGCCGGCGCCGCGGGCGCGCCGGCGGGCCGGGCCAGCGGCAGCGGGTCGGGCAGCAGCAGTTTGGCGTCCAGGACCCCGAGCGAGCGGCCCCGGAAGACGGCCAGCGCGCGGTGCGAGGGCACGCTGCGGATCGGCTCGTCGTAGTCGAAATAATCGCGGAATTTGGCGTTGTCGGCCAGGACGGGGTCCTTGCCATCGGCCAGCTTGCTGCGCAGCAGGCCCTCGGCCCACAGCCATTCGCGCAAGCTGCCCACCAGCGCGGCGTCCTCGGCCCAGCGTTCGCTGAGCAGGTCGCGCACGCCGTCCAGCAGCGCCAGCGGGTCGGCAAAGCCGGCTTCGGCCAGGCCCGCGGCGCCGCCGTCATGGGCGGCAATGAAGGCAGCGGCCTGTTCATGCGGGTCCAGCGTCGGGTCTGCAAACAGGCGGTCCGCCAGCGGCTCCAGGCCGGCCTCGCGGGCAATCATGCCCTTGGTGCGGCGCTTGATTTTGTAAGGCAGGTAGAGGTCTTCCAACGCCTGCTTGGTGGGCGCGGCCTCGA
>JANNZD010000096.1:0-2613 GCA_031410435.1 Betaproteobacteria bacterium | reverse complement strand
CCGGCCTGGCAGGTGCTGCACCGGCACCAGGCCGACCCGCCGCTGCGCAGCTCGGCCCTGCGCAGCCTGGGCGCGCTGGCCAATGTGTTCGCGGCCGAGAGCTTCGTCGACGAGATTGCCCAGGCCCGTGGCGAAGACCCGTTGGCCTGGCGCCGGCGCCACCTGGCCCACGATGCACGTGCGCTGGCGGTGCTGGACCGGGCCGCCGCGCTGGCCGGCTGGGCCGGCCGCGGCCTGCGCCGCCGCGAGGGTGTGGGCCAGGGACTGGCCTATGCGCGCTACAAGGGCACCGGCGCCTGGTGCGCAGTGGTGGCCGAGGTCGAGGCCGGCGCCACGCTGCGGGTGCACCGGCTGTGGATTGCGGTGGACGTGGGCACCGTGGTCAACCCCGACGGCGTGGCCGCGCAAATCGAGGGCGGCGCGATCCAGGCCACCAGCTGGGCGCTGAAGGAGGCGGTGTTGCATGCCGGCAGCCAGGTGCACAGCGATGCCTGGGCGCACTACCCGATCCTGCGATTCACCGAGGTGCCGGCGGTCGAGCTGGCCTGCCTGCCCTCGTCGGCGCCGTCCGTGGGGGCCGGCGAGGCGGCGCTGGGCCCCACCGCTGCGGCCATCGCCAATGCACTGTTCGATGCGCTCGGGCTGCGCGTGCGCGAGCTGCCCCTGACGCCCGAGCGCATCGCTGCGGCCATCCACCAGCTGCCCGACAACGCGGCTTGATCCCCCTCGAGAACCCGAAAGACGATGCCATGACTGTCACCCTGAACCTGTTGTGCGCCGGCGCTGCCCAAGGCCTGGTCAAGGCCTTGGAGCCGCAGCTCACCGCCCAGACCGGCGCCACCCTGGCCGGCCGCTTCGGCGCGGTGGGCGCCATGAAGGAAGCCTTGCTGGCCGGCGAACCCTGCGACCTGATGATCGTCACCGACGCGATGGTCGCCGCGCTGAGCGACAGCGGGCAGCTGCTGGGCGCCAGCCGCGCTGCGCTGGGCCGGGTGCGCACCGGCCTGGCGGGGCGGGCCGGTGATGCGCGGCCCGACGTGGCCAGCCCCGACGCGCTGCGCTCAGCCTTGCTGGCGGCCCCGGCGGTCTACTTCCCCGACCCGGCGCGGGCCACCGCCGGCATCCACTTTGCCGAGGTGATGCGCCAGCTGGGCATCTTCGACACCCTGGCGCCGCGCCTGCGCACCTTCCCGAACGGCGCCACCGCGATGCGCGCGCTGGCGGCTTGCGTCGAGCCCGGTGCCCTCGGTTGCACCCAGATCACCGAGATCCGCTACACCGACGGCATCACGCTGCTGGGGGCCTTGCCGTCGCAGTTCGAGCTGGCCACGGTCTATACCGCTGCGCTCAGCGCCAGGGCGGCCCAGCCGGTGCTGGCGGCGCAATTCATCGCGATGCTGGCCGGCGCCGATTCGCGGGCCTTGCGCGAGGCCGGCGGCTTCGAGTTCTGATCGCCGCTGGCCGGCCGGCTCAAGTCTGCGGCGGGTGCTCGAATCGGTAGCCGGTGCCGTAGACGGTGCTGATGCAATCGTGGCCCGGGGCGTCGGCCTGCAGCGCGGACTGCAGGCTGCGGCGCAAGTTCTTGATGTGGCTGTCGATCACCCGGTCGCTGACATCGCGGAGGTCCGCATGGATCGCCCCCAGCAACTGGGCCCGGGTGAGCACCCGGGCCGAGGCCAGCAGCAGCGCGCGCAGCAGGCGGAACTCCACCGGGGTCAGCGCCAGCGCCTGCCCGCGCCACCAGGCCCGCCGGGCGGCATCGTCCAGCAGGAATTGCCCCAGCGCCTGCTGCGGCGTGCCGCAGGCCGCCTGCCCGGACAGGCGCCCTTCGGCGCGCCGCAGCAGCGCCCGCACCCGCGCCACCACCTCGCGCGGGCTGTAGGGCTTGCACAGGTAGTCGTCGGCCCCGGTCTCCAGGCCCAGCACCCGGTCGATCTCGTCGGCCCGCGCGGTCAGCATCAGGATCGGCACGGCCGAGTGGCGACGAAGCTGCTGGCAGACCTCCAGCCCGTCGATGCCGGGCAGGTTCAAATCCAGCAACACGATGGCCGGCGCCTGGGCGGCAAAGGCCGCCAGCGCGGCCGGCCCATCGGCCACCGCCAAGGGCTCGAAGCCACTGGCGCGCAGGTAGTCGCACAGCAGCGCCGCCAGCTTGGGCTCGTCCTCGACGACCAGCACGCTGCGGCCGTTCATCCGGGGGCCTGGGCCGACAAGGGCAATTGCACCACCAGCTGCAGGCCGCCCAGCGGCGAGGCGCCCGCGCGGATGTGGCCGCCGTGGCTGCGCACCAGGGCCCGGCAGATGGCCAGGCCCAGCCCGCTGCCGCCCGACTGCCTGCTGCGCGATGGGTCCACGCGGAACAGCGGCTCGAACAGGCGCGGCTGCATCGCCTCGGGCACGCCCGGTGCGCTGTCGTCCAGGGTCAGCGTGGCCTGCCCGGCGCTGGCCTGCAGCTGCAGCTGGATGCGCCCGGGCGCCTGGGTGTAGCGCAGGCTGTTGTCCAGCAGATTGCCCAGCAGCTGGTGCATGCGCTGCGCGTCCCAGACCGCCGGCACCGGGCTGGGCGGCCCTTGGCAGTCCAGCACCAGCCCGGCCACCTGCGCGCGGCTTGCG
>JANNZD010000095.1:0-1675 GCA_031410435.1 Betaproteobacteria bacterium | reverse complement strand
GAGGCCGGCATCAATTTCTTTGACACCGCCAATGCCTATTCCGACGGCACTTCCGAAGAGATCGTGGGCCGGGCGCTGCGCGACTTTGGCCGGCGCGACGAGCTGGTGGTGGCCACCAAGGTGCGCTATGCCTCGCGCAAGGCGCCGAATGTGGGCGGGCTGTCGCGCAAGGCCATCTTCCACGAGATCGATGCCAGCCTGCGGCGGCTGGACATGGACTTTGTCGACCTCTACCAGATCCACCGCTGGGACCCGCACACCCCGATCGAGGAGACGATGGAGGCGCTGCATGACGTGGTCAAGGCCGGCAAGGCGCGCTACATCGGCGCGTCATCGATGGCGGCCTGGCGCTTTGCCAAGGCCCAGCAGGTGGCGGCCGAGAACGGCTGGACCCGCTTCATCAGCATGCAGCCCGAGTGGAGCCTGCTCTACCGCGAGGAAGAGCGCGAGATGCTGCCGCTGTGCCGCGACCAGGGCGTGGGGCTCATCCCCTGGAGCCCGCTGGCACGCGGCCGCCTGGCCCGGCCCTGGGGCGAGCACACGCCGCGTATCGCCAGCGATGTGTTTGGCGCCGGGCTGTTCCAGCACACCGAGGCCAATGACCGCCAGGTGGCCGACGCGCTGGCCGGCGTGGCCGCGCAGCGTGGCCTGCCCCGCGCCCAGGTGGCGCTGGCCTGGCTGCTGGCCCAGCCGGGGCTGACGGCGCCGATCATTGGGGCGTCGCAGCCCGGGCAGATCGACGACGCGGTGGCGGCGCTGGATGTCAAGCTCGGCGCCGACGAGATCGCGGCCCTGGAGGCACCCTACCTGCCGCATGCGGTGGTGGGGGTGGATTGATCTTTTGAGCCGATGGCTGGCGCATCGCCCGCATCGGCCGCAAGATGGCGCAACCCAGGAGAACCCACCATGACCCCCACCGACACGCCCCCGCCCGAAGGCGAACTCGCCAAGCTGATCGACGAGCAACTGGAACTGGCCGCCTCGCGCCTGCCGGCGCTGGCGCCCGATGTGGTGCACCCATCCCCGGTGGACCATGAGGAAATCAAGGCCGCCCATCCCAATTTCGAGGACGTGCTCCTGGGCAATGCCCAGCCGACACCCGAGATGCTGGCCGAACTGGCCGCGCTGGACGCCGCCCCGGCGCTGAGCGACGAGGAGCTGGCGCGCCAGGCGCTGGCGGATGGGGGTGGGGATGGGGATCCGGCGACGCCGGAGTAGCCTTGCAGGCCGGCCGGGCCTGCCCCAAGCGCCAGTTTGGCGCCAGCGCCCTGCAGCGTCTAAGATGACCATCTCTATGGTCATTTATGGGTGGCGACGATGACGGAGTTTTCGATTGCCGAGGCCAAGGCCCGTTTCGCCCAGCTGGTGCACCAGGCCGAAGGCGGGCAGCCGGTACGCATCACCCGGCGTGGCCGCGCGGTGGCGGTGCTGGTCTCAGAAGCCGAGTTCGCACGCCTGAGCGCGCCGCGCGAGGGCTTGCTGGCCTACACCCTGGCCTTGCGTGACGAGGCCCGCCAGGCGGGCATCAGGCTGTTCAAAGACGAAGACTGGGCCGGCTTGCGTGATCAGAGCGAGCGCCCGGTGCCTGACCTGGCCTGACGGTTGGCGCTGGCATGCCCTTGCGCTACTTGCTCGACACCAACGTGGTGTCGGAGTTGACCAAGCCCCGACCCAA
>JANNZD010000094.1:0-19522 GCA_031410435.1 Betaproteobacteria bacterium | reverse complement strand
TGGGCCAACACTGCATGGAAGGGCGGCTTGTCGTCCCAGGCGGTGGCGATCACCGCGGCGATCTCGGGAGGGCTCAGGCGGGGCAGGGGTCGGGCCATGCGGGCATTGTCCGCCGGGCCGTCTCCCTTGAATGACGGGCGGCCGGCCTGGCGCGCAATTGATAATGGCTGGAGCACTGCGCTGTGCTGACGTTGTTTCGGACCACCCCGGATGGAACCCAACCCGCCCGCGTCACTGTTTGAACTGTTGCCCATCGGGGCCTTTCGCACCACACCCGATGGCCGTCAATTGCGTGCCAACGCGGCGCTGGTCCGGCTCAATGCCTGCGCCAGCGAGGCCGAATTGCTGGCCTTGATCAACGACATTGCGCGCCAGTGGTATGTCGACCCCGAGCGTCGCGCCGCCTTCGTGGCGCTGATGGACCGCGAAGGCCAGGTGGTGAATTTCGAATCCGAGGTGCGCCGCTTCGGCAATGGCGAGCGCATCTGGGTGCGCGAGAACGCCTTTGCGGTGCGCGACGCGGCCGGCCAGTTACGCTACTTCGAGGGCACCATCGAAGACATCACCGCCGTGCGCCTGGCCCAGCAGTCGCTGGTATTGAGTGAGCGCCGGCTGCAAGCCCTGATCCAGAACGCCCAGGTGCTGACCCTGGTCTGCGATGCCCGGGGGCGCATCGAATTCGCCAGCCCGGCCGCCGGCTTCATCCTGGGCCTGGAGGTGGCGGCGCTGCTTAGCGCCAGCCTGTTCGACCGGGTGCACCCCGACGACCTGCAGCGCAGCCGTGACGAATTCTTCGACGTGGTCAACCGCCGCCACCCGGGGCAAGAGACGTCTTACCGCTTCCAGCATGCCGACGGCCGCTGGCGCCGGCTGGCGTCGCTGGGCCAGCACTGCCTGGACGACCCCGCAGTGCGCGGCGTGGTGCTCAACCTGCGCGACATCACCGACGCCGAACAGGCCCGTGACGCGCTGCTGCGCAGCCAGCAGAAATACGCCAAGGCCTTCGCTGCCAGCCCCGATTGCCTGACCATCAGCCGTCTGGCAGACGGCGTGTACCTGGAAGTGAATGACCGCTTCCTGCAACTGTCGGGCTTCAGCCGCGAGGCGGTGATCGGGCGGTCGTCGCTGGATTTGCATGTCTGGGCCGCGCCCGACGACCGCGCTGCCTTTATTGCCGAGTTCCGGCGCCTCGGCCGGGTGCGCGACTTCGAAGCGGCCTACCAAGGGCTGGGGCACAGGCGCGGCCTGGTGTCGATCAGCGCCGAGAACATCGATATCGATGCTGCGCCCTGCGTGCTGGCGATTTCACGCGAGATCACCGAGAGCCGGGCCATCCAGACTGCCCTGCGTGAATCCGAGGCGCGCCTGCGGCTGGCCCTGCAGGCGGGCGGCCAGGGGCTGTACGACATCGACCTGGAGACCGGCCAGGTCATCGTCAATGACGAGTTCGCCCGCATGCTGGGCCATGACCCGGCGCAGTTCCGCGAGACCCAGGCCGCCGGGGTGGCGCGTCTGCACCCGGACGACCGTGCACGGGTGATCGGCGCGCACCAGGCCTACCTGGCCGGCGAACTGCCCGAATACCGGGTGGAGTTCCGTCAACGCTGCGCCGACGGCGGCTGGAAGTGGATCCTGTCGGTGGGTTGCCTGGTCGAGCCGGCGGGGCCGGGCCAGCACCGGCGCATGCTGGGCACCCACACCGACCTGACCTTGCGCAAGCAGGCCGAGCAAGAGCGCGAGCAACTGCTCGGCCGGCTGGAGCGGGCCGAAGCGATTGCCCGCATGGGCAGCTGGGAGCAAGACCTGGCCAGCGGCGCGGTGTGGTGGTCGGACCCGATGCGCGCCCTGTTTGGTCTGCGCGACGACGAAGCGCCGGCCGAAGACCTGCGCCACCTGCATCCCGAGGACCGCCGTTCGGCGTTGGACGCCATGCAGCGGGCGGCCACGCTGGGCCAGCCGCAGCGCGTGATGGTGCGCAGCAACCCCAAGCGCGGGCCCCTGCGCTGGTTCAGCGCCAGCGGCCGTTGCGAGCTGGACGGCCAAGGCCAGCCGCGCAGGCTGTCGGGCACCTTGATCGATGTCACGGCGCTGAAGCAGGCCGAACAGGCACTGCTGCTGGCCAACAGCGAGCTGGAGCACCGGGTGGCCGAGCGCACCCGCCAGCTCGCGTCGAGCGAGCGGCGCTACCGGCGCATTTTCGGGTCGGTGCCGGTGGCGATCATGCAGCAGGACTGGTCGGCGGCGAGCGCCATGCTGGCGCCATTGCGCCAGGTGCCCGAGGCCGGGCGTGCAGCCTGGCTGGCCGAGCGCCCGGCATTGCTGGCGCGCTGCCTGGGCAGCATCTGCGTGGTCGAGATGAACCCGATGGCCTACCAGCTCTATGGCATTCCGGACGACAAAAAACTGTTCACCACCCTGGCCGATGTATTTACCCAGAACGGCCGGCCGGACGGCTTTGCCGACGAGGTGCTGGCCCTGGTGGCGGGCGCGCGGCGCTTCAGCGCCACCCGGTCAGTGCGCCGGCCCGACGGCACGGTGGTCGAGGTGCTGGTCTCGCTGGCCCTGCCCGGGCCGGAGGAGGGCGACGGCGCGGTGCTGGTCAGCATCGCCGACATCACCGAGATCCAGCGCCTGAGCGCGGCCCTGGACGCCAGCCTGGCCCGCGTCACCCGCGCCAACCGCGAGCTCGAGACCTTCACTTATTCGGTCTCGCATGACCTGAAGGCGCCGCTGCGCGGGCTGGACGGCTACAGCCAGCTGCTGCTGCGCCACCACAGCCAGGCGCTGGACGAAGAGGGCCGCGGCTTTCTGCGCAACATCCACACCGCCACCCTGCAGATGGGCCGGCTGATCGACGACCTGCTGGCCTATTCGCGGCTGGAACGCCAGCCCCAGGCACTGACCCGCCTGCCCCTGGCGCCAGTGGTGACGCATGTGCTGGCCGGTTTTGCGGACGACCTGGCACGGCGCAATATCAGGCCGCAGATCGACCTGGCCGACGCTGCAGTGCGTGCCGATGCCGCCGGCCTGACCCTGGCGCTGCGCAATCTGGTGGACAACGCGCTCAAGTTCAGTCTGCGCAGCGCCCAACCCTTGCTGGCCATCCGGGCGCGTGTGACCGACACTGCAGTGCTGCTCTCGGTGCAGGACAACGGCATCGGCTTTGACATGAAGCTCCACGACCGCATCTTCCAGATCTTCCAGCGCCTGCAGCGGGCCGAGGATTACCCCGGCACCGGGGTCGGCCTGGCCATCGTCACCAAGGCCATGGAGCGCATGGGCGGTCTTTGCTGGGCCGAGAGCGCACCGGGCCAGGGTGCCACCTTCCATCTCCAATTGCCTGCGGCATCCTGACATGACACTTCGGCCCTGCATGCCACCCCACACCGAGGCTTGTCCATGAGGTTGCTGTATGTCGAAGACAACCCGGTGGACGTCGATCTGGTGCGGCGGGCGCTGCGCGACCGGCTTTCACACTGGCAAGTGCAGGTGGCCGACGATCTGGCGCAGGCGCGCCTGCGGATCGCCAGCGAGGCGCCGTTTGATCTGCTCTTGATCGACCTGGGCCTGCCCGACGGCAGCGGGCTGGACCTGGTGCGCGAGCTGCGCGAGCAGGCCCTGCCGGTGGCGCTGGTGGCGCTCACCGGCCAGGGCGACCAGGACCTGGCGGTGGCCGCACTGAAGGCCGGCGCCAATGACTACCTGGTCAAGACCGCGTCCTATGGCGACCGCCTGCCCACCACCTTGCTGGCCGCCGTGCAGCGCTTTGCCGCGCAGCAAAGCCTGCAGCAGCGCGGCCTGCGGGTGCTGTATGCCGAGCCCCATGCGCTGGATGCCGACCTGACCCGGCGCCATCTCGAGCGCTATGCGCCGCATATCCGCGTCGAGATGGTCGTTGATTCGTTCAACCTGCTGGCGCGCCTGCCGCTGCGCCCGGGCGATGCCTGCCCCTTCGATGTGTTGTTGCTGGATTACCGGCTGCACCCCGAAAGCGGCCTGGACATCCTCAAGCTGCTGCGCGAAGAGCGCAACCTGGACCTGCCGGTGGTGGTGGTCACCGGCCAGGGCAGCGAGGACATCGCCGCCGAGGCGCTGCGCATGGGCGGCACTGATTACCTGGTCAAGCACAGCAACTACCTGTTCGGTTTGCCGCTGGCGCTGGAAAACGCCTTCCACCGGGTCGGCATCGAGCGCGAGCGGGCGCTGCTGCGCCAGTCCGAGGACCGGCTGCAGCGCCTGAATGCCGAGTTGGAAGATCGCGTGCTGCGGCGCACCGCCGAGCTGGAGCAAGCACGCGACGAGGCCCAGCAGGCCAACCGGGCCAAGACCGGCTTCCTGTCCAATATGAGCCATGAGTTGCGCACCCCGATGAACGCGGTGATGGGCTTTGCCCACCTGCTGGTGACCGACCCGCGCGAGCCCTTGAGCGAGCGCCAGCGCGGCTATGCCCAGAACATCTCGCGCGCCGGCCAGCACCTGATGGGCCTGATCAACGAGCTGCTCGACCTGGCCCGCATCGAGGCCGGCAAGCTGCAGATCGACCCGCAGGCCATCGATCTGCTGCCCTTGCTGGCCGATTGCCATCGGCTGGTAGCGCTGGATGCTGCCGAGCATGGCGTGCTGCTGGTCGACTTCATGGTCGACGACCCCGCCCGCCGGGGCTGGGTGGTGCTGGCCGACCCCAAGCGGGTGGTGCAGGTGGTGGTGAACCTGCTGAGCAACGCCATCAAGTACAACCGGCGCGGCGGCCAGGTCCGGTTGCGCCTGGAGGACCAGGACGCCCAGGTTCGCCTGGTGGTGCAGGACACCGGCCGGGGCCTCAGCGCCGAGCAGCAGGCGCGCCTGTTCCAGCCCTTTGAGCGTGCCGGCGCCGAGCAGTCGGGTATCCAGGGCTCGGGCATCGGCCTGGCGCTCAGCCGCCGCATCGCCGAGCTGATGGGTGGCGAACTCGGCCTGGACAGCGTGCAGGACCAGGGCAGCCAGTTCTGGCTGCGCCTGCCACGTATCGAACCCCAACCAGGAGACTGACCATGACTGCCCCGCTTCCCGCCACCGGCCTGCAATTGCGCTCGACCATCCTGCCTGAGGGCCGGCTCGAACTGCGCCTGGTGCCGGTGCCCCTGCCCACGCCTGCGCCTGACGAGGTGCTGATCCGGATCGAGGCCACGCCGATCAACCCGTCCGATATCGGCTTGCTGCTGGGTGCCGCCGATCTGGGCCAGCTGCAGGCCGCAGGCACGCCCGCCGACCCGGTGCTGAGCGCGCCGGTGCCCGAAGCCGCGATGAAGGCGATGGCGGCGCGCGCCGGCCAATCGCTGCCGGTGGGCAACGAGGGCGCCGGCGTGGTGGTCGCTGCCGGTGCCTCGGCCGCCGCCCAGGCCCTGCTGGGCCGCACCGTGGCGGTGATCGGCGGGGCGATGTATGCCCAATACCGCTGTATGCCGGCGGCCCAGTGCCTGCTGCTGCCCGAGGACGCCAGTGCGGCCGATGGGGCGTCCTGCTTCGTCAACCCGCTGACCGCGCTGGGCATGGTCGAGACCATGCGGCGCGAGGGCCATACCGCGCTGGTGCACACCGCCGCCGCGTCCAACCTGGGCCAGATGTTGAACAAGATCTGCCTGAAGGACGGGATTGCCCTGGTCAACATCGTGCGCAAGCCTGAGCAGGCCGCCTTGCTGCGCGGCCTGGGCGCCCGGCATGTCTGCGATGCCTCGCAACCCGGCTTTCTTGACGAGCTGACCGAGGCCCTGGTGGCCACCGGCGCCACCATCGCCTTCGACGCCACCGGCGGCGGCAAGCTGGCGGGCCAGATCCTGGGCTGCATGGAGCAGGCGCTCAACCGCAGCGCCAAGGAGTACAGCCGTTACGGCTCCACCACCCACAAGCAGGTCTACCTCTACGGCATGCTCGACACCGGGCCGACGGTGTTCAACCGCAACTTCGGCATGGCCTGGGGCGTGGGCGGCTGGCTGCTCTTCCCCTTTCTGCAGAAGATCGGCCCGGCGGCGGCGCAGGCCCTGCGCCAGCGTGTGGCGGCCGAGTTGAAGACCACCTTCGCCAGCCACTATGCGCATGTGATCTCCTTGGCCCAGGTGCTGGACCCGGCCTTGGCCGCGGCCTATGCCCAACGTGCCACGGGCGCGAAGTACCTGATCAATCCGGCCCGCTGATCGCGCCAGCCGGTTGCGCGAGCTGGCCGGTTGCGCCAGCCCGACCGGCCGCGCCGGTACACCGGGCGCTGGTTGCGGCATGCCCGGCCTGCGGGTCCATTTGAAACTGGGGGGATGCGCTGGCGCATTTCCGTACTAAACTGATAAAACAGAGTAAAACAATAATTTACATATTCAGGAGGATCAGAAGCTCGCATTCACCCGTATCGCCAGGGTTTGCCTGTAGCGACGATGAGGTTATCTATGGGTTTCGATGGGGTGCCAGCCTGGGCCCGTAGCTACTTCCGACGGGCTGCCAGCCTGCGCGCAGGTCTTGTGACAGCCGGGCTGGCCCCAGCCCTGTCTGCGCACGCCGGCATGCTTTCGGACCTGAATGCGCGCTTGGCCGTCAACAGCCAGTTCGGCGCGGCCTGGGCCTGGGCGCTGTGCGGCCTGACCTTGCTGTTGCTGGGCTTGCTGACGGTGTATGCGATTCGGCACTATGTTTTCTCGCTCAACCGCCTGTTCGGTGTGCAGCGCCACCCCTATGCCAGCGTGGTCAGCGCCGATTGGCCGGCGGTGACGATCTTTGTCGCCGCGCACAACGAAGAAGCGGTGATTGCCGACTGCCTGCGCAACCTGATGGCGGTGGACTACCCGCGCGACCGCATGGTGGTGATGCCGGTCAATGACCGGTCGAGCGACGGCACCCGCGAAATCATCGATCAGGTGATGCAGGAGTTCCCGGGCCGCATCAAGCCCTTTCACCGCAGCGGTGGCAAGCCCGGCAAGGCCGCCGCGCTCAAGGATGCGACCGAACTGGTCGACACCGATTTCATCATCGTCTTCGATGCCGACTATTTGCCCTCGCGCGGGTTGATCCGGCGCCTGATGGCGCCCTTCGTCGACCCCGAGGTGGGTGCGGTGATGGGCCGGGTGGTGCCCAACAACGTCGGCGCCAACCTGTTGACCCGCCTGCTCGACCTGGAGCGCTCGGGTGGCTACCAGGTAGACCAGCAGGCCCGCATGAACCTGGGCCTGGTGCCGCAGTATGGCGGCACGGTGGGCGGCATCCGCCTGGCGGCACTCAAGGCGGTGGGCGGCTGGCATGTCGACGTGCTGGCCGAAGACACCGACCTCACCTACCGCCTGCTGCTGGGGGGCTGGCAGACGGTTTACCACAACCGCGCCGAGTGCTACGAGGAGGTGCCGCAGAGCTGGGCGGTGCGGGTGCGCCAGATCAAGCGCTGGGCCAAGGGCCACAACCAGGCCATGGTGCGCCACAGCCTGCCCCTGCTGTTCAACGGCAGCGTGCCCTGGGCGATCCGCATCGACGGCCTGCTGCTGCTGGGCGTGTACTTCATGTCGCCCATCCTGATCATGGGCTGGGTGCTGAGCCTGCTGCTGTACTTCACGGTCACCATCGACCTGGCTGCGCCGGCCCTGCTGGCGATCGCCTTCATGGGCCACAGCGCGCTGGGCAATTTTGCGGCCTTCTTCGAGATCGCCGCGGCCACCCATCTCGACCGCTCGCACCAGCGTGTGTGCCTGATCGCCTTCAACTGGCTGGGCTTCATCGTCAGCGCCGTGGCCATTGCCCGGGCAGTGCTGGAGCAGACCTTGCTGGACCGCCTGCCCGGCCGGGGCTTCCATTGGGACAAGACCGTGCGCTACCGGCGCGCGCAGAGCGGGCCGGCCCGATGATCGGCGCCGGCCTGTTCCTGCTGACGGCGGCACTGCTGCTGCTGCCGATGCTGCCGGCGCTGATCGAATGGCGCTGGCCCAGGGATGTGGTGCCGCTGCCCATCGACGGCCTGGACGCGCTGGACCCACCCTTCCTGGCGCGGCGCTTCGTCGACCAGCTGGCCCAGGCCATGACCGATGGCCAGCCCAGACTGGGCCGTTCGCTCATCGCCCGGGCGCCGATGCAGGGCCCGCTGCCGCTGACCGAGCGCGAGCTGACCCGGCGGCGCAGCCGGCGCGTCTGGTTTGCGCCGGGCGATCTGGTGCTGCCGCCCGGGATGTCCTTCCTGGGTGAGGTGACGGCCGAGGGCGGCTTGCGCACCGCCACCGGGGCCATCTACCGCGGCCTGCGCGCGCGCCGGCGGCTGGAGCTGACCGAGCGCAGCACGGTGCTGCGCTGGGCCCATGGTGCCGAGGTCGATGTGCACAGCGGTTGCGAGCTGGCGGGGCGCATCAGCGCCGACGCCTGCATCCATCTGCTGGGGCCGGCCAACTTCATGCTGTTGCATGCGCCGCTGCTGTGTTTTGGCGCCGACCCCGACCAGTTCGACGAAACGCCGCCCTGGACCGAATTCGCCGGCGCCAGAACCGCCTGGGGCAGCAGCCCGACCCGGTCACCGATGGCGGCGGCGGGCGACTGTGGGGGCCTGGCGGCGCCGGTGGTGTGGAACCCGGTGGCGCGCCGGGGCACCTGCGACGGCCCGCTGCAGGTGGCGGGCGCCAGCCACTGGCTGGGCGACCTGGTGTGCCAGGGCGATCTGACACTGGGGCCGCGTTGCCAGGCCAGCGGCAGCCTCAAGGTGCATGGCGACCTGCTGGTGGCCGCGGCTTGTCGGATCGAAGGCAGCCTGGTCGTGCGCGGCCGCATCGACCTGGGCATGGCCTGCGCGGTGCTGGGGTCGGTGGTGTCGGAGGACGAAATCGTGCTGGGTGCCGGCTGTGTTGTGGGCGCGCCGGGCCTGCTGGCCACGGTGTCGGCGCCGCGCATCCGGGTGGCACCCGGGGTGGTGGTGCACGGCACGATCTGGGCCCTGGAATCCGGCCGCACCCAGTCCATGGATGCCTGGACCGACGAGCCCGAGCGCCTGGATGCGGCCTTTGTCGAGCGCCGCGAGGATGTGCCCTCGGACTGGCCCGAACCCCTTGTCGACGCCCGCTTCGACCCGAAGGTTCGCTGGTGAGCGCTGCCTTGCCAGGCGGCCCGTGGCAGCGCCGGGCCTTGTGGGGCGGGCTGCTGTTGGCCGCCGCGTTGGCGCTGTGGGGCTGGGCGGGTTGGGGCGCCGGCGCCGGCCTGGCCCACCCGCCCAGCCGGCTGGTGCTGGTGCTGCCCGATGACGCTGGCGACGACGATGCGCATGTGATGGCCTGGCTCGATGCGGCGGCCGAACTCGGCTTCCCACTCGAATTGGTGCGCGCCTCGCAGCTGCTGCGCCGCGACCAGCCCCTGCCAGGCGCCGCGCTGATCCTGCCCGACACCATCCACCGGCGCATGAACGATGCGCTGGTGGCCCGCCTGGACCAGTGGGTACGGGGCGGCACCCGCCTGATGCTGGTGTTCGACGCCGGCAGCACCGACATGGCCGGCCGCTACCACCCGCAACAGTCGCGTCTGTCCCAGCTGGCCGGGGTGCGTTACGGCCTGTATGGCGAGCTGCGCGCCGGCATGCTGCTCGAGCAGGCGGCCTGGGTCGACCAGGCGGCGCTGGCCACGCTGGCCCTGCCGCCGGGCAAGCTGATGCGCCAGACCAGTGAACTGCCACTCACCAGTGCCCAAGCCAAGCCCGGGCCGGACGAGCAACTGGCGGTGGTGAGCTACCACTACGGTCGGCTGCGCTACCCGATGTTTGTCACGGTGGGTGCCTATGACGGCCAACGCCTGATGCACGGCGACGGCAATCATCTGGTGGCCGGCGTGCATGCGGTGGGCCGCGGCGAGGTGCTGTTCGTCAACCTGCCGCTGAGCTACCTGAAGTTGCGCACCGACGGCCTGCTGCTGCATACCTTTCTGCAGCTGTTCGCGCGCGACCGGGTGGGCCTGCCCCAGCTGTCGAGCATGCCCGATGCGCGCGGCGCGCTGGTGATGAACTGGCATATCGATTCCGCCGCTGCGGTGCCGGCGATGGAGCGCCTGGCCGAGCTGGGCGCCTTCGAGCAAGGGCCCTACTCGGTGCACCTGACGGCCGGCCCCGATGTCGACCTGCCCGGCGACCGCCTGGGCATGGACCTGGCCCGCAACCCGGTGATGCAGCAATGGGTGCAGCGCTTTGCCCGCCGGGGCGACGAGGTGGGCAGCCACGGCGGCTGGATCCACAACGAGTTCGGCCGCCTGATCAGCAGCCAGGACCATCTGCTGTCCAGCCAGATGATCGAGCGCAACACCCGGGCCGTCTCGGACGCCAGTGGCAGGCCGGTGACCGAGTACTCGGCGCCCACCGGCAACCACCCGGCCTGGGTCACGCCCTGGCTGGCGCTGCGCGGCGTGCGGGCTTACTACTTCACTGGTGACATCGGCATGGCGCCTACCCGCAGCTACCAGGACGGTCAGCGTGGCCCGCCGAATATGTGGGCCTTCCCGGTGCTGAGCTTCGGTCGCCAGGCGGCCTTCGAAGAGGCCGCCAAGAGCCAGGTGCGCGAGGCCGAGATCGCGGCCTGGCTGCGCGACGTGGCCGACTATTGCGCCGACCAGCAGACCCTGCGCCTGATGTACTTCCATCCGCCCGGCATCGCGCTGTTTCCGCAGGCCTTCCAGCAATGGCTGGTGCATACCCGCGCGCTGGCGGACCAGGGCCGCCTGCGCTGGATCACGATGGCCCAGTACGCGGCTTTCGCCAACCGCCGGCTGCAGGTGCAGTGGGCCCTGCAGGACGGTCCGCAGGGCCAGCAGCTGGCGGCCAGCCACCCCGAGTCACTGGCCGAGATGGTCTGGCTGCTGCCGGCCGCCCGCTATGCCCAACCCCGGCTGCGCGAAGGCCATGCACACATCCTGCGGCAGGGCGCTTTCTGGCAGGTGCATGCCGATGCCGGCGCCCGGCTGCTGCTCGATCTGCCGGCGCTGCCTGCGGCCGCTGGCCCGGTCATGCCCGCCGCAGCACCGGCCGCCGCGCCATCCCGTCCCCCTGCCCTCCCACCCCCAGCGGCCCGGCCCGACACGGTGCGCCTGCTGGCGCCCACGGCCCCGGCCAGGAGCTGAGCCACCATGCCCGATACCGTCTCCCCTGCGCGCCCTGTGCTGATCTCGGTCGGCACCCGCCCGGAAATCATCAAGATGGCGCCGGTCTATGCCGAGTTGCGCCGGCGCGGCTTGCCGGTGGCTTGGGTGCATACCGGCCAGCACCGCGAGATGGCCGACACGCTCTACCCCTTCTTCGGCATCGTGCCCGAGCACCACCTGGCGCTGGACCGCCGCAATGCCAGCCTGGCCCACCTCAACAGCCTGCTGCTCGAGGGCCTGTCAGACCTGTACCAGGCGCTGCGCCCGCAGGCCGTGCTGGTGCATGGCGACACCACCAGCACCCTGGCCTCGGCCACTGCGGCCTTCTACAACGATGTGCCGATCGGCCATGTGGAGGCCGGCCTGCGCACCCATGTGCCGCGCGAGCCTTTTCCCGAGGAAAAGAACCGCGAGTTGACGGCGCGCCTGGCGCGCTGGCACTTTGCGCCCACCGCCGGCGCGGCGGCCAATCTGGCCCGCGAAGGCATACCGGCCGCGGCCGTGTACACGGTGGGCAATACCGCGGTGGACGCGGCGCGCACCGGCAGCGCCAGGCTGGACCAGCTGCTGGCCGCCGGCACCGAGGTGCTGCCCCCGGCGGTGGCCAAGCTGCACCGGCAGATCGGCCAGCGCGTCGGGGCGGGCGGTGTCGGCGGCCAGGCGCTGCGCCTGATCACGGTCACCGCGCACCGGCGCGAGAACTGGGGCGAAGGCATCCAAAACACCGCGCTGGCGGTGGCCGATCTGCTGGCCGCCCATGCCGACCTGGCGGTGGTCTGGCCGGTGCATGGCAACCCGGCGGTCAGCGACGCGGTGCACCTGGCGCTGGACCCGCTGGTGCGCGACCTGCCCGGTCGCCTGCTGCTTTGCCCGCCGCTGGACTATCCGGCCTTGCTGTGGTGCCTGCGCCGCAGCTGCCTGGCGCTGACCGATTCGGGCGGCATCCAGGAAGAAGGTGCTGCGCTGTCCACCCCGGTGCTGGTATTGCGCAATGCCACCGAGCGGCCCGAGCTGATCGAGGCCGGAGCCGGCCTGCTGGTGGGCACCGACCGCGCCCGGGTGGTGGCCACGGCGTCGCGCTTGCTGGCCGACGGCGCGGCGCTGCAAGCCATGCGCGACGCGGTCAACCCCTTCGGCGACGGCCACACCTCGGCGCGGGTGGCCGACGTCCTGCAAACCGACCTGGGGCTGTGATGCAGCCCCAGCCCACTCCTCCTCTGGACCTCCCTGCCGTGACCCCTTTCCTTCCCAAACCGACCCGGGCCGCCGTGACCGCATTCGCCGCTGCCTGCCGACCCCGGGCAGCGCCCTTGCTGCTGGCCCTGCTGGCGGGGCTGGCCGCGGCGCCGGCCGGGGCGCAAGCTGCGCCGCTGACCGTCGAGTTGATCGCCAGCCAGGGCCACCTGACCGCCGGCCAGCCCGATGCCCAGGCGCTCAATCTGCGCGCCACCTGGTTGCGGCCAGGCGGCGATGTGCTGCGCGGCGAACTGCTCAGCGAAGACAAGTTCAGCAAGCGCGGCGGCGTGGCCGCCGTCGGCTACACCGCCGTGCTGTCGCCCGACTGGGTGGCGGCCGGCACGCTGGCCCTGGGCACCGGCGGGCCGAACTGGGCCAACCAGCGGGTAGACCTCGAGTTGTCCCGGAGCTGGGGCGACAGCCGCAGCTGGGTCACCCGGTTCGCGCTTTACAAGGCCTGGTTCGACGACCGGCGCAGCGACCGCGGCCTGCGCGGGGCGCTGGTGGCCTACCTGCCCGGCAGCCTGGTGCTGGAGGCCGGCAGCGCCTTCAACCTCAGCGAACCCGGGGCGGTGCGGTCGGCCATGCCCTTTGCCAGCGCCACGCTGGGCCGCGACGGTGAGCAATACCTCAGCCTGCGCGTGGCCCGCGGCAGCGAGGCCTACCTGTCCACGGTGTTCGGGCCCCAGCCGGTGAAGTTCGACAGCCACAGCGTCGGCCTGAACTGGCGCCGCTGGGTTGGCCCGCAATGGGGCTTCATCCTGCAAGCCGAGCAATACGGCAACCCCAGCTACCGGCGCATGACGCTGGGCGCGGGCCTGTTCTCGCAGTGGTGACGGGCATGGCGGGTTCTGGCCAGGCCGCACCCACACGCCCCGGTGGCACGCTCCAGCGCGGCCACCGGGGCGGGGCGATCCTGCAGCACCGGTCTATCTGGCGCCTGCAACTGCCGCTGCACCGCCTGGGCCTGGGCCTGCTGATCGCCCTGGGCTTCACGGGGGGGCTGCTGCTGTTGCAGATGCCCTTGTCGGCCTTCTGGGGCTGGCAAGTGCTGGCCTGGCTGCAGGGCCTGGGCCTGGCCGGGCCAGTGCCGGCCGCCGACCTGGCCCTGCCCGGTAGCGCGGACTTCGGCCTGCTCGACCTGCCGGTGGTGGCGCTGGACCTGGCGATGGCCGATCTGGGCAATGTCGGCCTGGCGGCCCATGCGCTGGCTTGTGTGGTGCTTTGGGTGGGGGCAGGCTGGTTGCCCGACCCGGCCAAGCCCGGCGCCTATGTGCTGCGTTTCGCGGTCTTGATCCATGCGGCCTCGGTGTTGTATTTCAGCCTCTGGCCGGGCAGCTTCGTGCACTCGCTGGGCGGCCATGTCAACGCCGGCCTGCGCCAGGCCTGGATGCTGATGCTGATCACACCCTGGCTGCACCTGTGCACCTACTACCCCTTCCCGTTTCCGTGGTGGCAGCGGTTGGCGCTTACCGGCCTGACCCTGCTCTACCTGCTGCTGCTGGCGCCCTTGCAGTACACCACCCATGCGGTGCTGTTGGTGAGGGCCGGGCCGGTACTGATGCCCTTGCTGCATCTGCTGTTCGGGGTGATGGTGCCCATTCTGGGCATGGTGGCGCTGTACGGCTGGGGCATGAGTTGGCACGACCCGCTGCGCGAAACCGGAGTGAGGCATGCGCGCTGAAGCCCCGGGCCGCCGACGGCCGCGCCGGCGCGCGGTGATCGCGTGGCTGGCCGCAACCTTGTTGTCGGCCGCCAGCGCCGGCCCGACCATGGCGGCGCTGCCGGTACCGACCCAACCCCTCATCGACAGCAACTGCCCCACCGCAAGCCTGGTCGACGCGGTGTTTCGGGATGCCGCGCTGGCCAGCCTGTCCGGCCTGGTGGTGCATGCGCCGGGTCGCAGCGCGGACGGCGCGGTGCGCTCGCATTTCTCGGCCGGCCATGTCGATGCCCAGGGGCGGGCCTGGCACCAGATCTCGGCCTACCAGGTCAACCTGGGCCTGCTGGGGGCCTTGCGCGTTGCGCCGGCCAGCCAGCTGCCCCTGGCCGCCGGCTGGCTGCACTGGCTGGCGCGCCATACCGACCCGATCGGTGCCAGCCGTGGCGTGGTGCTGGACCACTGGGTGCGGGCCGGCGATTTCGAGGAGTCCACCTGCCCACCCGGCCTGGCCAAGCAGCAATGCGAAGCGGTGGATGCCTTCGACAGCACCGCTGCCACCACCTTGCTGCTGGCTGACGCCTACCTGCAACGCGGCGGCGATGTGATGCTGGTCCGCGCGCCCGCCATGCGCGCGGTGTTGGAGGCCGCCGCCACCACCCTGCAGGCCTTGACGGTGACCGACGGCATGACCCTGGCCAAGCCCAGCCACCCGGTGGTCTACACCATGGACGTGGTGGAGGTGATCGCTGGCTGGCGCGCCTGGGGCCGGGTGCAGCGCGATGCCTATGCCCAGCCGCAGTCGGCGATCAACAGCTTTGCGGTGGCCGACCGTGCCGAGCAGGGCCTGCGCCAGCGCCTGTGGCTGGCCTCTGCCGGGGCCTGGCGGGTGCACCTGGGCGCCGGCGCGCCGCAACGCCAGCGCTGGTACCCCGACACCGTGGCCCAGGCCTGGCCGCTGCTGTGGGGCGTGCAGGCGGGCCCGCCCGAGCGCGCCGCCGACGCCTGGCGCCAGGCCATCGCCCCCTGGCAACAGGGCGCGCTGGCCGGGCCCAGCGCGGCAGCCCCGTCGCACTGGGCCCGCAAGACCGCCGACCCCGACGGCTTCCTGTGGCCGGCGGTGGCGGTGGCCGCGCTGTGCACCGGCGACGACGCTGCGGCCCGCACCTGGGTGGCGCGGGCGCGCAAGCTGTGGCTCGACCCGAAGTTCCCGTTCGCCTGGCCGTTTCAGGTCGGCGACCTGTTGTGGCTGTTCTGGCTGTCTGAACCCGCAGCCAAGCAGCCCTTGCCCCGGATCAGCGGCAGCGAACTGCCAGTGCTGGCCCATGTTTCATCACCACCAGGAGATTCACCATGAAATATCGAACCGCCGCCCTCGCATCCTGGCTGAAGCGCCCGCGTCAGGCCTTGCGCCGCTGGGCCTTGCCGGCCCTGCTGGGCGTGATCAGCGCCAGCGCGCTGGCCGCCGCGCCGCGCGACCGCCTGACCCTGCTGGTGCCCGATGGCGCCGACCCGACGAGCTGGCAGGTCAAGGTCTGGATCGACAGCGCGGCCGAAGAGGGCATCACCCTGGACCTGATCACCGACTCGGCCTTGCTGACCCTGGGCGCACAGGGCGCCGCGAGCAAGATTGCCGGCCTGATCGTGCCCGACAGTGCGCACATGGTCGCCAGCGGCGCGGTGGTGCAGGCCATCAAGGATTACGCCTACCTCGGTGGCAAGTTGATGTTGGTCTATGACGCTGGCGTGCTGACCGAAAGCGGGACTTACCCGATCAGCGGCAACTCCCGGTTCAGCGACATCGTCGGCGTGCAATACGTGCTCTACAACGATTTCTACAACCATCTGATCCCGGATCTGGTCGGCTTTGGCCCTGTACAAGGGACCCGGGCGCGCCTGGACACGCTGTCGCTGCCGCCGGGCAAGTTCGTGCCGGCAACCTTGTTGCCCAGCCTGGCCAGCACCACCTACACCACGGCGTTTGTGCCCACCAGCGCGCGCGACCCCGGCGGTACCGAGGCGATGAAGGACCTGCTGAAGAAGCGGGCCCAGCAGGCGATCGAAGACGGGTCGGCCAACCTGCGCAACCGTCGCCGCCAAAGCTTTCGTGAACTGTTGGGCATCGGGGTTGAAGGCGGCGCGCAGCTGCGCTATGACCGCCGCTTCGCCAACGCGTCCAAGGCCCGCGACAAGCACATCTATGACCAGCCGGCGCGCGCGGTCGAGGCGGTAGATGCCGTGCTCAATGCAGACGGCAGCAGCTCCACCGAGCGCAGCTTCGCTGCCAACACCGGCAGCGACCTCACGCTGCAGTTCATCAGCGGTTACAGCTATGCGCCCACCAATTACTACCACTTCCTCACCAGCGGCGACGTGCCTTCAGACGTCACCGTGCTGCTGTCATCGCCCGAGCATGGCCTGGTGGCCAGCCAGCGGGCCTGGGGCAGTGGCCGCTTGCTGTTCGTGAACATTCCACTCGGTGCCTTCAAGGCCCACGGCACCGACAGCGCACCGCTGCATGGCTTTCTGGGGCTGTTTGCGCGCGACCAGGTGGGGATCAGCACCGTGTCGGTGCAGCCGGCCGGCCGCGGTGGCCTGATCTACAACTGGCACATCGATGACGGCGATGACCTCACCGTCAACACCAAGTACCTGCTCGACAAGACCAAGGTGTTGCAGCGCGGGCCGTTCTCGATCCACCTCACCGCCGGGCCGGATGTGATCAGCTTCGGCGACGGCAATGGCATGGACCTGAACAACAACAAGAAGTCGCAGGAATTGCTGCTGGAGCTTGCCGGGCAGAAGAAGGATGGCAAGGACGACAAGAAGTCCAAGCTGCCGGACCATGCCATCGGCTCCCATGGTGGCTGGATCCACGACTACTGGGGGGTGCAGCTCGACAAGGACCTGCAAGCTGGGGCAAAGAAAATTCAGTTCGGCGAGGACCTGTTGCGATGGAACTTCGAAGCGATTGAAAACGTCACGCGCCGCCCGATCCGCGAGTACTCGTCGCCGGTGGGCTACACGCCCGACTGGGCCGTCAAATGGCTGGAGCAGCGCGGCGTGGTGGCGATGTACTTGGTGGGCGACGGCGGGGCCGGCATGGTGCGCTCCTGGCGCAACGATGCGCGCCTGACCGACAAGTTGTGGACTTCGCCGGTGACACCGCTGGGCAAGTACGCCACCTTTGAAGAGTTTGATGAATTTGGCATCAGCGATAGCGTGTCCGGACAGTGGCTGCTGGACCTGCAGAGCTTTGCGGTGAACCACCGCACCAACCGCATGTTCTACAACCACCCGCCGGGTGCGGCGGCCCACCTGAAGCCGATCACCGCGTTGCTCAACCGGGCTGACGATCTGCAGGCCGCAGGCCGGTTCAACTGGTACACGATGACCCAGCTGGCCGATTTCTCGCAGCGCCGCATCGAGACCCAGTGGAGCACCAGCACCCAGCTCGGCGTCACCACTTTCAGCGCCAGCCATGCCACCAGCCTGGCCGATGTGACGCGCCTGCTGCCCAAGGCCAGCTTCACGATGCCGGTGGTGGTGGCGGGCAAGGGCACGGTGAGCCAGGATGCCGGCAACTGGATCGTCACCGCCGAAGCGGGCACCGTGTTGCGCTTCATCACCGTGGCGCGCTGAGCAGTCCGGCCTGGCCGGCCGGCACAGCCCGGCCGTTTAGGTGGCCTCAGTCATCGCCTCGGCGCCACACCGCGCCGAAGGCCTTGACCTTGGTCCAGGCCGGCAGGCGCTCGTCGGACAAGGCGTCCAGAAAGTCCGACAGGCGCTTGGACTTGACCATGGTGTAGACCGACAGCACCGTGGTGGCCAGCAGGATCAGCGCGAACAGCGCGAGCCGGCGCGACATCGGCGCGTCGGCCTCGGCCAGCAGGTTCATGCCCAGAAAGCCGGTGGTGATGGTGCCGATCAGCCCGAAGATCGTGACCACCGTCAGCCGCACCACGGTATTGGCCTGGCGGCGCAGGCTGTCGGCGTCGAGGTAGGCGCTCATGTCGCCGATGCGCTCCTTCACCTCGGCATACAGCGGGTCGGTCTCGAGGTGGCGGGCGGTCAGCTTGAACAGCGCGCGCGACTGGGCCTGGTCGGCAATCGCATGGAACCAGTAGCGGTGGGTGAAGCGCAGAAAGCCCTCGAAGCTGCCGCGTATCGCCCGCTTGAAGCGCTTGACGCTGTCGGCATCGCGCACATTCAGGCGCTTGAGCGCCTCCACCAGCCGGTCGCTGAACATCAGCAGCGCTGCCTTCTGGAAATGGGCGATCAGGAAGACCAGAAAGTGCTGGTGCCGAAACTGCGCCAGCACGCCCCGGTCCGGGCAGCGGAAGAAGGGCGCGTCGGCGCGGCCCACCACCACCAGGGCCTGGCCGCAGCACAGGTAGCGGGTGTCCGGCGCCGCACCGCCGGCCGCCCAGAAGCGGTCGTAGCAGTGGCGGGCCTCGAAATCGGCCACATGCTGCTCGGAGAAGGGCAGCCCGTCATCATGGCCGCCACCGCCCGTGGCCGCGCCGGCGCCGGTGACCAGGCCCAGGCGCACGAAGTCGTTGCGGCTCAGGGCGCGCGGCTCGTCGAGTGCCAGGTAGGCCATCACCGGCATGCGGTGGTATTCGATTTGGCGGTAGCGCAGGGTGCCTGGGGCGTAGGTGGCGGCACTGTGGTCGGCCACCAGGGGCTGCAGCAGCCAGGCCCAGTGGGCGGCGATGCGCGGCGCGCGGTGCTCGGCCACATGCGACAGGAAGGCTTCGCGCTGGTGCGAGTCGGACTGCGCCAGCACACTGCCGTCGGGGCCCAGCCACTGCGCCTGGCTCAGGCAGTGCAGCGGCTGGCCCTGGGCATCCCAACCCGGCGGGTAGGCGCGGCCGAAGCGGTAGAGCAACTCCTGCGCCGTTGACAAGGGCAGGTTGTCGGCCTCGACCTCGACATTGAGCAGCACCACATCGATGTCGAAGAAGAAGTACAGGTCGATGTGCACTACCCGCAGCACCTGGGGCGGCAGGCCGGCCTGGGTGACCAGCCGAACGGCGGCCACATCACGCCGGCGGAACACCCGCATCGGCGGGCCGACGTCGGCGTCGCCGTGCAGCGGCCCGCCCTGGCGGCTGGCGCGGCCTTCGCCATAGAGAAACTGCTGCACAAAGGGCAGGAAGGTGACGAACTCGTTGTAGTGCCGTTCATGGAACTGGTTGCGGTCCCCGGTGTATTCGTCCACCTGCTCACGCCAAGGCGCGGCATCGCCCAGCGCGCGCAGCTGCTGCCAGGGTGGCTGGCCGGTGGCGGGCTCGGCCGGCAGCAGGCGCAGCGGCCACAGCAAGACCTGGCGCAGATGGCGCACGCATGGGTCGGCGCCGGCGGCGGGCCGGGCGTCGTCGGGCGGGGTCGGCAGGGGCATGCGCCAGTGTAGGCAGGGGCCCGGGGGCGCCGGGCCCGGGCTTGCCCTGGCGGCGCAGCCTCAGGCGGCGCGCGAGGCGCGCGCGGCGCGCCGGGTGGCGGCCTGGGGCTGCGCCGCAG
>JANNZD010000093.1:0-21893 GCA_031410435.1 Betaproteobacteria bacterium | reverse complement strand
GCGAAGCCGTTGCTGTTGATGCCCACCATCACCTGGCCGGCGGTGACCGCGATCATCTGCTCGGCGGTGCCCTTGTAGGGCACATGGATGTAGCTGAGCTTGCGCTTGCCGAAGAGCTCGTCGATCACCACATGCGGTGTGGTGCCGGCGCCGTTGGTGGCGATGCTCAGGGTGTCGGGCCGGGCCTTGGCAAAGGCGAACAGGTCGTCCAGGCTGCGCAGCGGGCTGCCGGCCGGTACCACGATGCCGAAGGTCACGCCCGAGAGCTGGATGATCGGGGTGGTGTCGCGGATCGGGTCCCAACTGACCTTGCGGGTCCAGGGCGCGCGCAGCACGGTCTGCGGCATCTGGGCCAGGGTGTAGCCGTCAGGCGCGGCCTGCTGCAGCACCGGCATGGCCAGCGTGCCGCCGGCGCCGCCGCGGTTCATCACCAGGATCTTCACCCCCAGCTGGCGTGCGGTGGCCTCGGCCAGCACACGGAAGGTGAGGTCGGTGGCGCCGCCGGCCGGCCAGGGCAGCCACAGATTGATCGGCCGGGTCGGGAAGCGCTGCGGCGCCTGGGCCAGTGCGGCGCCCCAGGCCGGTGCCAGCATCAGCGCCTGGGCCAGGCCCAGCCAGCGCCGACGCGAGACCGCCCGGGCCGGCGGCGGGGTGGCGGTTGGGGTGGAGGTTGGGGTGGTCGACCCGGGGTCGCTTGGGGTCGGGTTCATCGCCATTCGATCAGTTCAAGGGTCATCGTGCCGCCGGTCAGGAAGGTGGATTTGGCCGGCTCGTCGCGCTGCATTTTGACCAGGCCCACGCCCTTGCAATACCACTCGGTGGTGTTCAGGGGCAGGTCGCGGAAGCCCACCACCGGGTCGGCGAACAGTTTGATCAAGGCGCTGCCGGCCACCTTGATGCAGTCATCGAAGCTGCCGGCCCGGGTGCTGAGCTTCTGGCCCAGGGCTTCGATGCGGTAGGTCATCTGCACCGGCTTGTGGGTGTGGCGGATCTCGGGCGGGAAATCGGCATTGCGGCGCAGCAGGTAGGTGGTGGTCGGGGCCTGCCAGCTGCTGCCCACCGCCAGCGGCATCTTCAGCACATAGCGAGTGGGCTTGTCGATCTGCGGCTCGGCTTCGAGGTCGTGCTTGCTGGCCACCCGGAAGATGCCGGTCGCGTCGGCGCGTAGCCAGTAGTCCACCCCGCCGTCGCTGCGCCGGCGCCAGGCCTTGCCGCCGGCGTCCAGCGGCTCTTCACCCAGCGTGGCCAGGGCCAGCGGCTCGCGCTCGCTGGTGTTGTTCTCCCATTCGCTGCGCAGCTCGTACTGCCAGTGGCGGCCGGCCTCGAGCGGAAAGTAGGACAGGCCGGGCGGCGGGCCGGAGCAGCCGGCCAGCAGCGCGGCCGCCAACAGCAGCGCGGCGGCGCGGGCGGCCGGACGTCGGAGGGTAGGCATCATTTTTCAGGCAGTTGCGGGGCCGGCAGATCGCGGATCTTGACCTCTTGCTCGTCGGCGCCCGGGCGCAGCCAGCCCAGGCCCTTCTTGCCCACCTTGGGCGACGCGGTGCCCATCTGGCTGACGCCCTGGCGGGCTTTCTTCATGCCCTCGTTGAGCAGCGCGTGCAGGTCCTTGGTGTAGGGCACCTTGAAGGCGCGGGGCTGGGCCATCGGCTTGCCTTTGTCGATGGCATTGACCCACAGGTAGAGCGCCCCCGGCGTCTTGGCACTGGGCTCCTCGATCACCACGGCCAGCAAGGCGAAGCGCTCAGGCAGGGCATCGGCGGTGGGCCAACCCGACAGGTTGTGGGCCAGGTCCTCGCCCCAGAAATAGAGCACGGTTGTGGCCAGCACCAGCAGGCCCTTGAGCCAGGCCGGCCAGCGCGACCACAGCAGCGCCAGCGTGCACAGCAGCGCCAGTGATGCAAACGCAAGAATCAGGGCAAGCGACATGCTTCAAATCCTCTCGACCAGTTGTCTGGGCAAGGTGTTGATATCGGTGACGCCGCCGTCGGGCAGGATGGTGAAGCGGGCAGCCGTGCCTTCGTCGCCCTTGCGCGCCAGCGTCAGGCTGCCGTAGAACACCACCTCGGCGCGCGGGTTGACCTTGACGATGGACACGGTGCAATCCACCGGCTTGCCGTCCTTGGACTCGTAGTAATGGGCGTTGACCGTGTATTCGCCCACCGCGATGCCGCGCAGCGTGACCACCTCCTGGTTGAGCGGGTTGATGATCTGCTTGCCGTTGACCACGATGGTGTCGTTGGCCAGGCCGCGGTCGTCGCGGTCCAGGTGCATCAGGCCGGCCTCGCGGGCCCGGAACCACACCAGGTTGCCGCCCGGGTCCTGCACCCACAGGTCGATGTCATTGGGGTTCATGTCGGGCCAGGACAGGGTGATGATGTACTCGGCCTTGGCCGGGATGTCGCCGGCCTTCAGGGCCTTGGGGTTCATTGCCAGCAGCGCCACGATGAAGCAGAAGACGAAGGCGATCAACATGTTGAACAACATGTCGTAGAAAGGATCGACCTCGGCTTCGCGGGTGCGGCGGCGGCTGCGCATGGTGGGCTTGGCGGCGGGCGGCTCAGCGCGGGCTGTCGTGTGCGATCACCAGGCCTGCACGCTGGCAGTCGGCCACCAGCGCGTCGGCATAGCGGTCCAGCCGGGTCAGTTGCAGGCCGAGCAGGATGTTGCCCACCAGCCCGACCATGGTGGTCAGCAGCGCGATGCCCAGGCCCTGGGTCAGGCTCTTGAGCAGGTCCTGGGTCTGGTTGGGGTCGAAGCTCTGGATGTTGCCGATCTGCAGCGCCAGCACTGAGAAGCCGATCACCTTGCCCAGCAGGCCCAGCTTGAGCTGGATGCCGTTGACCCACCAGGCGGTGTGGTGCGGGCCCTGGGCCATCTCCACCAGCAGGTCGAGCGGGGCGTTGTCATCGCGCGGCTTGGCGCGCAGCGCGGCCAGGTATTCGCCGGCCCAGCCGTCCTGGCCCTGGCCTTGGCCGTGGCGGGCAGCCTGCAGCAGGCCGCGCTGGCGCTGCAGTTCGCGGCTGCGCGCGCCGCACCACAGGGTGCTGGCGACGAACACCAGAATGATCACCAGGGTCAGACCGGTGGGGTCGCTGGTCAGCAACAGGGCCCACACCCCGCGCAAGCCCAGCAGCCAGGCACCGAAGGCCAGCAGGCCGCCCAGGGCCAGCCATTCCAGCCAGATCGGCTCGATCCTGAACCCATCATCGCGGCGCCCGGCCGCGTCTTTCAGGGGTTTGGTGGACAGGCTCATCGGTTTCAGCCGCCGCGTTTGCTCAGCGCGCCGAAGCCGCGCTGCGGGTCGTAGCCCCTGGCCGCCAGCGCAAAGCACAGCCCCAGCGTGCCCAGCACCACATAGGGCGAGACGCCGGGGTCCTTGCCGTAGTGTGCGAAGCGCAGCCATTCCACCGCATGGGTGAAGGGGTTGATGCGGGCGATCTGCCAGACCCAGCCGGCGCCGGATTCCTCCAGCTTCCACAGCGGGTAGAGCGCGGTGGACATGAAGTACATCGGGAAGATCACGAAGTTCATGGTGCCGGCAAAGTTCTCCAGCTGCTTGATGTGCACGCTCAGCAGCAGGCCCAGCGCGCCCAGCATCAGCGCCGCGCTCACCGCCGCGGCCAGCACCATCGGCATGTGCGGGCCGATCACCGGCAGCGTGGTGCCCAGGGCCCAGGCGACGATGACGAAGGCTGCGGCCTGGGCCAGCGACAGCACCGCCGTGGCGGTCAATTTGGCGAACAGGATCCACCAGCGGGGCAGCGGGGCGGTCAGCAGCAGGCGCATCAGGCCCATCTCGCGGTCGTAGACCATGGCCAGGCTGCTCTGCATGCCGTTGAACAGCAGCACCATGCCGACCAGGCCGGGGGCGATGTAGATGTCGTAGGGGATGTAGGTGTCGTAGGGCTCGGCGATGGCCACGCCGAAGACATTTCGAAAGCCCGCCGCGAACACCGCCAGCCACAGCAGCGGACGCACGATGGCCGACACCAGCCGGCCGTACTGGCGTGCGAACTTCATCAGTTCGCGCATCACGATGGCCCGCAGGGCCTGCAGCGCATGTCGCATCAACGGGCCTTGCAGAGTTTTTCGGGCGCGTCGGCGCCCAGGGTGTCGAGGCTGTTCTTCGGGTGCAGCACACCGTCGACCGGGGCGGTGGCCACCACACTCTGGCCGTCGCCCAGCAGCAGCGGCTGGCGCAGCTGGCCGTCCCAGGGCCGGAAGCCCAGGGTCACGCCCTTGGAGCCGTCGAGCTCGACCTCGGCCAGCGCCTTCTGGACGCCCGCGGCCGTGGGCCCCTTGGGCCCGGCCCCGGCCGCCGCAACCGCGGCCGCCACCAGCGCCTTGCCGGCCATCCAGGCGGCCCAGTCGCTGCCGGCCATCGGCCGGCCTGCGGCCTTGGCAAAGCGGCGCGAAACCTGGGGTGCGCCGAAGCGCTCGAAGCTGGCATGCCAGCCCAGGGCGACCAGGCCGGCATCGCCCACCACCGGGCGCGGCAGCGCGGTGCGGTAGGGCAGGGCGCGGGCGAATTCGCCGTCGCTGTCGACCACCCAGACCACGTCATAGGCCGGCGCGGCGGCGGTGCCGGTCAGCAGCAGGGGGTTGGCCAGGTCGCGCTCGCGCGGGTCGGCCGACAGCTTGAAGGGCTTGCTGGCCACCAGCTTCAGGCCATAGCGCTTGATTGCGGCCTGGGCCGTGGCAGCGCGCTCGCGGTCGGCGTCACTGGGGCCGGTGAGCAGTAGCACCTGCTGCCAGCGCCGGGCGGCCAGGGTCTGGGCCAGCGCGTCGGCGCGCATGCGCTCGCTGGGCGCCAGGTGCAGCAGCTGTGGCCGGCAGTCGCGCTCGCGCAGCCGGTCGGCGCCCTCGCCCAGGTTGAGCAGCGGCAGCTTGCTGGCGTCGGTGATGGCCAGCAGCCAATCGGCCGGCAGGTCGGCCAGCAGCGCCAGCGCGCCAGCCTTGTCGGCCTTGCCGGCGGCCTCGCGCGCGGCTGCGGCCGACGCGACGCGTACGGTGTCGATCTGCAACGCCGCGCCGTCGGCGTCGAGTTCGAGCCGGGCGTCCTTCAGCGCCAGGTCGAGCGCCGCCGACACCGGCCCGCCGGGGTGGCCCAGGGCCGGGCGCTCGGTGCGGCTGCGTTCCAGGCGCGGGTCGTCCTCGCGCAGGATCAGGGTGGCCTTGAAGGTGGCGGCCTGCACGGCCGGGCCGGCCAGGCTACCGGCCATCAGCGCGGCAAGAAGGGCGGCAAGAAGGGCGGCTGGAAGGCTGGCCAGCCCCCGGCCCGGCCCGGGCCGACAGGGGCGCTGACAAGCTGGGCAGGCCCCGCGCGGCGCTGCCTTCAGGCCGGTGCCGAAGGTCATTCGACCACCAGCGCCATGTAAGGCACGCGGCCGACGGCGATGCTCTTGATCGCCTTGGCGGCGCCCACATCCACCACCGTGAGATCGTCGCTCAGGCCGTTGACCACGAACAGCCGCGCCTCGGCCTTGTCCAGCGCCACATTCCAGGCGCGCTTGCCCACCAGCACCAGGTCGGTCACCTTGCGGGTGGCCACGTCGACGAAGGCCACATGGTTGGCCCGGCCCAGGGCCACGAAGGCACGCTTGCCGTCGCGGGTCATGGTGATGCCCACCGGCGTGATGTCGGCCGCGCGCGCGCCCTTGACTTCGAAGACCAGCGTGCCCAGGGTGCGGTAGTCTGCGGTGGCCAGCACGGTGACTGAGGCGCCCAGTTCGTTGGTGACCCAGAGCTGGCTGCCGTCAGGGGTGAGGGCAAAGCGGCGCGGCCGCTTGCCCACCTTGACGTTCTTCACCACCTTGGCGCTGGCGCTGTCGATCACATGCACCAGGTTGGCGGCCTCGGAGGTGACCCACACCGTCTTGCCGTCGGGCGAGGCCTTGACGCCCTCAGGCTCCTTGCCGACCTCCACCACCTTCAGCACCTTGCCGCTGGCCCGTTCGATGAAGCTGAGCGTGCCTTCGTCCTCGTTCGAGACGTAGACCGTCTTGCCGTCGGGCGACAGGTCAAAGGCCTCGGGTTCCTTGCCCAGGTCGAGTTTGCCCACCGATTTGCGGCTGGCCAGGTCGATGATGTCGGCCTGGTTGCTGTCGGTGCAGGCCACCAGCAGTTGCTGGCCGTCTGGGCTGCGCTGCAGGTGGCGCGGGCGCTTGCAGGTGGCCAGCTGGCCCGAGACGGTGAGGGTCTTGAGGTCGATCAGGGTCAGCGCGTTATCTTTTTCGCTCGACACATAGGCCACACCTTGGGCCCAGGCCGCACCGCCGGCCCAGACCAGGCCCAGCCCGAGCAAGCGCCAGCGGCCGTGCCAGGGCCGGCTGCCGGGGCGCAGCGGGGCGGGGTCGCAGGGTGTGCAGGGCGGGCTGACAGGGCGCATGGCGGGCGATTCAGTGGGTGGCACGGATGAAGGCTTGTTCCAGGCTGTCGCCGCCCAGCGCGGCGATGACTTCGGCCGGCGTGCCGTCGGCCAGCAGCTGGCCCTTGTGCAGCACCAGCACCCGGTCGGCGGCTTCGGCCTCCTCGACCAGGTGGGTGGCCCACAACACGCTGCTGGCGCGCTGGCGCACATCGGCCTGCAGGGCCTGGCGCAGGTCGCGGCGCGATTGGGGGTCGAGCCCGACCGTGGGTTCGTCCATCAGCAGCAGGCCGGGCCGGTGCAGCAGTGCGCGCACCAGTTCGACCTTGCGGCGGTTGCCGCCCGACAGCTCGCGCACCCGTCGGCCCAGGTCGGCGCCCAGGCCGGCGGCGGCGCAGCCGGCGCTCAGGCGTTCGGTGGCCAGGCTGCGCGGCAGGCCGTGCAGGTCGGCATGGAAGCGCAGATTGCGCTCGACGCTCAGGTCCAGGTCGAGCGACATCGACTGGAACACCACGCCGATGTGGCGCAGTGCCGCCACCGCGTCATGGCGCAGCGAGTGGCCGGCCACCTGCACCTCGCCCTCGTCGGCCGCGAACAGCCCGGTCAGCACCTGGAACAGGGTGGATTTGCCGGCCCCGTTGGGCCCCAGCAAGGCCGCAAAGCAGCCCGGCGCCAGGCTCAGCGACAAGCCCTGCAAGGCCACGCGCGCGCCATAGCGCTGGCTCAGGCGGTCGATCACCAGGCGGGGGGGTGGCGGGTGAGTGCTCATGCTGTGGCGGGTTGTAGCCGGTGTGGGGCCGGCCGCAAAGCTGCGGATTGCCCAGGGCCGGGCCCGCCCAACGGGCAGACTGCGCCAGGGCGCCACAGCAGCGGCGGGTTCAAAGCTCGATTTCCATGCCGTCGTAGGCCAGCACCATGCCCGGGTCGGTGCAGGCCTCGCGCTGGGCGGGCAGCAGCGCCGGCCCGAACAGCACCTTGTGGCGCGCCGGCAGGCCGCGCAGCTGGGCCAACCACGGCGGCTCGGCGCCGGCCGAGCCGACCGCGCGCTGGCGGTCGAGCAGCAGGCAATCGGCGTCGCGCATCCATTCCAGCTCGGTCTGGCCCAGCTGGGCCACGCCGGGCGCGCAAAACACCCGCTGCCCGGTCTCCAGGTCGCGCACCGCCAGGGCGATGCTGTCGCCCACCTGGGGCGGCGCACCGGCGGCCAGGTGCGGCGGCTGGGCGGCCTGGGTGGCCACGGCGGTGAATTCCAGCGTCGGCAACCCGTCAACCCGGAACGAGGCCACCCGCTGGTCACCCGCCACCGGCACCACATGCCACTGCACGCCGCAGTAATGCTGCAGCACCGGCAGGACCGGCAGCGCGCTGGTGAGCTGCTCGAACACCGCCGGCGTGGCGTAGAGCTCGATCGGCGCTCCGCCGCGCAGGCTGAGCAGGCCGCCGGCATGGTCGACCTGGGCGTCGGTCAGCAGCATCGCCCGCACCTCGGCCTGCACCAGGCCCGGATGGCGGTCGAGCTGCGGGTCGCTGTCGAGCTGGTGGGCCACCGCCGGCGACATGTTCACCAGCACCCAGTGGCCCTGGCCGTCGCCCACCGCGATCACGCCGCGCTCGCGGGTGGACGCTGCCGTGCCGGGGCTGGCGCGGCGCGGCCGCAGGCGGCTGCCGCCTTGCAGGATCAGGATCTTCACGATGGGCCTAGCGTCGGCATCCGCACCGGCTGGCCCGGCCGGGGGCGGGGTGCGATCGGCCCCAGCCCAGGCGGCCGGGGCGACATGCGGCAAGATGGGTCATGCTGATTTTTCCTCCTGGGCTTGGGTTGTGTGCCGCCCTGCCGGCGTGGGCGCGCAGCTCAGCTTGCAGCAAGACACATGCCGTGGTGGATCGACCCACCGGGACCGGCGCTGGCCGGGGCAGCCAGCGCCGGCCCGGTCCTTCGTGTGACAGCCGGGCAGTCTGGCGTGCCATTCTGGATCAGTGCAAACCCTGGTTCTGGCGGATCGGTTTGGGTATCGGCCTGGGCTGGGCTGTGGCCCCGCCGGCGCTTGCCGCCTGCCCGGCGCCGGCACTGGAATTTCGGCGCGTGGCAGACGGGGTGTGGTGGCTGCCCGCAGCCCTGGGGGAGGCCGATGCCGGCAACCGGGGCCGGGTGTCCAATCTGTGGCTGGTGCGCCAGGGCAGCGGCCCGCAGGCGCGCCTGTGGGCCCTGGGCAGCGGGCCCAGCCCGGTCTTGGGCGCGGCGCTGGCCTGCCAGAGCCAGCAGCGGCTGGGCCTGCGTCTGGCGGCGGTGATCAGCCCCTGGGCCCGGCCCGAATCGGTGCTGGGCGTGGCCGGGGTGCTGCAATGGCAGCCTGAGATGGCCCATTGGGCCCATCAGGCAGTGGCCGAGGCCATGGCCGAGCAATGCCCACACTGTGTCGATCGCCTGCGCCAGCGCCTGGGGCCGGCGGCGTCGGACCTGGGCGAGGATCCGATCCGCCTGCCTGCCCGGCGCCTGACCGGCGAGCAGGGCCGGCTGGGCCCATTTCTGTGGTGGCGCTTGCCGCGGTCCGAAGGCCGCTGGGTGACGGTGTGGCGGCTGCGCGACCGGCCGCTGTGGGCCGCGCCGGGCCTGCTCAGCGACGCCGGTCCGCCCGATGGCCGCGATGCCGACCTGGCGCTGATGCAGGCCAGCCTGCTGCGCCTGGCCGACCTGGCCCGTGCCGACGGCGCGGCGGCCCGCTTCCTGGGCGAGCAGGGCGGCTGGCTGGGCCCGCAGGCGCCGCAGCGCCAGGCCGCCTACTGGGCCGACCTGAAAGCGGGTGTGCTGGCGGCGATGGCGCGCGGCGATGACGAAGCCGCCGCGCCGCCCGCGCTGCCGGGCTGGCCGGCAGCCTGGGCCCAGCACCCCTGGCAGGGCTTCAACTGGCAGCGCGCCTGGCGCCAGTTCGAGCCCGGCTTCCTGGGCGCACCCGGCCGCTGAGCGGGCTTGCTGGCAAGCCACACACCCTCTCAGGGGCTGAGCTTCCAGCGCAGCTTGCGGTAGATGGTGTTGCGGCTGATGCCCAGGCGTTTGGACGCCTCGGAGATATTGCCCTTGGCCGCCTCTACCGCCAGGCGGATGGCGTCCAGTTCCATCGCCTCGAGCGAGCGCTGCGGCAGCGCCGGCGCCGGCGACCAGGCCGGGCCGCGCGGGGCCGGCTCGGGCGCGGCCGTGCTGGCCACGCCGGCCGGGGCGGTAGCGCCGCGCTCGGCCAGCGCCACCGGCAAGCCCGCCGGCGCGGCGGCAAGCGGCACCGTGGCCGGGGAATTGGCCGCAACACCGGCCGCAACACCGGCGCCCGCGCCGCCGGGTTGGCTGGCGCGGGCCTCTTCAAGAAAGTCGTCGGACAGGTGCTCGCGCGTGATCAGCGTATCGCCCGAGGCCATCACGGCCGCAGTGCGCAGCACATTGAAGAGCTGCCGCACATTGCCCGGCCAGGCGTAGTGCTGGAACAGGCCCAGCACGTCGGCATCGGGTTGCAGGCGCCGGCCGGCGCGTGCCGGGTCGGCCAGCTGGTCGAGGATGCGCCGCACCAGGGCCAGCAGGTCGCTGCGTTCGCGCAGCGGCGGCAGGCGCACGGCCAGGCCGTTGAGGCGGTAGAACAGGTCTTCACGGAAGGCCTTGCGGTCGATCATCTCGCGCAGATTGCGGTGGGTGGCACAGATGATCGAGACATCCACCGGCACGCTCTTGCTGCTGCCCAGCGGCGTGACCTGGCGCTCTTGCAGCACCCGCAGCAGATGGGCCTGCAGGCTCACCGGCATGTCGCCGATCTCATCCAGGAACAGGGTGCCGCCATTGGCCTGCAGCAGCTTGCCCATCGCGCCCTTGCGGCGCGCACCGGTGAAGGCGCCCTCTTCGTAGCCGAACAGCTCGGCCTCGATCAGGGTCTCGGGGATGGATGCGCAATTCACCGCCACGAAGGGCTGTTTGCTGCGCACCGAATCGACATGGATGGCGCGCGCCAGCAGCTCTTTGCCGGTGCCGGTCTCGCCCAGGATCAGGATCGGTATGTCGCGGTCAATCACGCGCCGGATCTTGTCGACCACGCTGTGCATCTGGGCATCGCCGGTGCGCAGCTGGGCCAGCCCGGCGCCGACGGCGCTGTCGGCCGGCAGGTCGGGCGGGCCCGCCAGCGGCGCCCCCGCCGGCGCCGCAGCAGCGGGGGCCAGGCTGCGCACCGAGCCGGCCGAGGGCTCGGTATTGCTGGACACGGCCTCGGCCAGGCTGGTCCAGACCGGCCAGTTGAAGCGGGCGTGGATATAGAACTGGCGCCCACCGTTCAGGTGCACCGGCATCGGCGTGGACAGCGGCGAGCGGAAGCGGTCGACCAGCGCATTCACGGTGGTGCCGAACAGCGTGGTCAGGCTGTGCATGCGCAGGGCCGCGCCCGACAGGCCCAGCTGCTCCAGCGCGCCGCGGTTGGCGCCGACGATCTTGCCGTCGGCGCTGACGGCCAGGATGCCCTCCATCAGCGTGCCGATGAACTCGACCCGGCTGTGGAAGTGCAGCCGCATCACATTGCGGTAGTCGTCGGTGAGCCAGTGGTTCTCGATCATGCGGGCCGACATCTTCACCAGCGCCATGGTGTGCTGATGGAAGCTGGCGCGGTCGCCGGTGACGTCCAGCACCCCCAGGATGTTGCCGCGCGGGTCGAGGATGGGTGCGGCCGAGCAGGTCAGGAAGTGGTTGGCATGCATATAGTGCTCGTCGGCATGCACCAGCGTGGGCACCTCCTCGATCAGCGCGGTGCCGATGGCATTGGTGCCCTTGGTCGATTCGCTCCAGTTGACGCCGGGCTGCAGCGCCACCTTGCTGGCCCGGGCCAGGAAGTCGTCATCGCCGATCGAATGGATGATGGTGCCGGTGGCATCGCACAGCACCACCATGTTCTCGGTGTTGACGATCTGCTCGTAGAGCATCTCCATCACCGGCGCGGCATGGTCGTGCAGGCGCAGGTTGCGCTCGCGCACCACGGCCAGGTCGGACCGGCCGAGCGGTGAATGGTCGGGCCGCTCGATGCGCGACACACCCAGCGCGGCGCAGCGCTCATGCGACTGGTCGATCTTCTCGACATGCGCCGGGCCCAGGTTCAGGCCGGCGGCGATGGGGCGCACCGGCTCTTCGCCACCGCGCCGCGTACCCGTGCTGCCATAGATCGAATGGAAGGGCCCGCGCATCGTCTTGTCTCCTGGCGCCGCCGGCGCTTGGGTGTTGTCCGCCACCTGGGGTGGCTGTGTTGGCGCGCCGTCCCGGCTGGGGCGCGGGTCGTGCAGGGTGTGCCGTTTGCAAGACCTGGGCCGGATGACACTGTCACTGGATGGCGCAATCGGTGTCAGATCGGCGTCAGGGCCGCCCGGATGGTAGCCTGGGCCGGCGGGATCGTTCTGTTTCGCAGCAAATTCATGGGGCCGGGCCCGCACTGGCGGCACTGCGGCGCTGCCAGCTCGCGATTGGCACGGGGATTGCAGTCATCGGGTCGAGCCTGTTTCAACCCTGCACGGAGACTTGACCATGTCGCACCCCGCCTCAACCGCCCAGACCCCCCCCCGCCCCCGCGCCGCCGCGCCGCGCCGGCTGCCCGGCCACCGGCATCGACCCTGGGCCGTGCTGGCGCTGCTGCTGGTCGCCGGCCTGGCCCAGGCGCACGGCGATGTCACGCCGCAGGCGGTGGACACCAAGGCCCTGCCCGCGCTGTCGAGGCCTGGCGGGTCGAGAACCCCTACCGTGGCAACGACAAGGCGATCCAGGTCGGGTCATCGGCCTACAACCAGAACTGCGCCCGCTGCCACGGGCTGGAGGCGATCTCGGGCGGGATTGCGCCCGATCTGCGCAAGCTCGACAACGACTGCGTGTCCCTGAAGGACGCCAAGAAGAAGACGGCCTGCGTCAAGGAGGTGGACGAGTACTACCTGGGCAGCCTGCGGCGCGGCAAGGTGCGCAATGGCGCCGTCTACATGCCGCCCTTCGAAGGCATCCTGAACCAGGAGGCGATGTGGTCGATCAAGGCCTACCTCGAGACCCGGCGCGACAAGCCCTTGTGATGCCGCGGCACGCGGCGCGCCACGCCGTCCGGGCGCCTGCGCCAGAATGCGCCGGCCGCGGCCCGGCTGCCGGCCCGCGCCGTCAGCCCACTTGCACTGGAGACACCCGATGAAAAGCATTGCACCCCAGGGGCAGTGGGCCCGCCGGGCCTGGCTGCAGGCCGGCGCCGCCGGGCTGGCCACCTGGGCCTGGCCGGCCTCAGCCCAGGACAAGCCCGCGCTGCAGCGCATCCGCGAGCGCGGCAGCTTGACGGTGGCGGTCTACAACGAGATGCCGCCCTTCCACTACAACGGCCAGGGCATTGACGTGGCCCTGGCCGGGGCATTGGCCCAGGCGCTGGGGGTCAAGCCCAGCCTGTTGCCGTTCAATGCCGACGAGAACATGAACGACGACCTGCGTAACCTGGTCTGGAAGGGGCATTACCTGGGCTATGGCCCGGCCGATGTGCTGCTGCATGTGCCGGTGGACCGCCCCTTGATGAGCGCCAACCCGCAGGTCACGATCTTCGCGCCCTACTACCGCGAGCGGGTGATGATCGCGCGCGCGCTGGCGGCGGTGCCCAAGATGGACTCGCTCGACGACCTGGCCGGCAAGAAGATCGCGGTGCCGGGCCAGACCCTGGCCGGCTGGCTGCTGATCGGCGCCGAATCGGGCAAGTACCGCGAGCAATTGATCACCAGCTGGAAGGACGGCGTTGCCGCCGCCGAGGCGCTGCGTGCGGGCGAGGTGCAGGCCGCCGCCGGCCTGGCGTCCGAACTGGAATCGGTGCTGGCCGGCGATGCACGCTTTGCCATCGAGCCGCTGCCGGTGCCGCGCATGAAGGACGGCTGGGTCGTGGGCCTGGCGGTCAAGAAGAGCCATGACGACCTGGCGCAGGCGCTGCAGGGCGCGGTCAACACCCTGGCCGGCAACGGCGATCTGGGCCGGATGTTTGCGGCGGCCAAGGTGAGCTGGCGCAAGCCCTAGCCGGCCCGTGCCGGCCCGTCCCGGCCCGGCTCCGCCCCCGGTGCCGGGTCATGGTTCAGTTTGGCAAAGAAGATGTAACATTTCTGGGCGCCATCTTCGCGGCGCCGTCGGCCCTCGCAAGGCTCCTTCGGAGGAACTCCTACACGGCTTCGCGCACCCAAGGGATAGCACGCTGGACGCCTTGGGCTCATCATCTGTATTGTTTCACTCAGGTGGCGGGACTAGTCTTTGCCGCAGTGCAACAATGCTGGTCGCACCCAGACGGGGACAGGAGAACATCATGACGACCAAGGTGCATGTGACAGTCAAGGCGGTCGAGGCCGCAAACGCCAGAATGATGCAGCCAAGTCGGGTGGCTGCGGACCGGGCCGCGTCACCAGCCGGGATCTACGTAAAGTCAACCCCGCCGAGCCGCGACGCCATCGCGCAGGCCGGGCAGCGTGCGCTGCAATCTTTCAAGAAGTGAGTCGCTTAGATGGGGAGTGTTGATCCGCTGGTCGGCCACCCTGCGCCAGGCCATGCGGCCTACTCCACCATCGTGGAGGGCGAAGGCGATCTGGTTGGCCTGGTGGCCTATTCGTTGTACAAGAGCGACAAGTTGGCCTACTTGGCGCGGCACTTAAAAGATGTTGGCCAGGCGCCTAGCAATGACGAAGTGATGGCGTTTTGTCGGACATCAACGCTACCTGGACCGGTCTCTGCCTATCGCTCAAAGGCCACCTACCTGATGTCCGAAATGTACGACGAGCTGCTCGACGGACAAGTCAGCGACATTGACGAGAAGTACAAGGCGGAAATGCTAGCCGAGCTGAAGAAGGCGCATCCATTTTGGCAAGGCGTCCTGCAACACGCGGCGGCTGGCGTAGTCGTTTGGGCGTTTGTTGGGCTTACGATCCTCGTCCTTTACGGACAGCAGATCGGGTACAAGCAACTTGCAACCAACCTTTTTGGCTTGGACAAGAAGGCCGCTGAACAGCCTGCCGGCCGCTAGGTCAGACTGTCATGGTGTCAGCCATGTCGAGGATGTCTTCCATGGTCCACCTCATCGAAGTCACGCCCGCATTGATCGCGGGCGTTGTTTTGATGGAGCCATGCACCTTCACGAAGTTGTAGACCATGAAGTAGAAGCTGACCGCGTGCATGTGGTTCTCCAGCTTCTTGCTGAAGGCATTGGTCAGCCGCGTGAACCTGCGCATGCCCATGCGCATTGACAGGTTGGCGCGCTCCACCAGCGACGTGGACACCAGCGCCAGGTCTGGCTTGTCAATCACCACAGCCTTGGCGGTGCCGACAACATCATTGGGGCTGTAACGGCGCTTGGCTTCCTTGGCCGGCACCGGCATGGCGTAGGTCTTGTTCAAGACCGCATAGTCCACGTTCTTGCCGAAGTGCTTGGCGACGACGGCCGGATCGCAGGCCATGCCATCAGTGGTCAGTTGCACGCGGTTCAGCAGGCGCGGCGCCAGGTCGGCCATGAACTTGTCGGCGCACTCCTTGGTGCGGAAGCCAGGCATCCAGCATGGCATCAGCTTTGTAACAGGATCGATGGCCGTGAAGGTGTAGCAATCGCCCAGGCCCAGCAGCGGATCAGCATCTGTCGGCACGTTCATTTGCTTCATGCCGATGAACGACCAGATTTCATCAACCTCGATACGCTCAACTTGCAGGTTACGCATGCGCTGGTCCTGGTACAGCGCGCAGGCGTGGCCGACATCAGCCAGCAGCTTCAACACCGTGTTCTTGCTAGCGCCGGTGGCACGGCAAGCGGCGTTGGCGCACATGCCCTCAGACAGCATCGTCATGATGCGCACGCGGTCTTGAGTGGTGAGGCGGTTCATTGGTTCGGCTCCGTTTGAACTGAGCTATAAACCAGAGCAATCATGACGTCAATGATCCGTTGGCCATCCGGTCTGACTGGCCTCACGCATTTTCATGGATGGGCATCCAGTTCTGCATCCCTGACGCAAACGCATGCGCACGATTTATCCCTTACACTCGCGGTCATCACGGATGGGGCTGGCATGGACTACGATGACCTGATCGAGAGAGAGAAGCAGCGGCGTGCGCTGCTGGTGCAGAAGCTGGATGAGACAGACAGGCGGTTGCAAGCGCTGATGTCAGCCAGCAGGAAGCCTGACCCGCTTGACAAGTGGCTTGACGAGCAGATGGTCAAGACGACGCCAGTGATCATCACGGAGCCCGCCAACGCTCCCAAGCCATCGGTCGCGAGCGACTACGACGGCGCCAATGATGCTGTCGTCAAAGCGACGCGGGCCGCAAAGATGACCCGCGAGACCCCGCGGAAGATTTCGCCGCAGTGGGTGGGGCTCATTGCGCATCTTGGCTTCGACGGGAAGGACTTCGCGCAGGTGGAGCAGTTCATGTCGCGTAGCGGGACGCCGATGACCCCGGGCGCAATCCGTACCGGCCTGATGAACTACCGCAAGGATTACGGCCTAGTGTCAAACCCAAGGCCAGGCTTCTACGCTGCCACCCAGAAGGGCATGGACTTCGTGAAGTCGTTGGGCACTACCAGTGACGACGGCCTGGGCGCCGGGAAGGACTTCTTCGACAGCGAACCACGTCCATAGATCCATGAAAAACGCCCACCAGACCCCGGCAAGGGTCGAAGTGGGCGGATTTCTGGTCGGCCTAAGCGGGGGTTGCCGCTGACGCTAACCGAAGGGGCACAGCAACCTTGATTCTATCAGGGCGCACCCGGAGTGACGCGTCGAAAAACCCTCGCACCACCTGCCTTCATAGGAGTCATCCATGGCAGACACGACAGAGGGCCTCACGGCCGATTGCTACGATCCCAAAACGGAGCGGGTGCGCCAGCACCTGCGGACCCGTGAGGGGAGTGATGAGTTCAACGTGCGCCAATACTGGCGGCGCCCACGCGGAACCCATCGGCTCTACTGACACAGGCGGTGACCGGCCATAAGCCGGCCCCGACTGCTTAGCCAGTCTTGACGGCCGCAGCCTTACCCGCTGGGGCTTTTTTGCGTTCGGCTACACCCTTCATAGCCAGGGCAGTGCGTTTTGCATCCGTCATCTCGGCCATGCGCTTCTTGCCGCCGACTAGGCCGCCCTTGCGCCCAGCCTCTTGCTTGGCCGTCAGCTTAGGCTTTGGCGCCGCTCCGGTCGCTTGCATGAACACGTCATGCGCAACTTGGGTGAAGTCTCGTTTTGTTGCCATGGAGCTAGCCTAGCAGATCAGTCAGGCTGGCGGCGCAGTTGTAACAATGGCGCGTTCAGACTGAACAATGACCCGGTGCCGGGCCCGGGCTCAGCCGTTGCTGATGGCGCGCACCTCGGTCATCGAGGTCAGGCCGGCCAGCACCTTGACAATGCCGTCCTGGCGCAGCGTGCGCATGCCTTCGCGCATGGCGGCACCCTGCACCGCCGCGGCACGGGTACCGGTCTGGATCAGGCTGCGCACGGCCGGGCTGACCACCAGCAGCTCGTGCAGGCCGAGCCGGCCGGCATGGCCGCTGTGGTCGCAATGCACGCAGCCGGCGGCATGGCGCAGCTGCAGCACACCGTCGATGCCGTGGCGCTGCTGCCATTCGGCGCGCAGGCTTTCGCGGTCCGGCCGGTCGGCGGGGTTGGGGTAGGCCCCCAGGTATTCGTCCAGCAGTGACTGCACTTCGCTGGCGCCCGCCGGTGCGGCCGCCACGCAGTGCGGGCACCAGGCGCGCACCAGGCGCTGGGCCAGCACCGCCAGCAGGCTGTCTGCAAGATTGAACGGGTCCATGCCCATGTCGAGCAGGCGGGTCACGGTCTCGGGCGCGCTGTGGGTGTGCAGGGTGCTGAGCACCAGGTGGCCGCTGAGCGAGGCCTCGACCGCCAGCTGGGCGGTCTCCTGGTCGCGGATCTCGCCCACCATCACCACATCCGGGTCGGCGCGCAAAAATGCGCGCAGCGCCTTGGCATAAGTCCAGTCGATCTTCGGGTTGACCTGCACCTGGCGAAGCCCTGGCTGGGTGATCTCCACCGGGTCCTCGGCGGTCCATATCTTGCGGTCCGGGGTGTTGAGGTGGGCCAGCGCGGCATGCAGCAAGGTGGTCTTGCCGCTGCCGCTGGGGCCTACGCACAGCAGCATGCCGTGGGGCCGTCCGACCAGCGACTGGAGCTGGGCCAGCATCTCGGGCTGCAGGCCCATGCGCTTGAGCGGCAGGGCCCGGGCCGTGGCCAGCAGGCGCAGCACCACATCCTCCAGGTTGTAGGCGGTGGGGATGGTGGCGACCCGCAGTTCCAGGGTCTCGCCCTGCACCCAGCGGCCGAAGTTGAGCTTGCCGTCCTGCGGCTTGCGGCGCTCCGAGCTGTCCAGATCGCACATGATCTTGATCCGTGCCACCAGCGCCTGGCGGTAGCCGGCGGGCAGCTCCAGGTAGGGGCGCAGCACCCCGTCCTTGCGGAAGCGCACCCGCACCTTCTCCTGGCCCGGGTGGCATTCGATGTGGATGTCCGACACGCGCTGGCTGTGCGCCTCCTGGATCATGGTGTTGAGCAGCCGCACCAGCGAGTTGTCGCTCTGCTCGATCGGGGTGTCGTCGTCGCGCGGCTCGGCGCTGGACTGTTGTTCCAGATGGGCCAGCAGGCGGTTGGCATGGTCGACCTGCTCATGGTCCAGCATGTTGTAGGCGCCGACCAGGCCCTTGCTGCCGACGATGGTGTCCTTGCCGTGGCGGTTGTAGACACGCTCGATGGCCAGCGCCAGCGACCCGGCACGGGCCAGCACCGGCAGCACCTTGCAATTGGCGGTGAATTCGATCTCGTCGATGGGCTGGCGCGCCGACGGGTCTTCCAGCGCGATCACCAGGCGCCCACCGCGCATCATCAGCGGCAGCGCATTGAGCCGGCGCGCCACAGTCAGCGGCAGCCGCGCCACGCCTTCGGGCTCGACCGGAAAGGCGTCGACGTCGACGATCGGGTAGCCCATCTTGCGGGCCAGTGCCGATTGCAGGTCCAGGCGGGTGACATCGCCGCGCCGCACCAGCAGTTCGCCCAGCGGCAGGCTGCGGTCGCTCGACTGCAGGCGCAGGGCCTCGGCCAGCTTGGTCTCGCTGATGAAGCCCAGGGCCTGCAGCGCCTCGCCGATGCGCACCATCGGCATCTTGGCCTGCTGGTCGATGGCCACCAGCAGTTGCTCGGGGGTGACGATCTGCTGGTTCACCAGGATGTCACCGATCTTGCGGGTGCGCATTTTCTTCTGCTCGGCGGCGGCGTCTTCGACCCGGGCCGCCGTGGTTGACTGCTGGTCCACCAACACCTCGCCGATGCGCGGACCGATGGTGCCGGCGGCCAGCATCTGGCGCGGATGGAAGTTGCGCAGCACCCGGCCGGTGGCGTCGACCGGGGTGAAGGTGAACAGGCCGAGCGCTGATTCGACCTGGCCGATGGTGTCCACCTGCTGTTCGCTGCCATCCTTGTAGCGCAGCATGAGCTGGCTGACGGTGCGCTGCGGCAGCAAGGGCGTGGTGATGTCGAAGGCGGCGCCGCCGGGCGGTGCCAATGGCATCAGCGCGCGGGTGAGGGTGAGCCGGCGAAACTGGTGCGGCTTGAGCGCCAGCAGGTTGCGCGACGGCGGCACCTGCAGATGCGCCACGCCCAGGCTGGCGTCAAAGGCGTGCAGCAGGCCCTGGTTGAGCCGGCCATTCGGTCCCTCGATCTCGCAGGGCTCGACCTCGGTCTGTGGCACCGGCGCCGGGTAGCCCGGCGTGGGCGGTGTGGGCCAGGCAAAGGCATCGGCTTTGAGATTGTCCAGGGGCACCAGCGACAGCTGCGGGGATGACAAATCGGACATGGTGGATCCTTGCGCGGAGCACGGCGCTGCCGACCCAAGGGGGCAGGAGGGCAGGGTGAGCCTCGATGCTAGGGGCGTGCTCTGCAGCGCAAGGCCGGAACAGCGGCGCCTTGGCGGCGCAAATCCCGCGCCCGGCCCGGCTACATCCGGCTGGGCAGCACGGTGACGATGCCGGGGAAGACCCAGATCAAGCCGATGGCCAGGATCATCAGGAAGAAGAAGGGCAGCGTGACCCGGGCGATCCAGCCGATCTCGCGCCGCGTCATGCCCTGCAGCACGAACAGGTTGAAGCCCACCGGCGGGGTGATCTGCGCCATTTCCACCACCAGCACGATGAAGATGCCGAACCACACCCCGTCGATGCCGGCCTTCTGCACCGTGGGCAGGATCACGCCCATCGTCAGCACCACCATGCTGATGCCGTCGAGAAAGCAGCCCAGCACGATGTAGAACAGCATCAGCACGGTCAGCAGCGCCAGCGGGCTCAGCCCCAGCCCGCCTATCCATTCGGCCAGGTGGCGCGGCAGGCCGATATAGCCCATGGCCAGCGTGAGAAAGCTGGCGCCGGCCAGGATCAGCGCGATCATGCAGTACAGCCGCGTGCCGCCCATCAGTGCGTCGCGGAAGCTGGCCCAGCCGAGCGAGCCCTGCAGCGCCGACAGCACCAGCGAGCCCAGCACCCCCACCGCAGCAGCCTCGGTGGCGGTGGCCACGCCGCTGTAGATCGAGCCCAGCACCGCAGCGATCAGCAGCACCACCGGGATCAGGTGGCGCGACTCGAACAGCTTTTGCTTGAAGCTCATGGGCGCATCGGCCGGCGGCACTCGCCCCGGGTTGAGCAGGGCCCAGACGATCAGATAGCCCGAGAACAGCGTGGCCAGCATCACCCCGGGTAGCACCCCGGCCATGAACAGGCGCGCGATCGACACATCGGCGCTGACGCCGTAGACGATCATGATGATCGACGGCGGGATCAACAGGCCCAGCGTTCCAGCGCCAGCCAAGCTGCCGATGGCGATGTCGTCGGGGTAGCCGCGGCGCTTCAGCTCGGGCAGGGTCATCTTGCCGATGGTGGCGCAGGTGGCCGCGCTGCTGCCCGATACCGCCGCGAAGATGGTGCAGCCGATCACATTGGTGTGCAGCAGGCGCCCGGGCAGGCCCTGCACCCACGGCGACAGGCCGCGGAACATGTCGTTGGACAGGCGGGTGCGGAACAGGATCTCGCCCATCCAGATGAACAGCGGCAGCGCGGTCAAGGTCCAGCTGGACGATGAGCCCCAGATGGTGACGGTCATCGCATCGCCGGCCGGCCGGCTGCTGAACAGCTGCATGCCGATCCAGGCCACGCCCGAGAGCGTCAGGCCTATCCACACCCCGCTGCCCAGGATCAGGAACAGGGCGCCGATCAGCAGCGCGGTGATCAGCAGGTCATTCATTCGTTGTGCAGCATCTCGTCGCTGGCCACCGTCTGGCGCTGGCCGCGCCATTCCAGCAGCCATTCGTCGACGAAGGCCACCCACAACACCAGGGTGCCGGCGGCCATCGCCAGCTGCGGCAGCCACAGCGGGGTGGCATCGTTGCCGGTGGAGATGTCGTTGAAGCTGTGCGACTGCCAGGCCAGGCGCACGCTGTAGGCCGCCATCAGGCCGGCCAGCAATACCGCTGCGCCCAGCGCCCACAGCTCCAGCGCCCGCTTGGCCGGGCCCTTCAAGGCCGACAGCAGCAGCGTGACGCGGATATGCTCGCCGCGCTTCAAGGTGTGGGCCAGCGCCAGAAAGCCGCTGGCCGCCATCAGGTAGCCGGCATAGGCGTCGGTGCCGGGCAGGTGGAAGTGCAGCAGCCGACCGGCGATGCCCAGCACCACCATCGCCAGCAGGCCGACCAGGCACAGCGCTAAGGCTGCGGCGCCGTCGTACAGCTGATCCAGCATGCGCCGCATCGGCTGCCCGGGCTCAGCGGTTGAAGGCGTCTACCAGACCTTTGCCTTCCGGGCCGGCCTTGTCCAGCCACTCCTTGAGCATCGTGTCGCCCACCTTCTTCATGTCGGCCTTGAGCGCGGCGCTGGGCTGCAGGATGGTCATGCCGTTCTTCCTCAGCAGGTCCAGGTACTCGTTGTTCTTGGCCTTGGACACCGCCAGGCCGCGCGCCTCGGCCTCGGCACCGGCCTTCTGCAGCGCGGCCTTGGTGGGCGCGTCGAGCGCGTCAAAGGCGGCCTTGTTGACGATCACCGCGTTCTTGGGCAGCCAGGCCTGGGTGTCGACATAGAACTTCAAGTGCTCATAGGTCTTGGTGTCGAAACCGGTGGCGCCGGACGACATATAGCTCTCGACCACCCCGGTGGCCATGGCCTGGCTCAGCTCGGCGGCCTGCACGGTGACTGGCTGGGCGCCCACCAGCTCGGCGATGCGGCCGGTGCTGGGGCTGTAGGCGCGCCACTTCACGCCCTTCAGATCGGCCGCGCTGTTGATCGGCTTCTTGGCATAGATGCCCTGGGGCGGCCAGGGCACCGAGAACAGCAGCAGCATGCCCTGCTCGCCCAGCTTCTTCTCGAGCAGCGGCTTCTGCACCTTGTAGAGCTTGGCCGCCTCGTCATAGCTGTCGGCCAGGAAGGGCAGGCCGTCGGCGGCATAGATCGGCCACTCGTTGCTGAAGTTGGCCAGCAGGATCTCGCCGATCTGGGCCTG
>JANNZD010000092.1:0-4635 GCA_031410435.1 Betaproteobacteria bacterium | reverse complement strand
CAGAGGAAAGAGACGTCCCGGTTTCGACGTCCCCGCGGATCTCGTTGAGCAGCTTTGAAACGCTGGGGTTCGCGTTGCCGCGCCCGACGATGTCGAAGGCCTGCAGCAGCGGCACGCCGGCCTTCATCATCGTGGCAAGCTGGCGCGTGAACAACGCGATGTCGCGCTGCTTGACGGCGCTGCCACCGCTGGTGCGGCGCTTCTTCACCTTGGTCAGCAGGATGCCCTGGCGGCGCAGGCTGGCGTTGACCGCCGCCTCGCCACCGGCGCGGATCTCGCCACGCACAATCTTGCCGTTTTTGTCCCGGCCCTCCCACTCGAAGACCAGTTCCTTGATGTTTCTTGCGGCTGCAGCAGTCGCCATCGCTCAGGCCTCGCTCATGGCTGGTTCATTGATTGCTCATTGATTGCTCATTGATTGCTCATTGATTGGTGACGGCGATGATCTCTTCCAGCGTCGTGACGCCGGCACGCACCTTGATCAGGCCCGATTGGCGCAGATCACGCACGCCGTCGCGCCGCGCCTGGTCGGCGATGTCCACGGCCGTGCCCTCGGACAGGATGATGCGCTGGATTGCATCGTTGACCGGCATCACCTGGTACAGGCCTACCCGGCCCCGGTAGCCACTGTTGCAGGAGTTGCAGCCCACCGCGCGAAACGGCCGCCAGGTGCCGTCCAGATCCTCGGGCAGGTAGCCGGCACGCAGCATCGCCTCGCGCGGGTAATCGGCCTGTGTCTTGCAGATCTCGCACAGCCGGCGCGCCAGGCGCTGCGCGGTGATCAGGATCACGCTGGAGGCGATGTTGAACGGCGCCACGCCCATGTTGAGCAGCCGGGTCAGCGTGGTGGGCGCATCGTTGGTGTGCAAGGTGCTCATCACCATGTGGCCGGTCTGCGCAGCCTTGATGGCCACATCCGCAGTCTCCAGGTCACGGATCTCGCCCACCATGATGATGTCCGGATCCTGCCGCAGAAAGGATTTGAGCGCGACCGAAAACGTCATGCCGGCGCGGTCGTTCACATTGACCTGGTTGACCCCGGGCAGGTTGATTTCGGCCGGGTCTTCCACCGTCGAGATGTTGACCCCGGGCTGGTTCAGGATGTTCAAGCAGGTGTAGAGCGATACCGTCTTGCCCGAGCCGGTGGGCCCGGTGACCAGGATCATGCCGTAGGGCCGCACGATGGCCGACAGCAGCCGCTCTTTCTCGATCCTCTCGTAGCCCAACGCCTCGATGCCTACCTTGGCCGACGACGGATCGAGGATCCGGATCACGATCTTTTCGCCAAACAGCGTGGGCAAGGTGGAGACCCGGAAATCGATCGCCTTGTTGCCGAACTTCATCTTCATGCGGCCGTCTTGTGGCACGCGTTTTTCGGAGATGTCGAGCCGGCTGATGACCTTGATGCGCGAGGCCAGTTTCTCCTTGATCGCGATCGGCGGCTGGGTGATCTCGCGCAACTCGCCATCGACCCGGAAACGCACCCGGTAGTTGTATTCGTAGGGCTCGAAGTGCAGGTCGGACGCACGCAGGTTGATCGCGTCGATCAGCATCTTTTGCAAAAAGCGCACCACCGGCGCGTCTTCGACCTCGGCCACCACCTCGCTGGCTTCGGGTGCGCCGGCGTCGTCGGTGACATCAAACTCAAAGTCCTCGGCGGTCAAGGCCTCCAGCGTCTCGTTGGCGCTGTTGCCCTGGGTCTCCATCAGCCGCGCCAGCTTGTCGTACTCGACGATCACCCATTCGGGCTGCAACTGGGTGGCAAACTTGATGCGCTCCACCGCTTCTTGGTCGGTGGGGTCGGCCGCGCCGATGAACAATCGGTTGCCACGCCGGCCCAGCAGCACCAGCCGGTACTGGGTGGTCAGCTTGACATCAACCAGGCCCTTGGGCAGGCGCTCGATGTCCACCGCCGACAAATCCACCAGCGGCAGCGCCAGCGAGGTGGACAAGGTGTGCGCCAGGTCAAAGGCCGAGACCGCGCCCGAGGCGATCACCGCGCCGATAAAGCTGATCCTGCGCTCCAGCGCCGACTTGGCCAGATCCTCGGCGGCCTTGCTGCCGAGTTTGCCAGCGTGCACCAGCACCCTCGCCACGCCGGAGAGGGAGGTTTGCGGTATTTCGACCAGGGTTTCCAAGGCGGGTTTGAGCGGGCTCAAGATGCGTCAATCGTCACATGATCGCCGCCGAAATGTGCACTGTAACCCGAAGCACCGACCCAAACCGGTCGCAGTTCACGCAGTTGGCCCTGGCTTTGCGGCTGTGGCGGTGCGATGCAAACGACAGCGCGCGCAGATGCGCCAGAGCCGCTGAAAAACGGCGGGAAAATCTGGTCGGGGTGAGAGGATTCGAACCTCCGGCCTCTACGTCCCGAACGTAGCGCTCTACCAGGCTAAGCTACACCCCGATGGTGGCCGCACGCGTTGCTTGGATGATCCAATTTAACGGGGGCTGCGAACAATCTTGATCTTGAAAAAGCCTGTTCGCCTTGCTGATCGGTCAGGAAGATCGCTCGACCGACCGAGCACATAATTCTAGCAGAGCCTCGCGCGCGGCTGAGTCGGGCAGCACCGACAGCGCCGCGCGGGCCTTGTCGGCCTCGGCGCGCGCCGCCTCGCGTGTGGCCTGCAGCGCACCGGTGCGCCGCACAATGGCCAGGATGTCGTCCAGCCGCTTGTTTTCGCCATGCTCGATCGCGTGGCGCATCAGCAAACGCTCGTCGGCGGTGCAGCGCGCCATCGCCACCAGCAACGGCAAGGTGGGTTTGCCTTCGCGCAGGTCGTCACCCACGTTCTTGCCCAGTGCCACCGTGTCGCCTTCGTAGTCCAGCAGGTCGTCCACGAGCTGGAACGCCGTGCCCAGCGAGCGGCCGTAGTCGGCACAAGCGTCTTCCACCTCGCGGCCGGCGTTGGCCAGCACCGCACCCAGCCTGGCGCTGGCTTCGAACAGCTTGGCGGTCTTGAAGCGGATCACACGCAGGTAATCGTCCACCGCCAGGTCGGGGTCGTGCATGTTCATCAACTGCAGCACCTCGCCCTCGGCTATCACGTTGGTGGCGTCGGCCAGCACCTCCAGCACCCGCATGCGGTTCACGCTGACCATCATCTGGAACGCGCGTGAGTACAAAAAATCGCCCACCAGCACGCTGGCGGCATTGCCGAACAGCGCGTTGGCGGTCTGGCGGCCACGCCGCAGCGACGACTCATCCACCACGTCGTCGTGCAGCAAGGTGGCGGTGTGGATGAATTCCACCGTGGCGGCCAGCTCGAACCGGTCGGCGCCGGCAAAGCCAAGCGCATCGGCAAACAACAGCACCAGGCGCGGCCGGATGCGCTTGCCGCCGGCACTGACGATGTAGTGCGAGATCTGGTCGATCAGCGCCACCTCGGACGCCAGGCGCTGGCGGATCACCTGATCGACCTGGTGCATGTCGGCGGCCATCGGGTCGGCGGCGGCCGGTGCGGAAGCGGGGAGGTCGGTCACGGGGGCTGAGTGCAGGATTGATGCAAATTATAGGGATGCCGCTGCCGGCCGCCGCACGGGGCCGGCTGAACAGCTTGCCAGCGGCGTGGTTTGCCCGTGGGCTGCTATAATCTTGGGTTCTTTCGGCCGTGCTGGCCGTGGGAAAGTTCAAAAAATCGTTAAAGAAACCGCAAGAGAAAGTTCAGCAAAGGCACATATGTACGCGCTCATAAAAACCGGTGGCAAGCAGTTCAAAGTGGCTGCCGGCGAAAAGATCAAGGTAGAACAGATAGCAGCGGACGTGGGCCAAGAGATCGTGATCGACCAGGTTCTGGCAGTCGGCAACGGCGCAGATTTGACGATCGGGACTCCCTTGGTGGCCGGCGCCAGCGTGACATGCACGGTGGTGTCGCACGGCAAGCACGACAAGGTGCGCATCTTCAAGATGCGGCGCCGCAAGCACTATCAGCGGCATGGCGGCCATCGCCAGACCTACACCGAGTTGCAGATCGGCGCCATCGGCGTCTGATGGGCTTCCGCAATCCAAGGAGTTTTAAACCATGGCACAGAAAAAAGGCGGCGGCTCAACCCGCAACGGCCGCGACTCGCAACCCAAGATGTTGGGCGTCAAGGTCTTTGGTGGCCAAGCCATCCTGGCCGGCGGCATCATCGTGCGCCAGCGAGGCACGCGCTTCCACGCCGGCGACAACGTCGGCATGGGCCGCGACCACACCCTGTTTGCATTGGTGGACGGCCATGTGTCGTTCGCCGTCAAGGGTGCGATGAACCGTTCCACGGTCATCGTCACGCCGGCCTGACGCCTAGGTGCGCAGGTGCTTGCGGGCCTGGCCCGCGTCGGCAGACGATGGGCCCGGTGCGCTGGGCCATTGAGCAGGAGCCCCGGTTCGCCGGGGCTTTTGTGTTTTGGGTGCTCTGTGTCAGGGCACCGCCGGTGATGCATTCATCCCATAGGCAAACACCATGAAATTCGTCGACGAAGCCACGATCGACATCGCGGCCGGCAATGGCGGCGCCGGCTGCGTGAGCTTCCGGCGCGAGAAGTTCATCCCATTTGGCGGCCCCAACGGCGGTGACGGCGGCCGAGGCGGCAGCGTCTGGGCGGTGGCCGACCGTAATCTGAACACGCTGATCGATTACCGCTACGCGCGCCGC
>JANNZD010000091.1:0-19084 GCA_031410435.1 Betaproteobacteria bacterium | reverse complement strand
CAGCCGGTGGGCCTGTACGCCCCCACGGCCCGCTTCGGCGACCCCGCCGGGTTCGGCCGCTTCGTGCAGGCCGCCCATGCCCAGGGCCTGGGCGTGATCCTGGACTGGGTGCCGGCGCATTTCCCGACCGATGCGCACGGGCCGGCCGCATTCGACGGCACCCAGCTCTACGAATACGCCGACCCGCGCGAGGGCTACCACCCCGACTGGAACACCCTGATCTTCAACCTCGGCCGCACCGAGGTGCGCAACTTCCTGATCGGCAACGGCCTGTACTGGCTCGAGCGCTTTGGCGTGGACGGCCTGCGGGTGGATGCGGTGGCGTCGATGCTCTACCGCGATTACAGCCGCAAGGCCGGGCAATGGATTCCCAATGTGCACGGCGGGCGCGAGAACCTGGAGGCGATCAGCTTCCTCCAGCGCCTGAACGAGGTGGTGGGCAGCGAGCGGCCGCAGGCCATCACCCTGGCCGAGGAATCCACCGCCTTCCCGGCCGTCTCGCGCCCCACTTTTGCCGGCGGCCTGGGCTTCCACTACAAGTGGAATATGGGCTGGATGCACGACACCCTGGCCTATATGGCGCGCGACCCGATCCACCGCAGCCACCACCAGGCCGAGCTGAGCTTCGGCCTGGTCTATGCGTTCAACGAGAACTTCGTGCTGCCGATCTCGCATGACGAAGTGGTGCACGGCAAGGGCTCGCTGTTGGGCAAGATGCCGGGGGACGACTGGCAGCGCTTTGCCAACCTGCGCGCCTACTACGGCTTCCTGTGGGGCCACCCGGGCAAGAAGCTGCTCTTCATGGGCTGCGAGTTTGGCCAGCAGCGCGAATGGAACTTCGAGGCCAGCCTCGACTGGCACCTGCTGGACCAGCCGGCGCATGCCGGCGTGCAGCGCCTGGTGGCCGACCTGAACCGCCTGCAACGTGCCTTGCCGGCGCTGCACCAGCGCGACTTCACAGCCGACGGCTTCGAGTGGATCGACCACCAGGACGCCGCGCGCAGCCTGCTGGCCTTTGTGCGCCATGGCGACGAGGGCAGCACACCGGTGCTGGTGCTGTGCAATTTCACCCCGCTGGTGCAGACCGGATGGCGCGTGGGCGTGCCCCGGGCCGGCACCTGGGCCGAATGCCTCAACACCGATTCGGCCCATTACGGCGGCGGCAACCTGGGCACGCCGCTGGGGGCAGCCCGCAGCGAGCCGGTCGGCGCCCACGGCCGGGCCCAGTCGATCGTGGTCGACATGCCGCCCCTGGCCACGGTATTCCTGCTGTGCCAGCCTTGAGCCCAGCGCCGCTCGACCTGCTGCCCGGCCATCCCACCCCGCTGGGGGCGCATTGGGACGGCCGGGGCCTGAACATCGCCGTGGCCTCGACCCAGGCCCAGGCCATCGAGCTGTGCCTGTTCGACCCCAGCGGCCGGCGTGAGACCCACCGGGCGCGCCTGCCCGGCCACACCGGGGACATCTGGCATGGCTACCTGCCCTGCCCGGACGGCGCCGGCCCGGGCCGCCCCGGCCAGCTCTACGGCCTGCGCGCCCACGGCCCCTGGCGGCCCGACCGCGGGCAGCGCTTCAACCCGCGCAAGCTGCTGCTCGATCCCCAGGCGCGCGAGATCGTCGGCGAGTTCGACTGGGGCCCGGAACATTTCGGCCACGACGGCCTGCACCCGCTGCAACCCGACCCGCGCGACAACGCCAGCACCGCGCTGAAGTGCCGCGTGGTGCACGAACAGTTTGACTGGGGCGACGACCGGCCACTGCGCACGCCACTGGCCGAGACGGTGCTCTACGAGCTGCATGTCAAGGGCTACAGCCGCAGCAACCCGGCATTGCCCGACGCACTGCGCGGCACCTATGCCGGCGTGGCCCACCCGGCCTCGCTGCGCCATCTGCAGGCCCTGGGCGTCACGGCGGTGAGCCTGCTGCCGGTGCACCACTGGCTGGACGAGCAACGCCTGGTCGCGATGGGCCTGCGAAACCACTGGGGCTACAACACCGTGGGCTTCTTCTGCCCGGCACCACGGCTGGCAGCCAACCCGGACGATGCCCGCGACGAATTCCGCCGCATGGTGCGCGACCTGCACCGGGCCGGCATCGAGGTGATGCTGGATGTGGTGTTCAACCACAGCGCCGAGAGCGACGAACTCGGGCCCACGCTGTGCTGGCGCGGGCTGGACAACGCCGGCAGCTACCGCCTGCCGCCTGAGCACCGGGCCGCCTACGACAACTACAGCGGCTGCGGCAACACCCTGGACCTGCGCCAGCCGCGCATGCTGCAGCTGGTGCTGGACAGCCTGCGCTTCTGGGCCGGCGAGATGCATGTGGACGGCTTCCGCTTCGACCTGGCCAGCGCGCTGGCGCGCGGCGACCAGGGTTTCGAGCGCGACGGCGCCTTCTTCAAGGCGGTGCTGCAAGACCCGCTGCTGGGCCGGCTGCTGGCCGACGGCAAGCTGGTGGCCGAGCCCTGGGACCTCGGCCCGGGCGGCTACCAGGTGGGCAACTTCCCCAACGGCTGGCTCGAGTGGAATGACGGATTCCGCGACACCATGCGCGCCTTCTGGCTCGGCGGCAGCGTCACCCGCGGGCAGTTTGCCCAGGCCCTGGCTGGCTCGGCCCAGCGCCTGCAAGCGCGCCGGCGCGGGCCGGGTGAATCGGTCAACTACATCGTTTCGCACGATGGCTTCACCCTGCTCGACCTGGTCAGCCACGATTTCCGCCACAACCTGGCCAATGGCGAGGGCAACCGCGATGGCCACGGCCACAACCTGAGCTGGAACTGCGGCGCGGAAGGCCCGACCGACGACCCGGAGGTGCTGTGGCTGCGCGGCCGGCTGCAGCGCGCACTGCTGGCCACCCTGCTCCTGAGCCAGGGCACGCCAATGCTGGCCGCCGGCGACGAGATCGGCCACAGCCAACAGGGCAACAACAACCCCTATTGCCAGGACAACCCGATCACCTGGATCGACTGGGCCCGGGCCGACCCCGGCTTGCTGCGCTTCACCCAGGCCTTGCTGGCGCTGCGCCGCGCCTGGCAACCCCTGGGGCCGCGCTGGTACACCGGCCTGCCCGACGCCCAGGGCCGGGCCGATCTGGCCTGGCTGCGCCGCAATGGCCAGGCGCTGAATGCCTGGGACTGGGACCAATCGGCGTCGCGCGTGCTGGGCGCATGGGTGGGCGCACCAGGCCGCGGCCGGGGCCACCTGCTGATGCTGTTCAACGCCGAGCCCCTGGCCACGCCCTTCACCCTGCCGCCCGGCACCTGGCACTGCCTGCTGGACAGCGCCGCCTCGGACAAGGCCATCGAACCCGTACCTGACGCCATGGCCCGGCAAGACCCCGTGCCGGCACCTGCGCCCTGGCGCGGCCAATACCCCTTGCCGGCCCGCAGCATGGTGCTGCTGGCCGACCTCGACTGAACCCCTCCGGGAGACCCAGCGCCATGCGATTCCCCCGCACCAGCGGCGTACTGCTGCACCCCACCTCGCTGCCGGGCCCGCAGGGCAGCGGTGACCTCGGCCCGGCCGCACACCACTTCGTGGACTGGCTGCAGGGGGCGGGTCAAAGCCTGTGGCAGATGCTGCCGCTGGGCGGCATCGGCCCGGGCAACTCACCCTATATGAGCAGTTCGGCGTTTGCCGGCAACCTGCTGCTGATCGACCTGGGCGAACTGCAGCAACGCGGCTGGCTCGCCGCCGAGGCCCTGGCCCATCCGCCGCCGGCCGATCCGCACCGCATCGACTTTGCCAGCCTGGTGCCCTGGCGCATGGCGCGCCTGGGCGAGGCCGCGCAGGCCTTTTTCAGCCAGGCCGACCCGCAGGATCTCGACGACCTGGCGCGCTTCAGCCAGGCCCAGGCCGATTGGCTGGACGACTACGCGCTGTTCATGGCGCTGTGCGAAGCCACTGCCTGGGCCGACTGGTGCGACTGGCCCGACGGCCTGGCCCGGCGCCAGCCCGGCGCATTGGCCGCCGCGCGCCAGCAACACCGCGCGCGTATCGATTTCTTCCGCTTCTGCCAGTGGTGCTTCTTCCGCCAATGGGCTGCACTGCGCAGCCACGCGCATGCCAAGGGCATCAAGATCGTGGGCGACGCGCCCATCTTCATCGCCTACCAGAGCGCCGAAGTCTGGGCCCGCCAGGACCTGTTCGAACTGGACGCCGGCGGCCGACCCCGGGTGGTGGCAGGGGTGCCGCCCGACTACTTCAGCGCCACCGGCCAGCGCTGGGGCAACCCCCTGTACCGTTGGTCAGCCCACGCCGATGAAGCCTATGCCTGGTGGATACAGCGCATCCGGCGCACGCTGGACCTGGTGGACATCGTGCGCATCGACCACTTCCGCGGCTTTGCCGACTACTGGGAGATACCGGCCAGCGAGCCCACCGCCGTCAGGGGCCGCTGGTTGCCCGGCCCCGGCATGGCGCTGTTCGACGCCGTGACCGCTGCATTGGGGCCGGTGCCGCTGATCGCCGAAGACCTGGGCGTGCTGTCGCCCGCGGTGGTGGATCTGCTGCAGGCCAGCCAATTCCCTGGCATGGCGATCCTGCAATTCGCCTTCGGCGACGGGGCCCACAACCACTTCCTGCCACACAAGCACCGCCAGCATAGCGTGGTCTACACCGGCACCCATGACAACGACACCACCACCGGCTGGTGGGCCCACAGCGCCAGCGACGCCGAGCGCCACCATGCCCGCGCCTACCTGGGCACCGACGGCCATGACATCGCCTGGGCCCTGATGCGGGCGGCCTGCGCGTCGGTGGCCGACACCGTGGTGCATCCGATGCAGGACATCCTGGTGCTGCCTGGCAGCTGCCGCATGAACCTGCCCGGCAGCCCCTCGGGCTGGTGGGCATGGCGCTTCGAGTGGCGCGACCTGCACCCCTGGCACAGCCAGCGCCTGGCCGACATGACCGCGCTTTACGGGCGCCGCTGAGCGCGCCGATCGAGCGCCCGGCAATGAAAAAGGGCGCCTCGCGGCGCCCTTGCAATTGCAGCGGTGCAGATCAGTTCAACGCGACCTTCTTGCCGTCCTTGTAGACATAGAGCGTCATGGCCGGGTTCTTCAGCTCGCCATCGGGCTCGAAGCCGACCTTGGTGGTCACGCCCTGGTAGTTGGCGTCAAACAGCTTGGCGGTGTAGACCTTGGGGTCGGCCGATCCGGCACGCACCATGGCATCGACCAGCACATGCACCGCGTCATAGGTGTAGGGCGAGTAGACCTGGAACTGGTTCGGGTACTTGGCGTCATAGCGGGTCTTCCAGGCCTTGCCGCCAGGCATCTTCTCGAGCGAGGCGCCGCCTTCGGCACAGACCACGCCACCCAGCGCCTTGGCGCCGCCCGACAGCTCGGCCAGCTTGGCGGTGCAGATGCCATCGCCACCGAAGAACTTGACATTCGACAGGCCGAGTTGGTCCATCTGGCGCAGCATCGGGCCGGCTTGCGGGTCCATGCCGCCGTAGAACACGGCATCCGGCGCCTTGCTCTTGATGGCGGTCAGGATGGCCATGAAGTCGGTGGCCTTGTCGTTGGTGAACTGCTCGTCCACCACCTTGATGCCCTTGGACAGCGCGGTCTTCTTGAACACCTCCGCCACACCCTGGCCGTAGGCGCTGCGGTCGTCGATGATGGCGACCGTCTTGACCTTGCCATTGGCCGCATGCAGCGCCAGGCCGGCGCCCAGGGCGTTGTCATTGGCCAGCATGCGGAAGGTGGTCTTGTAGCCCTGCTGGGTCAGTTTGGGGTTGGTGGCCGACGGCGTGATGTGCGGGATGCCGCAGCCGTTGTACACGGTGGAAGCCGGGATGGTGGTGCCTGAGTTCAGGTGGCCGACCACGCCATTGACCTTGGCGTCGCACAGCTTTTGCGCAGCGGCAGTGCCCTGCTTGGGGTCGGCGGCGTCGTCTTCGGCCACCAGTTCGAGCTTGACCTTCTTGCCGCCGATCGTCACGCCCTTGGCGTTCAGGTCTTCGATGGCCATGCGGGCGCCGTTTTCGTTGTCCTTGCCATAGTGAGCCTGGGCACCCGAAACCGGGCCGACGTGGCCGATCTTGACGACCATGTCTTGCGCTTGGGCGGTGCCGGTGAGCGCCACCATTGCGGCGACGGTAGCGCCAGCGATCACATTGAGCTTGACTTGCATGCAAAACCTCCAAAAGGGGTGAGTTGAGATCCAAAAGCAGAGATGCAGGGGCTTTCTCAACGGGCGAGACGATACACCGGTTGAGGGGGTATTCCCGAGCACTTCGGCTCGGGGCTTGCCCTAGCCAGCGGTGTGATTGGTGGGCGCGCTGCCCTGCGCCACATACTGGCGCCAGCGCCGCCGGCCGTGCTGCACGTCCTCGTCGCTGCTGGCCACGACTTCGATGACCCGGGCAAATTCGCCCTGGCTTTCGACAAAGGCCGGGCCCAGGTTGACCAGCACATCGGCAGGCCCGCAGTCATCGACCTGGTCTGCCAGCAGCACCGGTGTGCGGGCCAGCAGCGGGCTCATGGCTGCGCCGGCCATCACGCGCAGGTGGGGCAGGAACTCGCTGGCTTCGAAGCTCCAGAGCAGCGCATCCAGCCGGGCCAGCTGCTCGGGCGAGCCTGTCACCAGCACCCGTTGGCCCTGGCGCCAGGCCTTGCGCACCAGCCTGCAGGTGTAGCCCAGTTTGTCGGCCACCCCACTGTGAAAAGCCACGGCGCCCATATTGCGTTTGCAGCCGCGGCCCAGTGGCTCAGACCGACTGGGCCAGCAGCCAATGGGTCAGCAGGCCCACCGGGCGGCCGGTGGCGCCCTTGGCGGCACCCGACTTCCAGGCGGTGCCGGCGATGTCGAGATGGGCCCAGCGGTAGGCCTTGGTGAAGCGGCTGAGAAAACTGGCCGCAGTGATCGCCCCGCCGGCACGGCCGGCGATATTGGCCACATCGGCAAAGTTGCTCTTCAGGCCCTCGGCATAGTCAGCATCCAGGGGCAGGCGCCAGCAGCCATCCAACGCGGCCTCGCCGGCCGCCGCCAACTCGCCCGCCAGGGCATCGTCAGGCGAGAACATCCCGGAGCGCACACCGCCCAGCGCCACCACACAGGCGCCGGTCAGGGTGGCGATGTCCACCACCGCCTCGGGCTTGAAACGCTCGGCATAGGTCAGGGCGTCGCACAAGACCAGCCGGCCTTCGGCGTCGGTGTTGAGCACCTCGATGGTCTGGCCCGACATGCTGGTCACCACATCGCCAGGCTTGAGGGCCGTGCCGCTGGGCATGTTCTCGCATGCTGCGATCACGCCGATCACATTGATCGCCGGCTTGAGCTGGGCTATCGCCCGCATCGTGCCCACGACACTGGCGGCGCCGCCCATGTCGAATTTCATCTCGTCCATCTCGCCGCCCGGCTTGAGCGAGATGCCGCCCGAGTCGAAGGTGATGCCCTTGCCCACCAGCACCAGCGGCTTGCGGGTCTTGGCCGCGCCCTGGTAGTGCATCACGATGAAGCGGGGCGCCTCGGCCGAGCCCTGGGCCACCGCCAGAAAGCTGCCCATGCCCAGGGCCTCGATGCGCTTCTTGTCCAGCACCTCGATGCGCAGGCCCTGGGCCCGGCACATCTTGCGGGCCTCGTTGGCCAGCAGGGTGGGGGTGCAGTGGTTGCCCGGCCGGTTGGCCAGCTCACGCGCCAGCGCCACACCCTCGCCGATGGCCGCGGCCACCGTCAGGCCGGCCTCGGCGGCCTGGGCTTCGGCCTTGCTGCCCAGCAACAGGCTGAGCTTGGCCAGCACCGGCGGCGCCGGCGCACTCGGCTTGGTACTGCGGTAAAGGTAGGTAGCTTCGCTGGCCGCTGAGGCCAGCGCCTCGGCCTGGGCGGTGCCCAGCGGGTCGCAGCCCAGCACCTGGATGGCCAGGTGCTTGACCGGCAGGCCCTTGAGCAGGCCGATGCCCGCTGCCGCTGCCGAGCGCAAGGCCCGGGGGCTGGCATCGGCCGCCACCGCCACCGCCACGCGCCGCGCCTTGACCTCATCGACCCGGCGCAGGTAGGCGGTCTTGCCGGTCTTGAGCACCAGATCGCCTTGCGCCACTTCGTCGGCCAGGGCCAGGGCCAGGGGCTGGTCCAGGCCCGGCGGCAAGGTGTCGCCCACCAGCAACAGCAGCAAGGCATCGACGGCCAGACGGCTGGTGGCTCCGGCGGCCACCACTTGAGTGCGAAAGTCCATAATCTGACCTGGTTGTGAGGGCCCCTGGACCACCGCGCAGCGGCAGCGGCCCTTGACGGGGGAACAAGTCGATCAAGGCTTAGCCCAAGCCCGACTTGAGAGAGCCAAAGATGTTATTCGATTCAACCGTGCGCCGAGAACTGGCCCGCAGCTTCGGCGCCACCCTGGTGGTGATTCTCACCATCGTGATCACGATGATGCTGATCCGCACCTTGGGCATGGCCGCCGGCGGGGAAGTGGCACCCGAGGATGTGGTGCTGCTGCTGGGCTACACCGCGCTGGGCTACCTGCCCATGATGCTGGGGCTGAGTCTGTTTGTCTCGGTGGTGGTCACCCTGGGCCGCATGTACCGCGACAGCGAAATGGTGATCTGGTTCGCCAGCGGCCTGGGGCTGGGCCGCTTCGTGCGGCCGGTGCTGGGCATGGCCTGGCCGGTGCTGGCGGTCTCGGCCGCGCTGTTGCTGTTTGTCTGGCCCTGGATCAACCGCAGCAGCGTTGAACTGCGCAGCCGCTATGAGCAGCGCACCGATCTGTCACGGGTGGCGCCGGGCGTGTTTCAGACCTCGCGCGACGGCAATCGGGTGTTCTTCGTCGACCGCGCCAGCCAGGAGGGGGTGCAAGCCCAGCATGTGTTCGTGCTGACCCGCAAGCCCGGCAGCGAGTCGGTGGTTTCAGCGCGCAGCGGCCAGTTGTTCAACCAGGGCGACGAGCGCCTGCTCCAGCTCAACCAGGGCCAGCGCAACGAGACCAACAGCCTGACCGGTGAGCGCACGCTGGCCAGCTTCGAGACCTACCAGGTGCTGGTTGGCGAGTCTGCAGCGCGCACGGCCCAGGAGGCGCCGCCCAAGACCATGAGCACCTGGGCCCTGCTGCGCGAACCCGGCGCACGCCACCAGGCCGAGCTGGCCTGGCGCCTGGGCATGCTGCTGGCGGCCGCCAACCTGCTGCTGCTGGGCATCGGCCTGTCGGCGGCGCAGCCGCGGCGGGCCAGCAACTGGAATCTGCTGCTGGCCCTGCTGACCTTCATGGCCTATTTCAACGGCGTCAACCTCAGCCAGGCCTGGGTCGCGGCGGGCCGCTTCCCGGCGCTGCCGCTGATGCTGGCACTGCACGGCGGCGCGCTGGCGATCGCCTGGACCCTGATCTGGTGGCGCAACCACGGCACCGTGATGCGCCGGGTCGGCCTGTGGAGGCCGACATGAAGACCGTGCGCCGGCTGCTCTACCGCGACATCGTCTGGTCGGTGGTGTTCGTGGCGCTGGCCTTTCTCAGCCTGTTCTATTTCATCGACTTCGTTGACGAACTGGAAAACGTCGGCCGCAACGGCTACACGCTCGGGCATGCGGTGGTGCATGGCTTGCTGGCCTTGCCGGGGCATTTCTACGAGCTGTTTCCGATCGCGGTGCTGATCGGCACCATCTATGCAATGGCCCGCCTGGCCCAATCATCCGAGTTCACCATCCTGCGCACGGCGGGCCTGGGCCCGGTGCGCGCACTGGGCCTTCTGGCCCTGCCCGGCCTGGCCTTTGCAGCCATCACCCTGGGCGTGGGCGATTACCTGGTGCCGGTGGCCGAACGCGAAGCCGTGGCGCTCAAGGCCTCGGCCCGCGGTGGCCTGCAGTTTGGCGGCAGCGGCGCCTGGCTCAAGGAGCGGCGCGCCGCACCGCCCGGCGATGCCTCGCTGGAACGTAGCATCTCGATCAATGTCAGCAGCGCGGCTGGCGGCCTGCTGTTGAAGGGTGTGCGCATCTTCGAGTTCGACACCGCCGGGCGTCTGCGCACCCACATCGAGGCGCGCAGCGCCCAGGTGCAGAAGGACGGCACCTGGCGCCTGCTGGACCTGCGCCGCGAAGAATGGCCGGCGCCCGCCACCGCGGCCGAGGCTGGCAGTGCCGCGCCGGCCGGTGCGGCCATCCTGGGCCTGTCCACCCTGCCCGAACTGGCCTGGGTCAGCAGCCTGGACGCCGGTGTGGTGGCTGCCGCCCTGCTGCCTGTGCAGACCATGTCCACCCTCGACCTGTGGCGCTACACCAGCCATCTGACCGAGCAGGACCAGGCGGTGCAGCTCTACCAGATCCAGTTCTGGAAGAAGGCGCTCTACCCGCTGGCCTGCATCGTGATGGTGGCGCTGGCCCTGCCCTTTGCCTACCTGCATGCCCGCGCCGGAGGGGTGAGCTACAAGGTCTTTGGCGGCATCATGCTGGGCATCAGCTTCGTGCTGCTGAACAATGCCAGCGGCCACCTCGGCCTGCTGCGCCAATGGACACCCTGGATGGCAGCCGCCGCGCCCAGCGGGCTGTACCTGCTGATCTCGATGGGTGCCTTTGCCTGGCTGGTGCGCTACCGATGAACCGACGAATTCAATGAACCCGACGACGACCCCGCTGCCAGACACCGAAGTGACCGCCACCCCGGCCCTGCTGCTGTTCGCCCATGGCGCCCGCGACCCGCAGTGGGCCGCGCCCTTCCAGGCGGTGGCGGCGCATTGCGCGGCCGCGCGCGGGGCCGACCGGGTCGCGCTTGCCTTCCTGGAGTTCATGACGCCCAGCCTGGTCGACGCGGGCGCCGCATTGGTGCGCCAGGGGTGCACCGCGGTGGATGTGGTGCCGCTGTTTCTGGGCGCCGGCGGCCATGTGCGCAAGGACATCCCGGCACTGATGGCGCGCCTGCAAGCCGAGCATCCGCAGGTGCGCTTTGCGCTGCGGGCGGCCATCGGCGAGGCGCCGGCCGTGATCCGCGCCATGGCCGATGTAGCCCTGGCAGCACAGCAAATCGAAGTGCCGGTGCGATGAACCTGCACCAGTTCCGCTTCGTGCAGGAGGCGGTGCGCCGCAACCTCAACCTGACCGAGACGGCCAAGGCCCTGCACACCTCGCAGCCCGGCATCAGCAAGGCCATCCTCGAACTTGAGGAAGAGCTGGGCGTGGACATCTTCGCGCGCCATGGCAAGCGCCTGCGCCGAGTCACCGAGCCGGGCCAGCTGGTGCTGCAATCGGTCGAGGTCATCATGCGCGAGCTGGCCAACCTGCGCCGCATCGGCGACGAATATTCCAAGCAGGATGCCGGCACCCTGTCGATCGCCACCACCCACTCGCAGGCGCGCTATGTGCTGCCCGAGCCGGTGGCCCAGCTGCGCCGGCGCTTCCCCAAGGTGCAGGTGGTGCTGCACCAGGGCACCCCGGCCGACGTGGCGCGCATGCTGATGGACGACGTGGCCGAGATCGGTCTGGCCACCGAGTGGCTGGCCGACGCGCCTGGCCTGGTCACCCTGCCCTGTTATGAATGGCAGCATGTGCTGGTGGTGCCGGCGCGCCACCCGCTGGCGTCGATCGAGCGGCCCACCCTGGCCCAGCTGGCGCATGAACCGCTGATCACCTACCACAGCAGCTTCAGCGGCCGTTCGCGCATCGATGCGGCCTTCGACAAGGCCCGCCTGAAGCCCAATATCGCGCTGGAGGCCATCGATGCCGACGTCATCAAGACCTATGTGCGCCTGGGCATGGGGGTGGGCATCGTGGCCGAAATGGCGGTCAGGGATGACCCGCCGGGCGGCGACCTGGCCTGGCGCCCGGTAGGCCACCTGTTCGGCCCCAACATCTCGCGCGTGGCCTTCAAGCGCGGGGCCTACCTCAGGCACTTCGTGTTTGCCTTTGCCGAATTGCTGAGCGAGCGCATGACACGCGCCCTGATCGAACGCACGCTGGCCGAGCCGCCCGGCAGCGAACCCCCGACCTACGACCTCTGAGCCTGCCGGACCGCCGCCATGACCGCCTTTCGCACCCCGCTGCCACCCAGCCGCCTGCCCAGGGTGGGCACCACCATCTTCACGGTGATGTCGGCACTGGCCGCTGAACACCAGGCCGTCAACCTGGGCCAGGGCTTCCCGGATTTTGCCGGTGACCCCTTGCTGCTGGAGCAGGTCGGCCGGGCAATGCGTGAGGGCCACAACCAATACCCGCCGATGGCCGGCCTGGGGCTGCTGCGCGATGCCGTCTCGGCCAAGATTGAAGCCCTGTACCGCCGGCATTACGACCCCGCGACCGAAATCACCATCACCGCCGGCGCGACCCAGGCCATCCTGACTGCCATCCTGGCGAACGTGGCGCCGGGCGACGAAGTGATCGTGCTCGAGCCCAACTACGACAGCTATGTGCCCAACATCGAGCTGGCCGGCGGCAGCGTGGTTCGGGTGGCGCTGCAGGCCGGCAGTTTCCGGCCCGACTTTGCCGCGATTGCCGCTGCCATGAGCCCGCGTACCCGGGCGATCCTGGTCAACAGCCCGCACAACCCGAGCGCGACGATCTGGCGCCGGGCTGATCTGGACCGGCTGGCCGAGATCCTGCGCCCGACCGATGCCCTGCTGATCGCCGACGAGGTCTACGAGCACATGGTCTACGACGGTGAGCCCCATGCCAGCGCATCCGCGCACCCGGAATTGGCGGCGCGGGCCTTCGTGGTGTCGAGCTTCGGCAAGACCTTCCATGTCACGGGCTGGAAGATCGGCACCGTGGCGGCACCGGCCGCACTCACCGCCGAGTTCCGCAAGGTGCACCAGTTCAACGTCTTCACGGTCAACACCCCAATGCAGCACGGCCTGGCCGCCTACCTGGCCGACGCCGCGCCCTACCGCGATCTGCCGGCCTTCTACCAGCGCAAGCGCGATCTGTTCCGCGCCGGGCTGGCGGGCACCCGCTTCAAGCTGCTGCCCAGCGAGGGCAGCTACTTCCAGGTGGTGGACTACAGCGCCCTGAGCGGCCTGGGCGAGGCCGACTTCTGCCGCTGGCTGACCACCGAGATCGGGGTGGCCGCGATCCCGCTGTCGGCCTTCTACGACGATGGCCGCAACCAGGGCCTGGCGCGCTTTTGCTATGCCAAGCAAGACGCCACCTTGAACACCGCTTTGCAGCGCCTGGCCCGCCTGTAGCGGGCGGCGCGGGCCGCAGGCCAGGCCGCGGGCCCGGTCTCAGCGCCGGGTGATGGACGGCGGCAGCAGGTCGCTGTCGTCGAAGGCAGACAGGTCGGACGGCCGGGTGTCGCGCCGGGTGGCCATGTCCATGAAGGCCGCCGGCCGGGTGAACTCGCGCGGCGATGGTGCATGCTCGGTCAGGTCCAGGTCCAGGCGCTCGGGCCGCAACACCGGTTCGGCATGCCAGCCGGCATCGGTGGGCAATTCAGCTGCGCGCAGGTTCGCGCGGGTCTGCATCCAGTCGGCCAGCAGGGTGCGGGCGGCGGTCGGTTCAGTCAAGCGGGGGCGCGGCTGGGTGGGCTCGGACCGGTCGGTATCGAGCGGCAGCAGCAGGTCGACCGGGCCGGGGGCAGGGGCCGGTGCGCGTTCTGCCGACGCCGCCAGGGTGCGCTCGGCCAGCGCTGCGGCCAGACTGCTGGCAGTCGTGGCCGGTGGCGACGCCACGGCCGCACTGGCGCCCAAATCTGCGCTTGGCGGCAGGTCGCGCACCAGGGCATGCAAGGTCAACAGGTCATGGAAGGCCGGCAGGTCGAAGGGCTCCAGATCGGCCCGCCGCAACAGCAGGCTGTCCAACTCGGCCAGCGCCCGGGCAGGCTGGGACCAGGCGCGCTCCAGCCTGGCCACCACCGCCGGGTAATCCGGCAGTTGGCGGCCGGCGGCGAAGTCGGCATCAAAACGCGGCGCCGTGGCATTGAAGCGCCGGTTGAAGCGCTCGCGGGTGCGGTCGTAGGCCTCTTCATCGCCTTGCTGCCGGTAAATTTCGAGCAGCTTGAAATAGGGCAATGCATTGAAGCCCCCGGTGGCCCGCACATGGCCCAGCAACAGATCGATCGCAGCCTGCTCCTGGCCCAGCACCATGAAGAAATCAACCTGTTGCTCCAGATCGAGCAATTCCTCGACCGTCACTGCACGGGCCGGCAGCTCGGACGACAGGTTCATGGTGCTGGTGGTTCGCCCGCCTTCGGTCAAGCCGCCCAGACCGGACGCCGGTGTGGTGCTGCGGGCCAACTGCAGCTCACCTGCGGCAGCACTCGGGCCGCCAGCGGTCTTGGTCGACAGCAAGGCTGCCTCACCCAGCAGCAATGGCCCGGACGAGGCGCTGGCATCGTCCACCACGGCCGCGTGCAGCTCGGCCTCGGCCGCCGCCCAATTGCGGCGCAGCGCATCCCCTTGCAGGCGCCGCACCCGCAGGCTCAGCCAGACAGTGGCAGCGCCCAGCCCCACCAGCAGCAGCAGCAGCCAGGGCAACCAGGCGGCGGCAGATTCCGCAGTGGCTGCGCGCAAGCGCAGATCTAGCCCCTCGCGCCGCTGCTGGCGCAGATCGTCCAGGGCCTGCTTGAGCTGCGACTCGGCCAGCGCCAGGGGGTCGGCCAGCGGGCCCGAGGCTGCAGACCCGGCACCCGGCGCGGCCAGGGCGCCGACCTCGGCCGCCACTTGCGCACGGCAGACCGGCGCGGCCAACAAGCCCGCCAGCAGCCACCCCGCGACCAGCCAATACCGGCCCCGACGGCCGCCCATGACCGACCCTGGGCCCCCACGGGGACACCGGAACGGAAGTGAATGACGAGTGAACATGTAACAGTCAAGGGCACTCTAGCATGCAGCGCCCGCCAGATCAGCCCGAATTGGGCGCGCTCCTGGCCACTGATCAAGCGGCTGGCCAGCACCGTGCGGCAGTGCCGCAGGCCACTGGGAGCGCCGCTCGGCAGCGTAGGCGTCACTACCGGGCCGGGCCGCCGCCCCAGGGGCCCTGGTGGACAATAGACCAGACAGGCAGCGCCTTGATCGCGCCAGGGACATCACATGAGCACCCCGGTTCTTACCCACGAAGAGCAGCAGAACATCGAGTCGGGCGCCTGGTTCTCCAGGCTGAGCCAGCCGTTACGCCATGCGATCCTGTCACGGGCCACGGTACGGCGCCTGGCCGACGGTGCGTCGCTGGCATCGCGCGGCACGCCTGCCGAAGACTGGTGCGGCGTGGCGCGCGGGGCGGTGCGGGTTTCACTGGTGTCGCTGGCCGGCAAGCAAGTGACGCTGACCTACTGCGAACCGGGCATCTGGTTCGGCGACATTGCTTTGTTCGACGGCCTGCCCCGTACCCATGACGCCGACGCGCATGGTGAAACTACCCTGCTGTGCGTGCGCAAGGCTGACTTCAAGGCCTTGCTGGCCCAGCACCCCGAGTTGTACGACGCCCTGCTGCGGCTGAACTGCCGGCGCCTGCGCCTGATGTTCAACCAGTTCGAAGACCTCAACACCAAGCCCCTGTCGGCCCGCCTGGCCAAGCAGATCATCCTGCTGGCCAAGAGCTATGGCATCGAACAAGGCGAAGAGATCCGCATCGGCCTGCAACTGGCCCAGGAAGACCTGGCGCAATTGCTGGGCGCTTCGCGCCAGCGCGTCAATCAGGAGCTCAAGGGCTTCGAGCGCGAAGGCGCGGTGCGGGTCGAACCCACCCGTCTGGTGGTGTTGTCACGCGACAAGCTGATCGACATCGCCGAACGCTGACCGGCATGCAATCGGCAGCAGCGCCGGCAGAGCCGGACGGGCGCGTATCAACGCTCGGCGGCCGGCGCCTGGGTGCGCGGAAACTCGCTGCTGCGCCACCCGCCGGGCAGGGTCGTCATGCCTACCGTCGCAGGCTGTTGCCATTCTTCGCCCACGGCGCAGGCCGAGCGCAGGGCCCACTCGAAGACCGAAAACCATAGCGCCAGCTTGGCTGCATCCGGCAATGGCATGGCGGTGCGCAAGGTCAGCCGCCCGCGCGACACCATCAGCGCCAGCGGATGGTCCGGCCGCACCGCGCCAGCGGCGCCAAGCAGGGCATCGCGCAGCGCGCCGGACAGCCATTGCAGCAGCCACGGCGGTACGCTGCCCACTGCGCCAAAGCGGTCCTTCAGCGGGCCCAGCGCCTGGCTTTCAAGCTTGGGGTACATCACCAGCCAGCGCATTTCGGGCGGCGTGTCGGTGTCGATGCGGGTCTGCACATCATTCACATATTGCTCGTAGACCTCGCGTTCCATCTCGGCCATCAGCACCCGCGTCAGCACCATGGCCATCAAGGCATGCGGCAGGCCGAGTTCGGCGGTCAGGCGCAACTCGCATCCGGTGATGTAGCTGCGCTGCGACTCTCCCCATTCGATACGCCATGGGCGCGCGCCGGTCTGGCCCTCGACCACGCAACCACCCGCATCGCGCACGCGACGGAAGGCATGGCCGCCCGCTTCGGCCCAGCGCTGCAGCGCAGCTGGATGAGCCACATCCGAGCCCTTGCCAAACAGGTGACGAAAAGGATTTTGCATGGCAGACCTGTCGGCCCGGCATCACACCGGGCGATTGCGCTCAAGTGATAAAACGCCCAAACCAGTTTAGGCCTGCTGGCCCTTTGGCGCAGCCGGCGAATGCGACCTTTCTCACCTTGGCGGAGGACATCGATCGTTTCGAACCGGCACTTTGGCCAGCGTGCCGGCCCGGCACCAAAACGGGCGACCATCGCTTGCCAGGGGGATGCGGACCGGCCACACTCGACGACAATGCCGCCACGCGCTGAACCCAGCCTCGATGAGCCGCCCACCCAACGCCCCTCCCCCGACGCCCCAAGGCCAGCCCATGCCGGCGCCGGTCGATGACTGGGCACCGACCCAGCGCGTGCTGCCTGCCGATGGCTTTGCGCCGACCGAGCGGGTCACCCCCAGAGACCGCTTCACGCCCACCGAGAGGCTGGCGCCGCCCGACCCCTTCCCGCCTACCGAGCGCTATGTGCCCGCAGAGACCTGGGCGCCGACCCAAAGGGTCGAACCGGGCCGGGCCCATGAGCCGACCCAACGCTACGAACCCACGCAACGCTACGAGCCGACCCAGCGCCACCAGCCCGCTGCTGCGCCCGCGCCCGCGCCGGCGCCGGCCCCAGGCGGCAATGCACTGCCGCTGGGCAGCCACCTGGCCGAGTTTGAAGTGGTGCGGGTGCTGGGTGAAGGCGGCTTCGGCGTGGTCTACCTGGCACATGACCACACCCTGCGCCGCGAAGTGGCGATCAAAGAGTACATGCCCTCGGCCCTGGCCACACGCCCGGACGGCCTGAATGTGAAATTCAGCTCGGAACGCAACCGGGCAGTGTTCGGTGCGGGTCTGATCAGTTTCATCAACGAGGCCCGCCTGCTGGCCAAGTTCGACCATCCCTCGCTGGTCAAGGTCTACCGCTTCTGGCAAGCCAATGGCACGGCCTATATGGTGATGCCCTTCTACGAGGGCCAAACGCTGAAGGACACGCTGATCAAGCTGGGAGGCCCGCCAGATGAACGCTGGCTGATGGCTTTTTTGGGCGCGCTGACCGAGGCATTGGGGGTGATCCACGCCGACCATTTCCTGCACCGCGACATCGCACCGGACAACATCCTGCTGCTGTCGGGCAGCGGCCGGCCGCTGCTGCTCGATTTCGGTGCCGCCCGCCAGGTGATCGGCGATGCGACCCAGGCCCTGACGGCCATCCTCAAGCCCGGCTTTGCACCGGTCGAACAATATGCCGAGGCGCCGGGCATGCGGCAGGGCCCCTGGACCGATATCTATGCCTTGTGCGCGGTGGTCTATACCGCCATCACCGGCCGCAAGCCGCCGGTCTCGGTGGGCCGCACGGTCAGGGACAACTATGTGCCGCTGGTGCAGAGCGCAGCAGGCGCCTATTCCGAGCGCCTGCTGGCGGCCATCGATGCCGGCTTGCTGATCCAACCCACCGAGCGCATCCAGTCGGTGGCTGCGCTGCGCCAGGCCCTGGGCCTGGATATACCCGCATCAGGCTTCAGCGCGCCGGTCAACGCCCAAAGGGCGCCCTTGGCTGCAGCCCCGGCGCCGGCGCCGGGGCCCCAGCCCATGCCCGAAGTGCCACTGGACCGTGCCCCGGCACTGGCGCCAATGCCGGCGCCACGAGAGCCCCAACTTGCGGCGCCGGACCTGCCGCAACACCCCGGCGCGGCGCAGCCAGCACGCGCCATGCCGGCGCCGAGTCCACGCGACCCCTATGGGCCGTCGGCCCGCCCGGAAATCCCCTCGGTACGCCCGGCTGCGGCCAAACCGGCGGCCATGCCCCAGGCCGCCAACGCCAAGCCCAGCGAGCGCGCGCACGCGCTGCGTTGGCTGCTGGGATGGCTGCTGCTGGCGGGTCTGGCAGCGCTGGCCGCCGGTGGCTTCATGTGGTCGGTGTATGTGCGGCCCACGCCAGCGGCGTCCAAACCCGCGCCAGCAACCCCGGTCGCGGCAGAAACCGCCACCAAACTGCCGGCTGCGGCTTCCGGCCCGCCATGAGCACCTGTACCAAAATAGTGGGCGTAAAAAAGCCGCCCTAAGGCGGCTTTTTCACGCGACGGGCGGCAATTACTTGCTGGCGGCCATTGAAGCAGCGGCAGCAGCGGCGCCGGCGGCGGCCGAAGCGGCGCTGTCAGCAGAGGCGGCAGCCGTCGAAGCAGCGTCAGCCATGGTCGAAGCGGCAGCAGCCACCGCAGAGGCGGCAGCGGCGGTGGGAGTAGCCGCAGGCGCAGCAACTTCTTCCTTCTTGCCACAGGCGGTCAGGGCGGCGGCGGCGATCAGGGTAGCCAACAGTAGCGACTTGTTCATTTGTGTCCTCAGTGAAAAGTGTCGATCAACATATACCGGTATGGGAGATCCGACAGCCCCAGTCAAAACTGAAACGTCTGCGATCCAGACTTGAAAAGCTGGAGCCCATCCAAGCCCAGCCAAAAATTATAGCAAACCTAGGGAAGCCACCTATAAACCCAATGTCGTGACGGCCCAGGCAGGCTCGCAGCGTTGCAAAAAGTCTGCAGTTTGATGGCGCAACTCAGCCAGGGCCTGCGGGTCGTCGAGGCGACGCAGATGCAGGTCGGGCCGGTCCAGCCACTGCAAGGCCAGCGGGCCCGCCGCGCAGCCGCGCAGCCCGGCCGGCAA
>JANNZD010000090.1:0-8160 GCA_031410435.1 Betaproteobacteria bacterium | reverse complement strand
CAAATGGCTGGACGACATGAACAACGCCGCGCTCACGCCCGAGCAGCGCGCCACTGCCAAGAAGAATTACACCGAGCTGATCGCCACCGCCGGCTTCCCCAACAAGCCCGACGGCAGCAAGATGGTCTACCGCGCGGCGGGCAAGACGGGCGTGATCTTCAAGGACGCCAAGAACAAGGAAGGCGCCAAGAAGTTCGTCGCCTTCATGCTCGAAGAGGCCAACTTGACGCCCTATGTCGAAGGCTCGCTGGGCCGCTGGTTCCCGGTGCAGAAGCTGGCCCAGCAAAGCCCGTTCTGGAAGGGTGACCCGCACCGCCTGGCCGTCTACAACCAGTTCATGAACGGCACCACGCCGTTTGAGTTCACCAAGAACTTCAAGTTCACGGTGCTCAACAACGAGAACGTCTGGGGCAAGGCCATGAACCGCATCCTCAACGAGAAGATCCCGGTGGACAAGGCCGTGGACGAGATGATCGCCCGCATCAAGGTCGTGGCCGGGAGCTGATCCCACCCCCGCCGCGCATCCCCTCAAGGGGGCTGAGTCGGACAGCAGACAGTCCAGTGGACTGTCTGCTGCCTACGAAGACCAGCGGCCCGGCAAAGCCGGTTGCGCGGCGTTCGCTTGATCCCGTCTGCGAGGCACCGTGAGCACCACTACCCTTTCCGCGCCTGCGGCGCCGACAGCCAGCCGGCCGCTGAACAGCTTCCAGTTCTGGGGCCGCATGCTGGTGCTGCCTTACCTGCTGGTGTTCTTGATCTTCGTGCTCTACCCGGTGGGCTACGGCCTGTGGCTGGCGCGCCACCCCGAGAGCTATGTCAAGCTCTTTGACGACCCGATCTTCTTTCGCACCGCAGTCAACACGCTGGTGTTCCTGGTGGTGGCGATCAACATCAAGATGGTGATCGCGATGGTGCTGTCGGGCTTCTTCATCCAGTCAAGGGGGTGGATCAAGGCCTTGTCGCTGATCTTCATCCTGCCCTGGGCGCTGCCGTCCATCCCCACCATCCTCTCGGTGCGCTTCATGCTCAACCCCGAGTGGGGGGTGATCAACACCCTGATCTTCAACCTGAGCGGCCGCGACGGCCCCAACTGGCTGAACGACCCGACCCTGGCGCTGAGCTTCTCGATGCTGATGCATGTCTGGAAGAGCCTGCCCTTCTGGACCCTGATCCTGATCGCCGGCCGCCTGGCCATCCCCACCGAGCAGTACGAAGCGGCGGCGGTGGACGGCGCCAGCAACTGGCAGAAGTTCAAGTTCATCACCTGGCCCAGCATGAAGCAGCTCTACCTGACCAGCACCATCCTGTCGATGATCTGGACCCTGGGTGATTTCAACAGCGTCTACCTGCTCACCGGCGGCGGCCCGGCCGACCTGACCCATGTGCTGGCCACGCTGGGCATCCGCTACCTGCGGCTCGACCAGGTGGACCTGGCCATGGCCTCGATCGTGGTGGCGCTGCCGGCGGTGCTGCCATTGGTCTATTTCATGATGAAACGCTTGTCCAAATGAGCGAGCCACAGCCATGAGCAAGGGCATCACCCTCAAGAAGATCAGCACCGAGGCCAAGCTGTTGCTGATCGGCATCCCGGTGTTCCTGTGGACCATCATCCCGGTCTACCACCTGGTGCTGTTCGCGATCTCGCCCAAGGACCTGGCCACCACCGGCCAGCTCTGGCCCAAGAACCCGACCTGGCAGAACTTCGACTTCGTCTTCAACCAAAAGCACTTCTACCTCGACCACTTCTGGACCCAGATGTGGAACTCGGTGCTGATCGCCGGCTCGGTGGGCGTGATCACGCTGTTCGTCGCCACCTCGGCGGCGTTTGCCATCAGCCGGCTCAAGGTGCGTGGTGGCCGCACGGTGATGAACCTGGCACTGTTCACCTACTTCATCCCGGCGGCCTTTCTGGCGGTGCCGATGTACAAGACCATGGGCAACTACGGCTTGCTCAACAACCAGTGGTCGCTGATCCTGGCGATGGTCACCATCGCCTCGCCCTATTGCATCTGGGTGCTCAAGCAGGCGTCCGACAAATTGCCCTGGGAACTGGACGAAGCCGCGCGCATGGACGGCGCCACGCCGCTGCAACTGTTCCGTCTGGTCTACCTGCCACTGATGGTGCCCAGCCTGGTGGCGGTGGGCACCTATGCACTGCTGCTGGCCTGGAACGAGTACCTCTATGCCTTCCTGCTGCTGAGCAACGACAACAAGGTCACGTTGGCTGTAGCGCTGGGCCACTTCCTGTCGGCCGACGATTCACCGTGGGAGCTGCTGATGGCCACCGGCCTGGTCTATGCGCTGCCGCCGGCCGCCATCTATTACACCTTCAAGCGCTACATGGTGGGCGGCCTGACCGCCGGTGCCGTGAAGTCATGACCCACCCCCGCAGCGGCTTCGCCGCCCTTCATCCAGGGGGCCGAGCCCGGACACTAGAGGTCCGGCGGACCACTTGCGCCTGGCGAGGAGCCGGGGCGACAGGCCCGGCGCGGCCTGCAAGGCACGCCAGCGGCCCGGCGAAGCCGGTTCCGCGGCGTCCGCTTGGCAAGACCCCTACACACCCTCAGCGCTAGGCACAACGCTCAAATGGCCACCGTCACCTTCAAAAAGATCGAAAAATCCTACGGCGCTGTCAAGGTGCTGCACGGTGTCAGCTTCGACATCAGCGACGGTGAGTTCGTCGTGCTGGTCGGCCCTTCGGGCTGTGGCAAGAGCACGCTGCTGCGCATGCTGGCCGGGCTGGAAGACATCAGCGGCGGCGAGATCCTGATCGACGACAAGGTCGTCAACGATCTGGAAAGCAAGGACCGCGACATCGCGATGGTGTTCCAGAGCTATGCGCTCTACCCGCACATGACAGTGCGCGACAACATGGCCTTCAGCCTGAAGCTGCGCAAGGCCGATGCCAAGCTGACCAATGACCGGGTGGCCAATGCCGCCCGCATCCTGAACCTGGACGTGCTGCTCGACCGCTTTCCCAAGGAGCTGTCGGGTGGCCAGCGCCAGCGTGTGGCGATGGGCCGGGCCATCGTGCGCGACCCCAAGGTCTTTCTGTTCGACGAGCCGCTTTCCAACCTGGACGCCAAGCTGCGGGTGGCGATGCGGGCCGAGATCAAGGCCCTGCACCAGCGCCTGAAGACCACCACCGTCTATGTCACCCATGACCAGATCGAGGCCATGACCATGGCCGACCGCATCGTGGTGATGCACGACGGCATCATCGAGCAGATCGGCACCCCGCTCAAGCTCTATGACCGGCCGGGCAATCTGTTCGTGGCCCAGTTCATCGGCTCGCCGTCCATGAATGTCTTTGAGGGCAGGCTGCAGCGCAGCGGCGATGCCACCTCGGTGCAGGCGCTGGGCTCGGCCTGGCCGGTGTCGGGCCTGGCCGGCGGCACGCATGGCCAGCAGGTGCACTACGGCATCCGCCCGGGCGATCTGACCCTGGCCGACGCCGGCATTGCCGCCGAGGTGGTGGTGGTCGAACCCACCGGCGCCGAGACCGAGCTGCTGCTGCAGATCGGCAGCGACGCCGGTGGCCAACAATTGATCCTGGTGCTGCACGGCCGCACCCTGGCCCAGCCGGGCGACACCGTCTACCTGGCCATCGACGGCAGCAAGGCGCATGTGTTCGACAGCGCCAGCGGCCAGCGCCTCTGAGGCCGCGTCCGACACCGAACGCCACGCCATTGACCACCGTGTCCACCGACCCCCGCGCCACCGGGCCCCACCACCTCGTGGTGATGGGGGTCAGCGGCTGCGGCAAGAGCTCGGTGGGGGCACGGCTTGCCGGCGCGCTGGGCACGGGCTTTGTCGAGGGCGACGCCCTGCACCCGCCGCACAACGTGGCCTTGATGGCCGCCGGCACCGCGCTGACCGACGCCGACCGTGCCGGCTGGCTGGCCAGCATTGGCGCTTGCCTGGCCCAGGCCCGGGCAGCCGGACAGGGCCTGGTGGTCTCGTGTTCGGCGCTCAAACGCCGTTACCGCGACGGCCTGCGTGCGGCCTGCCCCGGCCTGCGCTTCGTCTACCTGCAAGGGTCGGCTGCATTGCTGCGCGAGCGCCTGGCCCAGCGCACCGGCCACTACATGCCGCCCTCGTTGCTGGACAGCCAGTTGGCCACGCTGGAGCCGCCCGGCGCCGACGAGGCGGTGCTGATCGTCGACATCACCCCCACCACCGATCAGGTGGTGGCCACCACCCTGGCCCTGCTGCTGCCCCCCACCCCATGATCACTGCACAGACATTCCGACTCGACGGCCGCCTGGCCCTGGTCACCGGCTCGTCCGCCGGCATCGGCCTGGCGCTGGCCCGCGGCCTGGGCCAGGCCGGCGCCACCCTGGTGCTCAACGGCCGCGACACCAAGCGGCTGGCGGCCGCAGCCGCCCAGTTGCGCAGCGAGGGGCTGCAAGTGCACAGCAGCGCCTTCGATGTCGTCGACGCGGCCGCCGTCGAGGCTGCGGTGGCGGCGATAGAGGCCGACATCGGCGCCATCGACATCCTGGTCAACAACGCCGGCATGACCCGCCGCGGTGCCTTCCACGAGCTGCCCAGCGCCGACTGGCAGGCAGTGATGCGCACCAATGTCGACAGCCTGTTCGTGGTCGGCCAGGTGGTGGCCCGGCGCATGGTGACGCGCGGCCAGGGCCGCATCATCAACACCTGCTCGGTGATGAGCGAGCTGGGCCGCCCCGGCACCTCGGCCTACACCGCCAGCAAGGGCGCGGTGAAGATGCTGACCAAGGCCATGGCCATCGATCTGGGGCCGCATGGCATCAATGTCAACGGCATCGGCCCGGGCTATTTCCGCACCGACCTGACCGCCGCGCTGGTGGCCGACCCGGCCTTCAGCAGCTGGCTGGTGGCGCGCACGCCGAGCCGCCGCTGGGGCGAGGTGGAAGACCTGGCCGGTGCCGCGGTCTTCCTGGCCAGCGATGCATCGCGCTTCGTCAACGGCCACATCCTGTATGTCGATGGCGGCGTCACCGCGTCGCTCTGACCCGACCCGCCATGTCCGCCGCCTTCAACCAGGTCGTGCTGTTCACCGATGCCGATGGCCGGGCCCGCTTCCGCGAGCAGCCCATCGCCTTGAGCGAGGGCAAGCCGGCGGCGCTGCTGTCGCCCCTGATGCCCAGCGCCGGCTGCCAGCTGCGCCGCAGCCCGGTGGGGTTTCGCAGCGAGTTTCATTGCACCGCGGACCCGCAATGGGTCTTCATCCTGCACGGCCGGATGGAGATTGGCCTGCAGGACGGCAGCGCGCGCAGCTTCGGGCCCGGTGAACATTTCTTCTCGGCCGACACCCTGCCGGCCGGCGTCGCATTCGATCCTGCGGTACATGGCCACTGGAGCCGGCAGGTCGGCCCCGAGCCGCTGGAAACCCTGTTTGTGCGAGCCTGATCGCCAGCGCCGAGCGGCTGCCCCATGATCAAGAACGTGCACGGCAACACCGTCGACCAGCTGGGTGAAGACATCGTCAGCGGGCGCTACCCGGTGGGCGCGGCCATCCCGCCCGAACCCATGCTCTGCGAGGCCCTGGGCGTGTCGCGCACGGTGGTGCGCGAAGCCGTCAAATCGCTGGTGGCCAAGGGCCTGCTGGTCACCGGCCCCAAGCTCGGCACCCGGGTGATGCCCGAAGAGCACTGGAACTGGTTCGACCCCGATGTGGTGATCTGGCAGAGCAAGATCGGTTTCACGCGCGAGTTCCTGCGTGATCTGCAAGAGCTGCGCCGGGTGGTCGAGCCCGCAGCCGTGCGCCTGGCCGCCGAGCGTGCCACCCCGGAAGACATCGCCGGCATAGAAGCCGCCTATGCCGGCATGAAGAACGCCATCGACCACGGCGGCGACTATGTCACCCACGACCTGCGCTTTCACCAGGGCCTGCTGCGCGCCTGCCACAACCGCATGGTGGTGCAGATGAGCAAGGCCCTGGGCGCGCTGCTGCGCACCGCCTTCGAGCTGTCCACGGCCCGGCCTGACGGCCCTGCCAATTCGCTGCCGCTGCACCGAGCGGTGCTGGACGCGGTGATCGCCCGAGCCCCGACACGCGCCGAGAAGGCCATCCTGGTGCTGATCGACGGCGCCGCCGAGGACATCGATGCGGTTTTTTCCTCGCGCCGCAAGCTGCCTTCGCTGGCCTTGCCCGCGTCGCGCCTGAAGGCCCGCACGGTGGCCGGCGCGGCGCGCTGAGCCTTTCAACCACCTCATTCTGGAGCCCGCATGAAGATCCTCATCACCGGCGGTGCCGGTTTCGTCGGCGCCCGGCTGGCGCGCACCCTGCTGCAGCGCGGCAGCCTGAACGGCCAGGCGCTGCAATGCATCGTGTTGGCCGACCAGGCCGCCGCACCGGCCGATCTGCAGGCCGATGCCCGGGTCGAGACCCGCATTGGCCCCTTGCTCGACCATTGCGAAGGCCTGCGCGATGAGGCCTTTGACGGTGTGTTCCACCTGGCCTCGGCGGTGTCGGGCGAGTGCGAGGCCGACTTCGACCTGGGCCTGCGCAGCAATCTCGACAGCACCCGGGCGCTGCTCGATGCGCTGCGGCACCGCGTCAACCGGGGTGCCGCGCCGGCCCGGCTGGTGTTCAGCAGCTCGGTGGCGGTCTACGGGCCCGACGCGGCGGTGCCCATGCCGGCCATCGTGACCGACACCACCCTGCCCACGCCGCAGACCAGTTATGGCATGCACAAGCATGTGTGCGAGCACCTGGTGGCCGACTACACCCGCAAGGGCTATCTGGACGGCCGCAGCGCCCGCCTGATGACCGTGACCGTGCGGCCAGGGCGGCCCAATGGCGCCGCCTCGTCCTTCTTCAGCGGCATCATCCGCGAACCGCTGGCCGGGGTGGAATCGGTCTGCCCGGTGGCGCCCGAGGTGCCGCACCCGGTCAGCTCGCCGCAGCGCACCGTGGAGGGCCTGATCGCGGTCTACCAGGCCAGCCGCGAGGCCTATGGCGGCCGCACCGCGTTGAACCTGCCGGCGCTCAATGTCACGGTGGCGCAGATGCTGGCCGCGCTCGAGACGGTGGCCGGCCCGGCCGTGCGCGCCCGGGTGCGCTTCGAGCGCGACGAGCGCATCGCCGGCATCGTCGCCAATTGGCCCAGTGGTGCGCGTGCCGACCGCGCCGCCGCGCTGGGCCTGCTGCCCGAAGCCAGTTTTGAAGACATCATCCGCCAGTACATCGCCGACTGCCGGGCCAGCGCACCCGAAGCCTTGAAGGGCCTGGCATGAACCAGATCGACCTGCAGGGCCGGGTGGCCGTGGTCACCGGGGGCGCCCAGGGCATAGGCCTGAGCATCGCCCAGCGCCTGCTGGCCAGCGGCGCCAGCGTGGTGCTGTGGGACAAGGACCAGGCCCGGCTGGCGCAGGCGGTGGCCGAACTGGCGGCGCCCGGTCGGGCCAGCGCTGCGGCGGTGGAGTTGACCGACGAGCCCGCCGTGGCCGCAGCCACCACCGCGGCCCTAGGCCAGCACGGCCGCATCGACATTCTCGTCAACAACGCCGGCATCACCGGCGGCAATGGCCCCACCTGGACCCTGGACCCGGCCATGTGGCGCCGGGTGCTGGAGGTCAACCTGGTGGCGCCTTTCCTGACCTGCCGCGCGGTGGTGCCGCAGATGATTGCCCAGGGCTATGGCCGCATCGTCAACATCGCCTCAGTCGCCGGCAAGGAGGGCAACCCCAATGCCAGCCACTACAGCGCCAGCAAGGCCGGCCTGATCGCGCTGACCAAGTCGCTCGGCAAGGAGCTGGCCACGCAGGGCGTGCTGGTCAATGCGGTGGCGCCCGCGGCGGCGCGCACCGCGATCTTCGACCAGATGGCGCCCGAGCACATCGCCTACATGTTGTCCAAGATCCCGATGGGCCGGCTGGTCACGGTCGACGAGGTGGCGGCCATGGTGGCCTGGCTGGCGTCAGAGGACTGCAGTTTCTCGACCGGCGCGGTGTTTGACCTGTCGGGCGGGCGCGCAACCTACTGAACGCATGCTGTGCCCGCCGGACGGCGGCAAGGGGTCGGGCGGCTTTGGGCTCAAGGCAGTCTTCCGGAGGGGCTGCTTCAGGGCACTGGGCCGAATGCACTTGAACGGGCGGAGCGAGGCCAAGGCCGCCGGGTGACCGGCTGACTCCGTGCCATTGGCCAGAGGCCAATGGCGTTCGCCAGGC
>JANNZD010000089.1:0-11968 GCA_031410435.1 Betaproteobacteria bacterium | reverse complement strand
TGTCGAAGCAAGGAATTAGGGTTTGCACCATCAAAAGCGGGTTTTCAAGCTACTTCAAAGGGCGTCGCTGCCATCGAAACGTTTCAGCCAACCATCATCAACCGCGATCATCAGTCCATCGAATTCGATGATCACACTCAGGCGCACGGCTCTGCGGATGAGATGGCCAGGTCCAAGGCGATTCTGGAGGCGAGCAATCCGACGCGCGTTGATCTGCATGAGAACGTCAAAGCCCAGGTTTCCGACGCTGGGGCGGCGGCGCAGAAGGCGGACCAGGTCATGCCTGCACTGTGAGCGTTGCCGGCAAATCGAAGCCCCGGAGGCAAAAGCGATGGACTGTGCCTTTGCCTGAAACCAGCCACTGTTCCGAAGGAGCTCCCGTCATGTTCATGAACCGACTAAAAGGCTTGTTGGCCATGGCCCGGCTCGTCATGCTGGTCGCTGCCGGATCGGCGTATGCAGCCACGGGCAAGGTCTACGTCGCCGATGAAGGGGCGAACACGGTTAGCGTCATCGATGCAGCGACTTTCAAAAAGGTCGGCAGCATCCCAGTCGGAAAAGGCCCGCACAACGTGCAGGTCTCGCCAGACGGAAAGTGGGTCTGGGTCACCAACAACGGCGAGCCCACCAAGGCGGCTGAGGCCATGCCAGCCGGGAAGATGCCGAAGTCCGAACACGCGGCAATGGCAGGTGCCGGGGCGGTTTGGGTGATCGATACCGCGAACGGCACCGTGACCGCCAAGGTGCCGGTGGGCATGCATCCCGCCCATGTGGTCGTAGCACCTGATGGACGTACCGCGTACGTCACCAATGGCGGTGACAACACCGTCAGCGTCGTGGACACGGCCGCGCAACGGGTGATTGGGTTGATCCCGGTCGGTTCGTCACCGCATGGGCTTCGTATCAGCCCGGACGGCAAGCAAGTCTGGGTTGCCAACCTCAAGGGTGGCACGGTGTCGGTGATCGACACCGACAGTAGAAAACAGGTCGCCCGGATCTCGGCGGGCAAAGGCCCGGCGCAGGTGGGTTTCACGCCCGACGGTCGGTTCGGCTTCGTATCCCTGTCAGAAGAGAACAGCGTCGCGGTGATTGATCCCTCGAGCCACAAGGTGATTCGCAAGATCGCAGTCGGGACGGTGCCGATCCAATTGCACGCGACGCCCGACAGCGCCTTGGTTCTGGTCGCCAATCAGGGTACGTCGAAGAAGCCCGGGACGACCGTCAGCCTGATCGATGTTGCAAGCATGAAGGTGGCCGCCACGATCGAGACCGGTGCCGGGGCGCACGGCGTGGTGGTCGATCGTGATGGACGCCGTGCTTTCGTGACCAACACCTACGCGAACACGGTGTCGGTCATCGACATCACCGCCCGCAAGGTCGTCGCCACGGTGCCGGTGGGCAAAGGCCCCAACGGCATCAGCATTGCGCCGTGAGGCCTGCCAAGGCGCTTCCAGCTGCCGGACTGCGGCCTGGGCAGATGGGGTGGCTGGCGGGCTCAGTGTTCATCGTCTCGGCCGGCTATGGGGCACTCTTGCCGGTGCTTCCAGGTTGGCTCGCGTCGATGATGCCAGGCGCCAGCACTGGTGAAGTCGGTCGCCACGTCGGCTTCCTCAGCGGCGTCTATGCAGCCGGTGTGTTGCTGGGTGCGCCACTGTGGGGAATCGTGTCGGATCGCATCGGGCGCGGCCGAATCCTGATCGTCGGGCTCGTGGGGTATGTCGCGAGTTCGCTGATGCTGTCGGTCCCAACGATGTCCGGCGGGTCGGGCATTGCGGGCGTGTACGCCCTGCGCGGCGCGACGGGCTTCTTCGTCGCCGCAGTGGTGCCGGTCGTCGCAGCGCTGGTGGCCGAACACACGCCCCAAGACAAACGGGCGCGGCGTTTTGCATGGCTGGGCGCCATGTCGCTGCTTGGATTCCTATTCGGCCCCGCACTGAGTGCGGTGGCCAACGAGGTTGGGCCGTGGTTCACTGACGCTGCGGTTTCTCCGTCGCTGTCGGCACGGGTCGTGCTGGTTTTGTCGGCCTTGCTCGGCGGGCTGATGATGGTGGGACTGATTGCAAACCTGCCCGCCGCGCTTGTGGCTGACGCAGCGGCCGAGGCCGACGCAGTGAGTCCCGTGCCGGGCCACCCGGTTGCGTTGCTATGGCTGAGCGCCGCGGTAATGTTCGTGCTGGCGGGCTTCGAGCTGGGCATCGTGCTGCAGGGCCAGCAGCAGGCCGGCCTGTCTTCGCGACAGGCAGCGATCATGCTTGCCGAGTGCAGCCTTGTCATGCTGGGCGTCAACGCGCTGCTCTTCATCACCTCGCTGCTCGAGCGGACGTCGGCACGCATCCTGATCGGTGCTGGCCTTCTCGTTGCAGTCGCCGGCCTGGCCTTGCTGGCCGTGGATCTTCCCGATGCCTGGATGTACCTCGGCGTCAGTTTGACCGCCGCAGGTACCGGCTTGGTTCTGCCGGTGATCGCCTATCTGGCCGCAGGCTCTTCGAGGCAGAGGCTGGGCGTTGTGATGGGCGGCTTGACCGCCGCGTCTGGCCTCGGCCAGACGCTGGGCTCGGCCGCAGGCGGCTGGCTCTTCGGCGTGCTCGCATATCGCAGCTACGGCTTGCTGGCACTGCCGCTTCTGTTGATGCTGGGGCTGCTGCTGGCCCGACCGGCGTGGTGGTCGTGCGAGGCGCCGCGTCCCTTTCAGAGCCGAGACAGATGGACTTGAACGTACATCGATGTGCGGAGGTTTGCATCTCCGCCAGCTTGCCCGGGCCGCTTGAAAGCTTCCAACGCGCGAATCGTCAGTCAACCGCCCCCAAACCACGAACAGGTCGCCGTATACAGCTGACCCGGTGGTACGTCGCCGTTGCCAGCACGCACGGGGACCGCCATTGGGGTAGGAACGGTGTGGTCGAGATGACGCCCGTCAATGCACCCGGGCCGGAAGACGGCGCTTACGGCGCGCAGCTTCACGCTGTCGGCGCGATGTCGATGCCAGATCGGCAAGCGCTCATGTGTCTAGGGCTTATGTCAACCGCGGCCGTCGCGGCCACGGCTCGGCTTCGGAATGACCGGTCCTTCAGCGGACCACCGGCTGCTATGGGTCGTTTGCGGGTGCTCGCCTAGCGCCATTGGCTGACAGGTATGCGCCGTATACCGGCCGTTGATGCCTCATTGACCGCAATCTGAGGGGCTGCCGTCGCTCGTTGCCGTCAACTGGCGGACTGCCCTCAGTCTTCAGCAGCCAGTCAGAATTGGTTTGTTGAGCTTGCTGATCTACTTCGTGGGGGTTTCTCAAGAAGCGGGCAACAGCTTCGAATAGCGGCCAGACGGTGTCGGAACCTGAGCTCCGTCAAGGCGGGCCCGATGTGGCGCATGGAGAACACGGTTCGGACGTCAGTCTGATCCGTCGTACACTGGTGAACAAACGGTCTGATCGGGCCCCCGCAACCACAGATTCTCGAACAAAAACAACAACTTATAGAATTGGCAAACGCCGACCCCGTGGTCGGCGTTTTGCTTTTTGACGAGGTCTGCGTTGTCGTGCGGCGCCTCCGGCCGCGACGGTGCCTCCGGCGTCGGCCCGGACAAGCGCCATCGGATGACTGCCCTGGGCTTCGCGGCGAGCCAAAGCGGGCACTCAGTGCGGTTCACCGGTGCCATCGGCACCATCAAGGCGCTGTGGCCACCGCAGCCCGCTGCCAGCGGCCCCAAGAAGGTGTAGGCGGTCTGTGGCAAGCCCGAGTTGCTGTGCATCGCTGAGTTGGACTACTTGCTGCGGCGGCTGTTGCATAGGGTCTGAACAGAGGCCACCGCGTTTGACAGCTGCGGTACGCTTTCGTAAGCGATGTCGGCCATCGGGCCCGGTCCGTTCTGCGCCTTGCCTACCGCCAGGATCGTCCATCCGAACAATCGGTTTTGCCGGGGTAGTGCCGGCGTCGATTCGAACCTGGTCCGCTGTTTGGAGTGAACCCCTCGGCCCGGCTGCGCGACTACCCATTTTTGTTTGATGGCCGGATCGCCGGTTGCAGCCCGGCAAAATCGGGTGATCTCACCTCGCCCGGTTCTCGTCACCCATGCGCCTGCTCCAGTACAAGGACCTCGACCTCAAGCGAGTGAAATCGGCGTTCGCAAAGGTTCGCTCGGCCATCGAGGCCAATGACTTCAAGAGCCCGGACGTGAAGAAGCTGAACGCCGGAGGCTATTACCGCGCCAAGCTGGATCACAGCAATCGGCTGCTGCTGCAGTTCGCCCGCTACGGCGGCGAGACGGTCTGCCTAGCGCTGGAGGTGATCGCAAACCACGCCTACGAGAAGTCTCGCTTCCTGCGCGGCGCGCCGGTGGACGAGGCGAAGATCGAGCAAGAGCCCCCAGTCGAGCCGGGTCAATCCGGCACCGAAGCCGTGCCACTGCGCTGGCTGCACCCCACGCGCGCCGAATTCGAACTGCTCGACAAGCCCATCGTCTTCGACGACGCCCAGGAGGCGGTGCGCCGCTTGCCTGCCCCGGTGGTGCTGGTCGGCTCGGCCGGCTCAGGCAAGACCGCCGTCACGCTGGCCAAGCTGCGCGAGGCAACAGGGCGGGTGCTCTACGTCACCCAGTCGGCCTATCTCGCCCAGTCGGCACGCGCGCTATACGACGCCCATGGCTATGAGAATTCGGCACAGGAAGCGGAATTCCTGAGCTACCGTGAATTCCTCGAAACCCTGCAGGTACCCCCCGGCCGGGAGGTCAGTTTCAACGCCTTCCGCGGCTGGTTCGACCGCCACCGCGCGGCCGCCAGGGCGCTCGGCGACCTGGATGCCCACGCGCTGTTCGAGGAATTCCGCGGCGTCATCGGCGCGCAGCCAACCGGGCCGCTGAGCCTGGCCGATTACCTTGAGCTCGGCCAACGCCAGAGCCTGCTGGCCCCGGCTACCCGCGAGGCGGCGCATGCACTCTTCGACCGCTACCGCCAGTGGCTCGCTGAAACCAAACAGTTCGACCTCAACCTTGTCGCCCACGACTGGCGGCCCCGGGCGCAGCCCACCTATGACTTCGTCGTCATCGACGAGGTGCAGGACCTCACCGCCGTGCAGCTGGCCCTGGTGCTGGTCTGCCTGAAGGCACCGGGTCAGTTCCTGCTGTGCGGCGACTCCAACCAGATCGTGCACCCCAACTTCTTCAGCTGGGCAGCGGTGAAGACGCTGTTCTGGCAGGGCCTGCCTGGCCAGGCGGCACAACACCAACAACTGCAGGTGCTGCAGGCCAACTTCCGCAATACGCAGGCGGTGACCGCGCTGGCCAACACGCTCCTGAAGATCAAGCAGGCGCGCTTCGGATCGATCGACCGGGAGAGCAACTTCCTGGTGCAGAGCACATCGGCCGAGCCGGGCGAGGTGATGCTGGTCCAGGCCGGGGACGCGGCGCTCAAGCAGATCGACGCTGCCACACGGGCATCGGCGCGTCACGCCGTCATCGTGTTGCGCGACGAGGACAAGGCCTTCGCCAAGGCGAAGTTCCGCACGCCGCTGGTCTTCTCGGTGCACGAGGCCAAGGGCCTGGAGTACCCGCACGTGGTGCTGATGGGCATGGTCTCGGGGCAGCGCGCGGCCTACGCCGAGGTCTGCGACGGCGTCACCCCACACCAGCTGCAGCGCAGTGAGCTCGACTACCACCGCGCCAAGGACAAAAGCGACAAGTCGCTGGAGCTCTACAAGTTCTACGTCAATGCGCTGTACGTGGCGATGACGCGCGCCGTGCAGAGCCTGATGATCGTCGAGTCCGACACCGGCCACCCGATCTTCGGCCTGCTCGGCCTGCAGGAAGGCGAGGCCCGTAGCGCTGCGACACAGGCCTCGACCCAGGAAGAGTGGGCGCAGGAGGCACGCAAGCTCGAATTGCAGGGCAAGGACGAGCAGGCCCGTGCCATCCGTGAGACCTTCCTGCAAGGCAAGCCGGTGCCGTGGACGCCGTGGAGCCGCGCGTTCATCGACGAGCTGGCGCCCAAGGCGCTGGACCCTGCCAACCCCAGCAGCAAGCTGCGGCAGACGCTGTTCGACTACTCGGTGTGGCACGGGCAGCAGCGCTGGATCGAACGCCTGGCCGCCACGCCCTTCCTGCCCGCGAAAGGCCTGGTCGACCGCGGCAGCTTCAACATGGCCGGCACGACGGGGCCCAAGCGCATGAACCTGCCCGCGTGGGAGCGTCTGGAAGCCCAGACCCGCCGCACCGTGGCGGCCGCGCGCCAGCGCCATCTCCAGGCCTACGCGGCGAAGAACTTCAAGGACATCTTGCGCCTGTGCGATGTCCACGGCGTCGACCACCTGACCCCCGTGGGCGCCACGCCGCTGATGCTGGCCGCGCGCGCCGGCAACCTGCCGCTGGTGCAGGCGCTGCTGGCCAAGGGCGCCGACCCGGGCCGCCGCGATGAGTTCGGCCACACGGCCTGGCTGCATGCGGTGAGCCGGGCGATGGAGGAGTCGGGATTCGCCGCATCGGGCCTGCCCGCGCTGTACGACGCGCTGGCGCCGGCCGTGCTGGATGTGCAGACCGACGGGCGGCTCGTGCGCATCGAACAACACCAGGGCGAGTACTGGGTTTTGACGCTGATGCTGGCGGGCTTGAAGACCCAGTGGTCGGCCTGCGTGGTGCGCAGCCATGATGTGTGGAAGTACGGCGAAGGGTTTTTTGCCGAGCAACTGCACGCGGTGCTCGAACGCTTGCCACCTCATCGGTGGAGCGACAAACGGCGCAAGCGCAGCTATATCAACCAGGTGCTGTCGCGCAGCGAGCTCGACAGCAGCTACCGCCCTGCCCGGCAGCTGTTCGTTCGGGCGCGGCACGGGCACTACCTGCCGAACCCGGCGATGCTGCTGCGGCAAGGCGAGGGCTGGGTTCCCGTGTACGACATGCTCGGGCTCGATTGGCTGGAGGCCGGGTGTGGATCCCTCGAGCCCTACCGGACAACGCCGGCAGGGACGGTGGAGCTGCTGGGCACCTCCGCCTGGGATGCCGAGCGCGGCACCGTGTAAACCGAGAAGAACCTGGCGCTGTCGCTGATGGTCGGGGCCGCCGAACTTAAAACCGTCCGGGCCAGATGTTTACCCGCTGGGCAACACTGATGGCTGACGGGCTCATGACCCACATCCAGGTCGCAACATCACCCAGCCCGTCCCGTCCCCGGTGCTGCCGGCAGGCCCAGCCGAGCGGGTGGAAGACAGTGCCGCGCACTCAGGCCTCGGGCGTCTTGCGCGACTCGCGCAACTGCACCCACTGCGCAGGCGACCATTGCAGCAGGTCCTCGGCGCCCGAGCTGCGCAGGTGCAGGCCGCCGTCGATCACCACCATCTCGCCATTGATGAAGCCGGCATGGTCGGACACCAGGTAGGCGGCCAGGTCGGCCAGCTCTTGCGGGTGGCCCACCCGGCCCAGCGGGTTGCCGGGCGCGCGGGCGGTGGACGCGCCGCGCAGGCCCGGGTTGAGCTGCTGGTCAGACCCCGCGGTGGGAAATGGCCCGGGCGCGATCGCCACGCAGCGCAGGCCCTTGGGCCCCCATTCCACCGCCAGGCTGCGGGTCATCGCCAGCAGGCCGGCCTTGGCCATCGCCGACGGCACGGTGAAGGCCCGACCGGTCAAGGTGGAGGTGGACAGGATGCTGAGCACCACGCCGGGACGGCCGGTGGCGATGCAGCACCGGCCCAGCGCCAGCGTGCAGTACAGCGCGCCGTGCAGGCTGGTGGCCAGGATGGCATCGGCCGCGCGGGTCGACAGCTGCTCGGTCTCGGCGATGAAGCTGGCCGCTGCGTTGTTGACCAGCACGTCCAGCGGCGCCGCGGCCCAGGCGGCCTGCAGCGCGGCATCGACCGCGGCCGCATCGCGGATGTCGCAGGCCTGGGTGGCCACTTCGACACCATCGGCACGCAGGCGCCCGGCGGTGGCCTCGAGCACGGCGGCGCGTCGGCCCCACAGCAGGAGCGAGGCCCCGAGCGCCCCGAAGCGCGCCGCCATCGCCGCACCCAGGCCGGTTCCACCGCCGGTGATGAGGATGCGCTTGCCCGCCAGCAGCCCAGGCTGGAACATGGGGCTGCGTCGGCCCTACTCGCCCGCGAAGCGCGGCTCGCGCCGTGCCGCCATCGCCGCCACGCCCTCGCGGAAGTCGGCGGTGTTGAACTGCCAGTTCTGCTCGACGCTCTCGCGCGCCACCGCATTGCGGATCTGCTCGACCAGGCCGGCGCGCAGGGTGGCGCGGGTGCTCTGCACCGCCAGCGGGGCCGAGGTGGCGATCTCGCGCGCCAGCGTGGCCGCGGCGCTGCGCAGCTGGTCTTGCGCCACCAGCACATCGGTCAGGCCGATGGCATGGGCCTCGGTGCCGCTGATGCGCCGGCCGGTGTAAAACAGCAAGGACGCCTGCTGCAGCCCCACCAGGCGTGGCAGCGTCACCGACAGGCCGAAGCCGGGGTGGAAGCCCAACCGATTGAAGTTGGCCGAGAAGCGGGCCTCGGGGCAGGTGACGCGGAAATCGGCCACCAACGCCAGCCCCAGCCCACCGCCGATGGCCGGGCCCTGCACCGCAGCCACCACCGGCTTGTTGCACGAAAACATCCGGATCGCCTCGCCGTACAGCGGGTTGACGGCGCGCGGGCTGCGGTGAGCGGGCGTGGCGTCGCGCGAGACCTCCAGGGGCTTGGTCGGGTCGGCCCCGGCATGGGCGTCGCCCGCCGCCGGCTGCTTGACGAAGTTGGCGCCGGCGCAGAAAGACGTGCCCTGCGCGGCCAGCACGATGGCATGGCAGCGCCGGTCGGCTTCGAGATCCTCGAAGGCATCGGCCAGGTGCTGGATCAGCGGGATGTCGAAGAAGTTGTGCGGCGTGCGGCAGATCTCCACCGTGGCCACGCTGCCGTCGAAGCTGATGGTGACGTCGGGTTGTGGGTCGCTCATTTTCGATGTTGGGTTGGGTAGTGAAAAGCTCAGCGCAGGGCGCCGAACTGCTGGTGGCTGAGCGCCGGCCAGAAGCCGTCGGCACCGGCCTGGATGGCGGCACGGCCCAGCCGGGCGGCCCACTGCGCGTCGGTGCCGAACTGCTCGCGCCAGGCCCACAGCCGGCGGGTGGCGAAGTGCAGCGCATGCTCCTGCGTAAAGCCGATGGCGCCATGCACCTGGTGGGCGATGCCGGTGCCGCGGGTGGCGGCTTCGCCGCAGCGCACCTTGGCCACCGCGATGCCGAACAGCGCGGCGGCCGGGTCGGCCCCGGGCCGGTCGACGCCGGGTGCCTGGCTGGCAGCGACCAAGGCGGCCATGCGCGCGGCCGCCACATCGCCGGCCAGCAAGGCCAGGTTCTGCTGGATCACCTGGTTCTTGCCAATGGGCTTGCCGAACTGCACCCGGTCGCCGGCATAGGTGACGGTCTGGCCCAGTACCCATTCGAGCGCACCCACCATCATGATGGCCCGCGCCAGCGCGCCCAGCGTCCAAACCGGCTCGGCCAGCGCCAGCGGCAATAGGGCCACCTGCGGGCAATGGGTATCTTGCAGCAGCAGCGTGTCGGCGGGCAGGCCGGCGATGTCGGTATGCGGCTGGACCGACACGCCGCCACCGGCTTGCAGATCCAGCCAGGCGACGCGGGCCGGGCCGCCCGGGCTGGCGGCGGTCAGCGACACCACCGCGCCCTTGGCATGGCGGGCCCAGGGCACGCCGTGCACGGTGCCGCCGAGGCAGACGCCCTGGCCTTCGGCGCGCAGCTTCAAGCCGGGGCAGCGGGCCGCCTCGATCAGCGTCAACGGCCCGTCCGGTACCGGCAGGCCGGCCAGCGACAGCAACTGTGCCGCCACCAGGGTCTCGGCCAGCGGTAGCGGCACCTGCCAGGCGCCCAGGCCGCGCAGCACCGGGTAGGCCGCGGACCAACCCTGGCCCAGGCCGCCCGAGGCCTCGGTGGCCAGCAGCAGGGGGAAGCCGCTGTCGGCCACCTGCTGCCACAGCGCCGCATCCAGCTGGCCGGCCTCGGCCCGCTCGCGCTGGCCCTTGTCGACCCGGCTGCCGAACAGCCGGGCCACGCTGTCCTCGATCATCCGGTCGGCGGCCGGCGCCGCCTCGTCCATCGCCGGTCTCGTCGGGTGCTTCATCGCAGGTCCAATCCCTTGGCGATCATGCCGCGCATGATTTCGCGGGTGCCGCCGCGCAGGCTGAAGGACGGCACCGCCAGCGTGGCATAGCGCATGGCCTGGGCCAGGGTGCTGCCGGGGTCGGTGCGGCCGCCGAACAGATCGTGCGCGATGTCGGGCATGGCCTGTTCGACCAGCGCGCCCTGGTCCTTGACCAGGGCTGCGGCCAGCGCCGGGTTCTCGCCGCGCGACAGCATGCCGGCCACGCCCAGCGACATCTGCCGCAGCGTGCCGTATTGCGCCACGATGCGGCCCAGGGCCACGGCCTGGCGCTCGTCGTTGGCGTCAGCCACGGCCAGCATCTCCAGCAGCAGCTGGGTGCTGCTCAGATAGCGCTCGGGGCCGCTGCGCTCGAAGGCCAGCTCGGCGCCCACCTGGGCCCAGCCGCCACCCTCCTCGCCGATCAGGCAGTCATGCGGCACGGTCACGTCGTCGAAGGTGACCTCGTTGAAATCATGCTCACCCAGCTGGTTGAGGATGGGCCGCACCGTCAGGCCCGGGGTCTGCATGTCGACCAGGAACTGCGACATGCCGCCATGGCGGTTCTCGCTGCGCTCGCCGGTGCGCACCAGCGCGATCATGTAGTGGGCGCGGTGGGCCCCCGAGGTCCAGACCTTGCGGCCGTTGATCACCCAGCCCTGCGGCGTGTTGACGGCCTTGGTGCGGATCGATGCGAGATCCGATCCCGAATCGGGCTCGCTCATGCCGATGCAGAAGAAGCATTCGCCGCGCGCGATACGCGGCACGATGCGCGGGGCCAGCGTGTCGGGCGCATAGCGCATCAGCAGCGGGCCGCTCTGCCGGTCGGCCACCCAGTGCGCGCCCACTGGGGCGCCGGCGGCCAGCATCTCCTCGAGCACCACATAGCGCTCGAGCATGCTGCGCTCATGGCCGCCGTAGCGCCGCGGCCAGGTCATGCCGATCCAGCCGCGCTCGCCCATCTGGCGGCTGAAATCGGCGCTGGCGCCCGACCAGTTGCGGTTGCGCCGTACCGGCGGGATCTGCACCATGGCCTCGGCCAGGAAGGCGCGCACCTCGGCGCGCAGCGATTCACATTCGGGCGGCAAGCTGCCGGGGTCGATCAACAGGCCCTGCATCGGGTGTCTCCGGTTTGGCGGCCCTCGGGGGCGGATTCATTCTGAGGCCAATTTGCTTGCTGGGCAACAAGTAAATATGCTAGCTTCCAGGCTGCCCCGACGCCGCCGCCACGCATGCCCACCCTACCCACCGCGCCACCCACTGCGCTACCCACCGCGCCACTCACCGCGCCGTCCGCCGGCTCCCCGGGCGGCCAGAAGGCAAGCGCCCGCACCGGCCCGCTGGCCGGCGTGCGCGTGCTCGACCTGACTGCGGTGGTGCTGGGCCCGCTGGCCACCCAGATCCTGGGCGACTACGGCGCCGACGTGATCAAGCTCGAGCCGCCCGAGGGCGACCTGATGCGCGCCAACGGCGTGTCGCGCCAGCGCGGCATGAGCAGCATCTTCCTGGCCATCAACCGCAACAAGCGCAGCCTGGCGGTCGACCTGAAGCACCCCGACGGCCTGGCCGCGGTGCTGCGCCTGCTGCCCACGGTGGACGTGCTGGTGCACAACATGCGCAGCGCCGCGGCCGAGCGCCTGGGCCTGGGCCCGGCGGCCTGCACCGCCATCAACCCCCAGCTGATCTACTGCCTGGCTACCGGCTTTGGCGAGGCCGGGCCCGACGCCGGCAAGCCCGCCTTCGACGATGTGATCCAGGCCGCCTGCGGCCTGGCCGGCCTGGTGGGTACGCTGCACCCGGACGGCAGGCCCGACTACATCCCCTCGCTGATCGCCGACAAGACCACCGGCATGGCGCTGGCC
>JANNZD010000088.1:0-31030 GCA_031410435.1 Betaproteobacteria bacterium | reverse complement strand
ACGTGCCGTTCTGATCGGTGGCACGACCCCGGGACTGCTGCCAGTCACCGCGCCAACGGCGCCGATCAAAACTCACCTGGCCCAGCCATCAAAACGCGGTCTCGCAGCCAGATTTGTACGCTGGCTCACAACCGCCAACAGGTATCGCATGGCGCCCGATGTTGCGGAGCATCTCGCCATCGACGGGCTGGACCCGGGATTCCTCGGCGACATCGCGGGTTTCAGCGGCCTCGATTCGCGCGACGTGCAGGACTTCGCAGGCATCGACCGAACGACAGTCAGCCGCCGCAAGGCCAGTGGCTCGGCGTTGCCGCAGGGGCTCGGCATTGGCGCCTGGCCGCTGGCACAGCCTGCGAACCGCTGCCGCATCGCGGCGGGTGATCTACTGCGCAGGGTCGCGCGCGCTGGCGCAACTTGAGAAACGCGTTCATGCGAACGGCATCACGCCGGTCGGACAAGCCCTGTTCCGGCTCGAATTTTCCGACGGCCTGGTGGTTCGGACCGCGCAAGGCGCGGAGTTGCCGGGCAACTGGCGCGACAGCGAGGTCGCAACGCAAACATTTGGCGATCGATGGCTGGATGCGGGCGCCGAGTTGGCGCTGTGGGTCCCGTCCTACGTCGAGCCTGCCGAACACAAGCTGATCATGCATGCGGCCGCTTCCGGCAGTTGCGTCACAGTCAGCCCACGCAGGCGCTGATGGGCCGGGCCATCCCAGGCGACAGGCAACTGGTTGCGGGCTTGCAGGTAGTGGTGGGTGAAGACAGCCAGGTAGGCTTGCAGGGTCTGCTCGGCCAGTTGTTCGCCGGCCAGACGCAGGCACAGCGCGGCCACCTCGCTGGTGCAGAAATGGTCGTCGCGGCGCGAGCGCCGCAGCTTGTATTGCGACAGCTGCCCGGGCGACAGGCTGAGCACTGGCAGTGCGTCAAGGTAGGGGCTCTTGCGGAACATCTTGCGCGCCTCGGCCCAGGTTGCGTCCAGCAGCACGAACAGTGGGCGCCGGGCATTTGTCCGCAGGCCCGGGCCTGGCGCCTCGACCTGCAGAACCACCCGCTCGGGCGCCGCGTATTCCCCCGGAAACACCAGATAGGGTTGCCAGGCCGGATCGCCCAGCAGCGCCAGCAAAGCCGGGTCGGTGGCGGTGCGGGCCCAGCCAAAGGCAAAGGTGTCGGGCACCACGTCGGCCACCAGCCAGCCGGTGTTGCTGGGTTTGAGCGCCTCGATGTCGGCCATCAGCAGGCACACCCCCGACCGGGTAGGCACCGACGGACGCAGCGGGCACAGGCAGTGGCTGGGCAACAGCCGGCAGCCGCCGCAGCGCTCGCGTTTGAAGCCCCCGCGGGCCATGAAGGGCTTCTCGCTGCGGGCCAGGCGGGCGCTGCGCAAGCGAGCAACCGCATGCGCAGGAACAGGCCAGGCAGGCAGATTCAAGGCCTGGCCAAGGCCCGCGCCAGCGCCGGTCGGGCGTAGCAGGCGTCTGCCCAGCGCTGGACGTTGGCGTGTTCGGCATAGCCGAAGTCGATGTTCTTCATCAGGTGCATCACCGACGCGACATTAAGGTCGGCCACCGAGAATGCGTTGCCCAACAGCCAATCGCGCCCCTGCAGCGCGGCGTTCAGTACGCGCAAGGGGCGCTGCAGGCCCTTGGCCGCACGTTCGGTCACCGTGGGGTTGCGCTTTTCTTCCGGGGTGAACAGCTTCTGGATCACGATCTGCATCTGCAGGGGCTCGATTTCGCTGATGGCCCAGACGCTCCATTGCCAGGCCCGGGCCTCGTCCTGGGCGCCAGCAGGGTAGAGCGCGCCACCATAGCGCTTGGCCAGGTAGAGGTTGATGGCCATCGATTCGAAGAGCTGCAGATCGCCGTCGACCAGCGCCGGGATGCGGCCATTGGGGTTGACGGCCAGGTACTCGGCCGCCTTCGAGTCGGCGCCGTAGCCGACCGGTACATGGTCGTAAGCGATGCCAGTTTCTTCGATACCCCAGATCGCCCGCAGTGCGCGTGAGCCGGCAGTGCCGAAGAGTTGGGGTCGGGTCATGCGGTTACTCCTATCAGGGGGGGGCGCCGCAGGTCTCAGGCCGGTGGGGGTGTGAGCCAGGCCAGCAATTTGGCGTGCATGTCGGCCAACTGTACCGGCTTGGTCACGAAATCATTCATGCCGGCGGCCTCGCAGAGCTGGCGGTTGTCGTCAAAGGCATTGGCCGTCATGGCCAGAATGGGTATCGATTGCCAGCCGGGCAGGGTGCGGATCGCCCGGGTGGCCTGCAGGCCGTCCATCCTGGGCATCTGCATGTCCATCAGCACCAGGTCGTAGTGGCGGGCGCTGGCGCAGGCCAGGGCCTGCTCACCGTCCAGAGCGGTGTCCACCTCCAGTGCCAGGTCATGCAGCCAGTACAGGGCCAGTTCGCGGTTGACCTCGTTGTCCTCGGCCAGCAGCACCCGGGCGCCGCCATGGCGCTGGCGCAGCAGCGCCACGATGTCGCCCTCGACCGGGGCTGCGGCCGGCGCCAAGGCCAGGCCCGGTGCGGCGCCGGGGTCCGGGCGTAGCCAGGCCGTGAACCAGAAGGTGCTGCCCTGGCCCGGCTGGCTCTCGGCACCGGCGTCGCCGCCCATCAGCCGCGCCAAGCGGCGCGTGATGGCCAGGCCCAGGCCGGTGCCGCCGTATTGGCGGGTGGTGCTGGTGTCGGCCTGCTCGAAATCACTGAACAGGCGGGTCAGGCGGTCGGCGGCGATGCCCACCCCGCTGTCCACCACGTCGAAGCGCAGCAGCAGCCGGCCGTCGGCGCTGCTTTCCAGCAGCCTGGCGCGCAGTGTCACGCTGCCCTGCTCGGTGAACTTCACCGCATTGCCGGCGTAGTTCAGCAGCGCCTGGCGCAGCCGCGTGGCGTCGCCCAGCAGGCGCAGCGGCATGTCGCCGATGTCGATCGAGACCGTCAGGCCCTTGGTCCGAGCGCTTTCGCCGATGATCGACCCCACGTTGTCGAACAGCGCCGACAGGTGCAGCGGCGAGTCGTCCAGCGTCACCTTGCCGGCTTCGATCTTGGACAGGTCGAGGATGTCGTTGATGATGGCCAGCAGGTGCTGGCTGGCCTGGGCGATCTTGTCCAGGCGCTGGGCCTGTTCGGGTGTGGCCGGGTCGCGGCGCAGCAGCTCGTTCAGGCCGATGATGGCGTTCATCGGGGTGCGGATCTCATGGCTCATATTGGCCAGGAAGGCGCTCTTGGCCCGGTTGGCGGCCTCGGCCTGCAGGCGCGCCTCGGCCAGCTCGCTGGTGCGGGTGGCCACCTGCTCCTCCAGCCGGTCGCGATGCAGCGCAAGCTCGGCAGTCAGTCGCTGGCGCTCGCTGATGTCCTCGTGCAGCTGCAGGTAGTTGCTGATGCGGCCGTCAGGCTGGCGCAGCGGGATGGCGAGCAGCAGCGCGGCGTAGTCGCTGCCGTCCCGGCGCCGGTTGCTCAATTCACCTTGCCAGGTCTTGCCGCTGTGCAGGGTGGCCCAGACCCCTGAGACATGTTCTTCGGGGTCACTGCTGGTACCCAGAAAACTGGGGTTGCGGCCCATGGCATCGGCACGGCTGTAACCGGTGATGCGCTCGAAGGCAGGGTTGACATACTCGATGCGGCCCTGATCGTCGGTGATCAGGATGCTCTGGGTGCTCTGCTCCACGGCCAGCGACAGCTTACGCAACTGGGCCTCGGCAGCCTTGCGCGCCGAGACATCGCGCATCACCACGTAGACCGCCGGCGCGCCGTCGTAGACGATCGAGGTGCCCTGCACCTCGGCGTCGATGACGCTGCCGTCCAGCCTGATCAGGCGGGTTTCGGCCATCGGCGCGATGGCGATGCCGGCCACGATGGAGCGCACCCGTTCCAGCTGTTCGGCCCGGCAGTCGGGGTGGATCATCCTGATGATGGGCTGGCCCACCACTTGCTCGGGCCCACTGGCGCCGATCAAGCGCACTGCGGCCGGATTGACATAGACGATCAGCCCGTCGCGGTGCACCACGCTGGCCTCGGGGGTCCATTCCACCAGGGTGCGAAAGCGCTCGTTGCTGTCTTGCAGGGCCTGCGCGGCCTGCTTGCGCTCGGTGACATCGCGGGTCACGCTCAGCACGCTGGTGATGCGGCCGCTGGCGTCGCGCATCGGCGCGGCATGGGTCTCCATCCAGCGCCGGGTGCCACGCAGGCCGATGATTTCGTATTCCAGCAGTTCGCGGCTGCCGGCCAGCACGCGCTGGTGCAGTGCAGCAAAGGCTTGGCGGTGTTCGGCAACGATGAAGTTCAGCTCGCCAAGCGCCACCGCCTGGGCCAGGTTGTCGACCTCCAGCATCGCCAGGCCGGCGGGGTTCATCTCCAGCAAGGCGCCGTCCGGGCTCATCAGCTTTACGCATTCGGGTTCGGACTCGACGATGGTGCGCAGGCGCAACTCGCTGTCGCGCAGCCGGGCCTCGGCCTGGTGGCGGTAGAGCGCCATTGCCAGCACGGTGCGCAACTCGCGCTCGGTGAAGGGCTTGACGATGTAGCCGAAAGGGTCGGTCAGCTTGGCGCGGTCGAGCGTGTCGTCGCCGGTGAAGGCGGTGAGGAAGACCACCGGCAGCCCCAGCCGGCGGCGGATCAGCTCGGCTGCGGTGATGCCGTCCATCGGGCCGGCCAGCTGCACGTCCATCAGCACCAGGTCGGGCTGCAGGCGCTCGGCCAGCTGCAGCGCCTGCTCACCATGCCGGGCCTGGCCCACGGCCTCATAGCCCAGCTCGGCCAGTTGCAGGCGGATATCGCGGGCGACGATGGCTTCGTCTTCCACCACCAGGATGCGCAAGGGTTTGTCCATCAAGGCTGGCCGGTTCGAGCCCAAGGGTACGGAGCCCGAATTTACGCCATCGCGGCGGGTTCAAAAGCTTCGGCTTGGGGGTGAAACGCGGGCTGGGCGTCAGACAGGGCCAGTGCCCGGCAGCAGGCCGGCCGGCCGGAAGCGCAGGCTGAACTGGGCTGCCGGCGCCGGCCCGATGGCCAGCTGGCCGTCCAGCTGCTCGGCCAGGTCGGCCACCAGCTGCAGTCCGAGCGACTGGCCCTGGCGGGCAGCAAAGTCGGGCGGCAGGCCCACGCCGTCATCGCTGACCTGCAGCAGCAGCGTGGCGCCGTCGTCCAGCACTTGCAGCGCCACCCGCAGCTCACCGCTGCGGCCGTCGGCAAAACCATGTTTGAGGCTGTTGCCGATCAGCTCGTTGACCAGCAAGCCGCAGGGCAGGGCCTGGTCCAGCGGCAGCCGGATGCTGGCCAGGTCGAGCTGCAGGCGCACCGCCCCGGCCCGGGCGTGCAGGGCGCGAAAGGCCTGGGTGGCCACCTGGCGCAGGTAGTCGCCCAGGTCGACGCCGGCAAAGCTGCCCGAGCGGTAGAGCGATTCGTGCAGCAAGGCCATCGACTGGATGCGCCCGCGCATGTCGCGCAGCACGGTCTGGGTTTCGGCCGAGGCGCTGCGCCCGGCCTCCAGGCGCAGCAGGCTGTGCATGATCTGCAGGTTGTTCTTCACCCGGTGGTGCACCTCCTTGAGCAGGGCGGCCTGGTCGGCCAGGGCTCGGCGCAGCGCGGCCTCGGCCTGCTGCTGGTCTTCCAGCGCGCTGAGCAGCACCCGGCGCGATGCCTCGGTCTCGCGCAAGCGGCGGGTGGTGTCGGCCTGGGCCTGCTGCAGCTCGCGCGCGGCGGCCTTGCGCGCCGTGACATCGCGCAAGACCAGCACCGTACCCAGCGCCTCGCCATCGATTTGCTGCGCTCGATGCTGGCACTCGAGCACGCGGCCGTCGGCCATTGCGATCTCGTCCAGCGCACCTGGCCCGGTGGGCGGCACCAGCGCCGACGCCGGCAAGGCCGCTGCCGGCTGGCAGGCCTGTTGCGCCAGATGTGCCTGCACCTCGGCCCAGCGGGCGCGTGCCACCAGCGCGGGCGGCAGCGCCAGCAGCGCCACCGCCTGCGGGTTGATCGCGGTGATGGCGCCGCAATTGTCCACCGCGACCAGGCCGTCGCTCATCGACCCGAGCACCGCGGTGAGCAGGGCCACCGTCTGCGCCTGCTCCTGCTGGGCGCGCCTTTGCAGCGCCAGGATGCTGGCCGAGGTTTGCAGCGCGGCCTCGCGCAGCGCGCCGCTGTCGCCGCTCAGGCCGTCGCCGGGGTTGGTCGCGGGCATGGGGTCGTGGGCATGTGGTCGTTGGCGTGCAGGCGGCGGGTTGGCGGGGGCCGGCGGCCAGGCCGGCTCAGCGGCCCAGCACGGCCGAGGCCAATGCGGTGCCTTCGACGCGGGCGGCGATCTTCGCGAACGCGGTGTCGCGGCTGGTGGAGGTGTCGTCGCAGAAGGGGCAGTAGCCGCAATCATCGGTGGTGCCCAGCTGCTCGGGCCGGATGTAACGGGCCGCCTCGAGCACGCGGTCGCAAACCTGTTGCGGGGTTTCGATGCGCGGGTCCAGCACGTCAATCACGCCCACATAGGCACGCTGGCCGGGCTTGAGGTGGCGGCCGATCATCTGCAGCACGCGCGGCCGGTCGGGCTCATGCGCCAGTTCGATGAAGAAGCGGCCGGCGTTGAGCTCGAACAGGCTGGGCAGCAACGCGGCGTAGTCGACATCGGCACTGTGCGTCGAGTCGCGGTCGCCGCCGGGGCAGGTGTGGATGCCGATGCGCTGGCGCTCGCTGGCGCTGAAGCGGTCGAGTGCCAGGTTGTTGAGCTCGATGAAGCGGCTGAGCAGGCCGCCGCTGGGGTCGATCTTGCAGGCCAGGCGGCCCTCGGTGAAGTCGACCTGCACGGTGTGCGCGCCCAGCGCCAGGCAGCCGCGCAGCTCGCTCTCGTGCTCGGTCAGCAGGTCGTTGATGAAGGCCTCGCGTGGATAGTCGGGCAGCGCCAGCGCCGGGTAGAACAGGCTCAGCGCCGACGGCGAGATCACCGCCTGCTTCAGCGGCAGCGTGGTGTGCTTGCGCGCCAGGGCCAGGAAGTGATCGCCGCGCTGGTGATAACGAAACGGCCCTGACGTCAACCGCGGCCACTGCCGGGTGTGGTTGACGAAGTGCAGCTTGAAGCCGTCGGGTGCGAAGTTCGGCAGCCCGTGCACCGCGTAGTCGGCGAAGTTGTGGTTCTTGCGCTGCTCGCCGTCGCACACCACCGGCGAGCCGGTGGCCTCGAAGCGGCGCAGCGTGTCGCGCACCGCCGCGTCGTACAGCGTCTCGAGCTCGGCCGGGTCGAGCCGGCCGGCGTCGGCGTCGCGGATGGCCTGCACCAGCGCCGGCGGGCGCGGGACGCTGCCGATGGGTTCGGTCGGTAGGCTGGGGGCTGTGGTCATCGGCGGCTTCAGGGTTGGGCGTCGGGCGACGGGCTGTCGACACTCGGGTAGCGCGCCGGTTGGCCGGCAGCCGCCAGCAGCGTGTTGACCTCGCGCTTGACCTCCAGCGTGCGCAGCTCGCGGCCCAGCATGGCGGCGTGCCAGCGGCGCAATTCGGCCAGCTGGTCTTGCAGCGCCTGCCCGGCCTGCTTGCGCGCCGTGATGTCCTCGACCACCGAGACGAAGTGCAGCGGCGTGCCGGCCGGGTCGCGCACCAGCGAGACCGTCAAGTTGACCCAGACCTGGCTGCCGTCCGGGCGCAGGTAGCGCTTTTCCATCGTGTAGGTGGCAATCTCGCCAGCCAGCACGCGGCGGACCAGGTCCAGGTCGATGGTCAGGTCGTCGGGGTGGGTGATCTGCTGGAAGCTGCAGGCCTGCAGCGCGGCCCGGCTGCGGCCGGTGATGTCGCCAAAGCGCTGGTTGACGAGCGCGAAGCTGCCGTCCAGCGCCACCTGGGCCACGCCCACTGCGGCCTGCTCGAACAGCGCGCGAAAGCGCGCCTCGCTGGTCTGCCACTGCTGCAGCATTTGCTTGCGTTCGGTGATGTCGAAACGGGTGCCGATCAGGTGCCTGGGCTTGCCCGCAGCGTCGCGCGCCGTCACCCGGCCAGCCACCTCTACCCAGCGCAGCGAGCCGTCGGCATGCTGCATGCGGGCTTCGTAGGCATACCGCAGGTCAACGCCGTCCAGCACGGCCTGGATGCGTGCGGCCACCATGGCCCGATCGTCGGGGTGCACGCTGTTCAGCGCTTGCGCGCGGTCGCCCGGCCCGGGCTGGGGCGGCAGGCCCAGCATCGTGTACCAGGTCGGGTTGGCCTGCCAGCGGTCATGCTCGATGTCCCAGTCCCACACGCCGATGGTGGCTGTTTCAGTGGCCAGCGTCAGCCGTTGGGCGGCCTCGCGCGCCTGGGCGGCTGCCAGCAGGCGCTGGCGCCAGGCGCGGTCGAGCGCGAAGAACAGCAAGCCGATCACGGTGGCGGCCGCCGCCCAGCTCGAGCCGGCCAGCCAGGCCTGCTGGCGCCATGGCGCCAGCACGGTGTCGGTGCTGCGGGCCACCAGCACCAGCAATTCGGGCTGCGCGGCCAGGTAGCGGTAGGCCGTCAGTCGCTCTCGGCCGTCGACCGGGCTGGGCCCCCTGACCCGGCCGCCCGCGGCTGCCGAAGCCGATGGGTTCTGCAGGTCAGGAATCGCCAGGCGCTGACCCATGGCCGCGTCGACGAAGGGGCTGCGCATCAGCAGCGTCCCGTCGCGGCGCAGCAGCGCCACGACACCGTCGGGGCCGAGGTCCAGCGCATTCCACAGGCGGTCGAAGTAAGGCGGGTCCAAGCCCGCCACCAGCACGCCCGCAAACGCCTCGCCGGGGCTGCGCAAGGGTCGGGCCGCACTGATCAGCCACTGGCCGGTGGCGCGGCTGCGCACCGGGATACCGAGGTGGAAGCCGGTCTGCGGGTCGCGCAAATAGGCTTGGAAGAACTCGCGGTCGGCCAGCTGCAGACCGATGGCGCCGGCCTCGGGCGCGTGCAGCACGCGGCCCTGCGCGTCGATCACCCAGATGGAGCGCACAAAAGGCAGTGCGGCGGCCTGCTCGCGCAGCAGCGCGCGCACCTTCGTGTCGTTCGAGCCCCCGGCCGCGTCCAGCAGCGCCAGGGCCTGCACCGCCAACTGCAGGCGTTGGTCGACGGCCTGCACCGCGCTGGCCGCTTGGGCCTCGACCACCCGTGCCAGAGACTCATTCAGGTGCTGGCCTGCCTCGAGCGCCTGCGCCCGTTGCTGGGCCAGCGCCAGCGCCAGCAGCAGCCCCGACAGCCCGATCAGCCCCAGCGCCAGCCCGATCAGCTGCTGACGCATCTGGCGCGCGTCCGGCGCTGCCGTGGGTGGCGCCCAGGGGGCCGGGCTGGCGGCGTCGGGCATCAGGGGGCCAGCCCGGCCAGGGCGTCGGCCTGGGCGGTAAAGCGCACGCTGAATCGGGCGGGCGGCCCGGGCACCGTCTCGAGCACCCCCCCCAGTTGTTCGGCCAGGTCGGCCACCAGTTGCAGGCCGAGCGAGGACGCGCGCCGGGCCGCAAAGTCAGCTGGCAGCCCCAGCCCGGTGTCGCTGACACTCACGCTCACCTGCTCATTGCCGTGCTGTTGCAGCAGCACCCGCAAGACGCCGCCCCGGCCTGCGGGGAAGCCGTGCTTCAGGCTGTTGCACACCAGCTCGTTGACCAGCAGGCCGCAGCTTGCCGCCTGGGCCAGGCTGACCTGCACGTGGGGCAGTTCCAGCTGCAGGTCGACCGCCCCGGGCGCCACTGCCAGCGCGCGCCAGGCCTGGGTGGCCAGGCGCTCGAGGTAGGCCCCCAGGTCGACCCGGGCCAACTTGCCGCTGCGGTGGAGGCTGTCATGCAGCGTGGCCATGGTCTGGATGCGCCCTTGCAGGGCCTGCAGCACCGGGTGCACCTGCGCAGGCAAGCCCGCGCGGCCGGCCTCCAGCCGCAGCAGGCTGTGGATGATCTGCAGGTTGTTCTTGACGCGGTGGTGCACCTCCTTGAGCAGCACGTCCTTGTCGAGCAGCAGGCGCTGCACCGCCGCGTCGGCGCGCCGGCGCTCGCTGATGTCGAGCACAAAGGCCACACCCTCGCCGGGCTGCTCGGTGAAGCTGGCGTAGCCGATCAGGACGGGCAGCAGCGTGCCGTCGCGGCGCAGGTAGGCCTTCTCGTAGGGCCGGCAGCTGCCGTGCAGCGCCACCTCGGCGAGCGCGGCGTCGTCGAGCGCGAGGTATTCGGGCGGGGTCATCGCGGCCCAGTCCAGCCGCCCGGCCTGCAGCTCGGCGCGGCTATGGCCGACCATGCGCAGGAAGGCGTCGTTGGCCTGGGCGATGCGGCCGTCGCCGGCCCAGAAGATCAGGCCCAGCAGGTCGGATTCCATGATGCGGCGAAAGCGCGCTTCGCTGCGCCGCAGTGCGTCCTCGGCCTGCAGGCGCGCCGAGATGTCGGTCAGCACCAGCAACAGGCCCGCCGCTGCGCCGTCGGCGCCGTCGACCCCGGGCGCCAGGCTGGCCGCCATCTGCACCCACACCGGCTCGCCGTCGGCCCGGCGCAGGCGCAGCGCCCAGGGCGCCACCTGGCCGGTCTTGAGCAGCTGCTTGCGGTTCAGGTAGTAGGCGTCCTGGTCGGCGGGGAGGATCAGGCTGCTGACCGGTTGGCCGACCAGGGCCGCGCGCGGCAGTGCCAGCAAGGTGGCTGCGGCCAGGTTGGCCTGTGCCACCGTGCCGGCCGAGGTCAGCGTGAGGTAGCCCACCGGCGCCAGGTCGTACAGCGCAAAAAAGTGCGCGCGCGAGCCCGCCAGTTGGTGCTGGGTGCGGCGCAGCTCGTCGTTCTGCATCTCCAGCTCGATCTGGTGCACCTGCAGCTCGTGCAGCAGGCGCTGGGTCGCGTCGGCGGACGGCGTCTGCGCCGGTGTGGCGGCCTGTGCGGTGGCCTGTGCGGCGGCCTGCTCGGCGCGGCCTTGCCACAGCGCCTCGGCGCGCACGCGCAATGCCAGCGCGCCGGTGTCCTGCGGGGCGTCCGGGGAGTCCGGGGCGGGTGCGTCGGGGGCGGTCATCGGGCAGTCATCGGGCAGTCATCGGGCAGGTGCCGGGCTGGGCCGGGCGCCAGTCCAGCGGGGTGTCGGTTCGGTGGGCATGGTCGGGCCCGGGCTCAGGCGCTGCGCGCCGGCAGCGCCCGCTCGGTGGTGGCAATCGCGTACATCTGGCCGTCGTCGCCGACCAGCGCGGTGGAGATGACGCTGACCTCGACCACCACGCCGCCGCGGCCCAGGCGCTGGGTGCGGTCGGGCTGCAGCGTCTCGGCGCGGCTGAGTTGCGCCAGCCGCTCCAGCGCCTGGGCGCGCAGCGCCGGCGGGATGCGGTCGCGCACATTCAGCGCCAGCGCCTCGGCCTCGTCCCAGCCGTAGAGGCGGGTGGCGCCCGGGTTCCAGGCCAGCGTGCGGCCGGCCAGGTCTTGCACGGTGATGGCGTCGCTGGCGTCGCGCAGCACCGTGCCCAGGCGCTGCAGCCCGCGGCTCTGGGCCAGTTCCTTGCGCGTCTTGACCAGCGCGCTGATGTCGAAGAACGAGATCACCGCGCCCTCGATCACGTTGTCCAGCGTGCGGTAGGGCTGGATGCGCATCGTGTACCAGGGGCCGGCGCGGGCCTGCACCTCCAGTTCCTTGGGCATCAGCGTGTCGAGCACGGCCTGGGTATCGGCTACCAGGCGGTTGTAGTCGCCCAGGTTGGACACCAGGTGGGCCACCGGCCGGCCGACGTCGCTCGGGATCAGGTTGATGATCTGCGCGGCCGAAGGCGTGAAGCGCAGGATGCGCAGCCGGTGGTCGACAAACACCGTGCCGATGCCGGTGCCGGCCAGCAGGTTGTTCATGTCGTTGTTGGTGCGTGACAGCTCGGCCACCTTGGCCTGCAGCTCGGTGTTGACGGTGGCCAGCTCTTCGTTGACCGACTGCAGCTCCTCCTTGGAGGTTTCAAGCTCCTCGTTGGTCGACTGCAGCGCTTCGTTGACCGACTGCATCTCCTCGTTCGACGACTTGAGCTCTTCGTTCGAGGTCTCCAGCGCTTCGTGCGAGGCCTGCAGGTAGTCGTCCTTGGCGCGCAGGTCCTGCAGCAGCGCGGCCATGCGCGCATCGCGGTCGTCGGCCGCCGCCCCGGTGCTGTCGGCAGCGGCGGTGCTGGGTGCGGCTGCTGGCGCAGCTGCGGGCGCGGCCTCGGGCGGCCAGGCCTCTTCCAGCACCACCAGGTAGAGCGGCGCGCCGTCGGCCGCCGCCCCGGGTGCGGCGGCATAGGCGTCGGCGGTGTCGGCTACTGGCCGCACCAGCAGGTTGACGGGGGTGTAGTGGCCGTTGGTCTTGACGCTGACGCGCTGCACACGCGCCACCGCGTGGCTGGCCACGGCGCGGTGCAGCGCGTTGGCCAGCGCCGGACGCAGCCCGTCGCGCGCCATCTTCAGGATGTTGGGTGTGCCCACCTCGCCCGGCGTGGGCTCCAGGAACAGGCCACTGCGGCCATGCAGGTAGCAGATGTCGCCGCCCTGGTTGACCAGCGCTGCGGCCGGGGCCACTTGGGCCAGCAGGGTCTGCTCGGCCAGGCTGCGCAGCGACGGCCGGCCGCCCTGCACGCCGGTTCTGGCGGGGCCGCGCGGCGCGGCCGTCTCGCGCCCGAGGGCCGGCGGGGGGTAGCGGCGGGCCAGGCCGCGCGCCTGGCCCGCCGGCTCGCCCTGGCGCCGGTACAGCTTGGCTTGGCGGTCGAGCGGGGCGAACAGCGCATCGAATTCACCCACGCCCTCGGACGTGCCCAGCAGCAGCGTGCCGCCGGGCACCAGCGCGTAGTGGAACAGCGGGACCACCCGGCGTTGCAGCTCGGCGTTCAGGTAAATCAGCAGGTTGCGGCAGCACAGCAGGTCCAGGCGCGAGAACGGCGGGTCCTTGATCAGGTCTTGCTCGGAGAACACCAGCAGGTCGCGCACGCTCTTGTGGATGCGGTAGGCGCTGCCGTCGGCCTCGGGGGTGAAGAAGCGCGCCAGCCGCTCGGGCGTGAGGTCGGCGGCGATACTGGCCGGGTAGAGGCCGGCGCGGGCGGTCGCGATGGCCTGGGCGTCGATGTCGGTGGCAAAGAATTGCACCGTGTAGCTGGCCTCCAGCGCTTCCATCCGTTCAACCAGCAGGATGGCCAGCGAGTAGGCCTCTTCACCAGTCGAACAGCCGGCGCACCAGACGCGCAAAGTGGCGCCGGGCGGCTTGCCTTCGAACAGCTGCGGCACGGTGTGCGCTTGCAGCGCGGCAAAGACCTCGGGGTCGCGGAAGAAGCTGGTGACGCCGATCAGCAGGTCGCGAAACAGCGCCTCGACCTCGGCCGGGGTCTGCTGCAGGTAGGTGACGTAGTCGTTGACGCCACGGATCTGGTGCACCGCCATGCGGCGGTCGATGCGGCGGTGGATGGTGCTGGGCTTGTACTGCGAGAAGTCGTGTCCGGTCTGGGCCCGCAGCAGCACGAAGATCTTCTTCATCGCGTTGTCGGTCTTGGCCGGCGCCGCGGTGTCGGCGCGCGGCAGCCTGCCAAAGGCATGCGCCGCATAGGCCATCAGCTGGGCCGGCATCTCGGCCGGTGGCAGCTCGAAATCGACCAGGCCAGTGGCGATGGCGCTGCGCGGCATGCCGTCGAACTCGGTCGAGGCGGGGTCTTGCGCCATCGCCATGCCGCCTTCGCCCTTGATGGCGCGCAGGCCCAGGGTGCCGTCGCTGCCGGTGCCCGACAGCACGATGCCGATGGCGCGTTCGTGCTGGTCTGCGGCAAGCGAGCGGAAGAAGAAGTCGATCGGCAGGCGCTGGCCGCGCGGCGCCGCCGGCTCCAGCAACTGCAGCGCGCCGTCCAGGAAGGCCATGTCGCGGTTGGGCGGGATGATGTAGGCGCAGTTGGGCTGCACCCGCATGCCGTCTTCCACCTCGAACACCTGCATCCGGGTGTAGCGCCGGATCAGCTCGGTCAGCAGGCTCTTGTGGTCGGGCGCCAGGTGCTGCACCAGCACAAAGGCCATGCCAGGGTCGGCGCTGGCCGGCATGCCCGAGAAGAAGGCCTCGAAGGCCGCCAGCCCGCCGGCCGACGCGCCGATGCCGACGATGGGAAACACCGGCGCCGGTCGCGTCAGCTGGGCCAGCGGCAGGCCGGTGGCGTCTGCCTCCGGGGGCGTGGGCAGTGCATCAGGCGGGGGGGTGTCGCGTGACATGTCAAGCGCCGGTGCCGACCAGCCCATGGCGGATGGCGTAGCGCACCATGCCGGCCACGTCATGCACGCCCAGGCGCTGGCTGATTTGATAGCGATGGGCGTCCACGGTCTTGGTGCTGAGCTCGAGTTCGCGCGCGATCAGCTTGGTGCTCTGGCCACGCGCCACCAGGCACAGCACCTGCAGTTGGCGCGGCGACAGGGCCTGGTGCGGCGCGCCCGCGTCGCCGCTGAGGCGGTCGACCAGCGCGCCCGACGCGCTGGGGCTGACATAACGCTGCCCAGCCACCACCGCCTGGATGGCGCGGGTCAGCTCGGCCGGGCCGGCGTCCTTGACCACATAGCCCTGGGCGCCGGCCGCGAAGGCGCGCAGCACGTACTCGGTGTTCAGGTGCATAGACAGCATGATGCAGCGCACCCGGCCGGCAAAGTCGGCGTTGATGCGGCGCGCCAGCTCGATGCCGTCTTCGTCGCGCAGGCTGATGTCGAGCATCGCGACCTCGGGTTCTTCCTGGGCGATGGCTTGCAGCGCCTGGGCAGCGTTGTCGCATTCGGCGGTGATGCGTGCGCCCAGGTCGCGCTCGATCAGGCTGCGCACGCCGGCGCGGAACAGGGTGTGGTCGTCGACCAGCAGCACCCGCAATGCGGCAGCGGCGGGCAGCGGGTCGGCCGGCGGCGGCGTCATCGCGGGCTCCCGGCCGCGGGCAGCGGCACGCTGGCGCGCACCTGGGTACCCTGGCCTGACGCTGATTCAACCTGCAGCTTGCCGGCCAGCAGTTCCATGCGCTCGCGCATGCCGCGCAGGCCCTGCTGGTTGGCCGCGCGCGGGGCGCGCGGATCGAAACCCTTGCCATCGTCGCTGACCTGCAGCACCAGCGCGTCGGACTGCCACTGCAGGTCGACCTGCACCGACGCGGCATCGGCATGGCGCAGCGCATTGGTCAGTGCCGCCTGCGCCACCCGGAACAGACCCAGCTGCAGCGCCGATGCCAGCGGCCGGGGCGTGCCGTCCACCTGGGGCTGCACCACCAGGCCGCTGGCGCGGCTGGCCGCGCTGCACAAGGACGCCAATGCCGGCGCCAGGCCGAAGTCGGCCAGTTCGCTGGGTGCCAGGTCATTGCAGACCTCGCGCAGCCGGCGCAAGGCCAGGTCCACCAGCGGCAGGGCCTCGTCGATCTCCAGCGTGCGGCGGGCCACCGGCAGGTCGGCGCGCGCGGCCGAGCCCAGGTGCAGCTTCAGCAGCGACAGCACCTGGCCCAGGTTGTCGTGCAGGTCGCGCGCCACCTGCGCCATCTGGCGCTCATGCTGGTCGTTCTGGTTCAGCGACAGGCTGCGCAGGCGCGCCTCGGCGTCGCGCAGGCGCACTTGCAGCGCCACCTCGGCAGTCAGGTCGATGGCGGTGACCACCGCGCCCAGCCGGCTGCCATCGGGCGCGGTCAAGGGCGCCGCACCGCAGCTGATGTGGCGCAGTTCGCCGCGCTGGCTGCGCAGGCGCATCAGCCGTGGCGGCACCGGCTCGCCCCGGGCCAAGGCCAGCGGCCCGGGCCAGTCGGTGGGGGCGATAGGCTGGCCGTTGTCGGCCCACCAGCCCTGGATCGGCCACAAGGCGGCTGGATCGGGTTGCGGGGCGCCGCCCAGCAACTGCTCGCCATGCGGGTTGGTGCGCGCTATCACCCCGTTGGGCGTCAGGATCCACAGCCCGGCCGGCACCTGCTCGAACAGCGCCTGGTTGATCAGGCGCTGCAGTTCCAGCTCGGCCTGCAACCCGGCCCGGGTCTGGCTGGCCTGGGCCTCGGCCAGCTCGCGATTGATCACCAGCGGCAGGCGCTCGCTGCGTGATTTGGGCAGGAAGTCGCTAGCGCCAGCCTTGAGCACCTGCACCGCCGCCTCTTCGCCCACCAGGCCCGACATCACCAGCAGCGGCAGGGCGGGCCAGCGCTGGCGCAATGCGCGCAACGTGGCCAGCAGGTCGTAGCCGGGGATGTGGAAATCGCTGATCACCAGATCGGGTGCCAGGGCGGCCACCTGCGCGACCACCTGGCTGACCACCAGGGCTTCGTCGCGCAGCCAATGCACCGCTTGCAGGCCGGGGTAGTGGTCTTGCAGGCGCAGCCGCAGCAGCTCGACATCGATCTCCGAATCGTCGATGACGACCACGCTGCGCAGCGGCGCGGCCGGCGGGTGGGGACGGTCAAAGGGCATGGTCTGGGCCTGGGGCAGTGGGCGGCGTCGGGGGGATAGGCGCAGGGGCCGCCGCCTGGGGCAGGTAGAGGTGGAAGCTGGCGCCCAGGCCGGGGCGGGCGTCGGCCCACAGCCAGCCGTCCAGGCGCTGGGCGGCGCGCGCGGCCTGGGCCAGGCCGGTACCCAGGCCGGGCAGGCCGCGGGCGCCGGCCAGCCGGAAAAAGGGGTTGAACAGGCTGCGGGCGTTGGCTGCCGCGAAGCCCATGCCCTGGTCAGCCACGCTCAGCACCAGGCCACCGGCCACCGGGCGGGTGCTGACCCGGATCCGGGCTGGCGCCGGGCCCCGGAATTTGCAGGCGTTGTCGAGCAGGGGCTGCAGCACGCTGCGCAGCAGCGGCAGGTCGGCCTGCAGCGGGGCGCAGGCGTCGGTGTCGAGGCCCGGCAAGGGCGCCGCCGCAGCCGGGCCGGCGATTTCGTCGAGCAGGCCCCGGCACAGCGCTGGCAGGTCTATTGCTACCGGCCGCGGCTGCATCCGGCTGATGCGGCTGAGCAGCAGCAACTGCTCGACGATCTGGTGCATCTGGTCGGCACTGCGCTTGATCAGGCCGAGCATGCGGCTGGTGTCGGCCGGCAAGGCCGAGCCCTGGCGCATCAGCAGGATGTCGGCAAAGCCGCGCACCCCGTTGAGCGAGTTTTGCAAGTCATGCGACACCGCATGGTTGAAGGCCTCGAGCTCGTGCACCGTGTGTTGCAGTGCGCGGGTGCGCTCGGCCACCCGCTGCTCGAGCAGGGCGTTCTGGTCCAACAGGCTGCGCTCAGCGGCCTTGCGCGCGCTGATGTCGCGCTCCACCGCGAACCAGTAGTGGAACCAGCCGCGCTCGTCGGCCACCGGGGTCAGGCTCAATTCAACCCAGAAGGCTTGGCCCGTGCGGGTGTAGTTGAGCAGTTCCACGGTCAGCGGCTGCCAGTCGGCCAAGGCCTGGTGGATGCGGTCGAGCGTGGCGCGGTCGGTGCCCGGGCCTTGCAGCAGGCGGGCGTCATGCCCCAGCACGTCGGACCGGGCATGGCCGGTGCGCTGCTCGAAGGCGCGGTTGACAAACAGGATGGGGTGCTTGCCCCTGGCGTCGCGGTCAGCGGTGGTGACCACGATCATGTCGCTGGCGCTCTCCAGGCATTGATAGAGCAGCTTGTTCTCCACCGCGCTGGCGCGCTGGGCGGTGATGTCGGTGACGAAGACCATGCGGGCCGCACGCTCGCCGCAGGGGAAATCGACCGCATCGACCGTGACCGCGATGTCCTCGCCGCTGCGCGTGCGGTGCACCCAGTGGCGCGGTGCGGGTGGCGCATTGCCGCGGCCGCAGGCGTCCAGGTAGCCGCCCAGGCGCGCGGCCTCGCTGGGCCGTCGGATATCGGCCAGGCGCATGCCGAGAAATTGGTCGCGGCTGTAGCCGTAGACCCGTTCGGCCGCCGGGTTGACCTCCAGAAAGGTACGGCTGGCCACGTCATAGACCCAGCAGGGCAAGGGCGTGTACAGAAAGGCCGGGCTGCTGCGCAGTGCCGCCAGGGCGGCGTCCGAGGCAGAGGCGGCCGGCTGGGCGAAATCCAGGGGGGCGGGCTGGTACATGATCAATGGCGTGCCAGGGCGGCTTCGAGCCCAGCGATATCGAGCTGAGCGGGGTCGCCCAGCAATTGCACATGACGCGCACCGGTGTCGAGCACCAGGCAGGGTGTGACCCGAGCCCCGTATTCGCGGCCCAGGGCGGGCTGGTCCAGCAGCAGCACCACCCGCTGCTGCCCGGCCTGCACGGCCAGGCGCTGCAGGGTGGCCGCCAGCAGGCCGGCCAGGTCGGCGGGCAGGCCGGCCGGGTCGCTGACGAACAGCCAGGCGGCCTCGGCGGTCAGCAGCGGCCGGGTGGGCGGTTGGGGCGGGGCGATGGCAGTCACGGGGTCCAGAGCTGGCAGGGGCAAGTGGCGTGCAGCGGCGGGAATGCAGGCCTGATCATGCGCCGATCCCCGCAGAGGCGGCCGCGCCGGCGGCCAGCACCCGGTTGCGGCCCTGCTGCTTGGCCTGGTAGAGCGCGCCGTCGGCACGCGCCAGCAGCGCCGGGCCGGACTCGCCCGGGCACAGCCAGGCCGCACCCAGGCTGGCGGTCACCGGTGCTTGCAGGCCGAAATCCTGCGCGGCCAGCGCGGCGCGCAGGCGCTCGGCGCAGCACAGCGCCGCGTCCGCCGCAGTGGCCGGCAGCAGCATCACGAATTCTTCGCCGCCCATGCGAGTGGCGATGTCGGCGGGCCGCAGCCCGCCCAGCAGCAATGCGCCGGTCCGGGCCAGCACCCGGTCGCCGGCCTCATGGCCCCAGCGGTCGTTGACCCGCTTGAAATGGTCGATGTCCAGGATCAGCAGCGACAGCGGCTGGCCCTGGCGCGTGGCGCGTTCGACCTCCCGCACCAGCGCCGCGTCGAGCGCGCGCCGGTTGCCCACGCCGGTAAGGGCATCGGTCAGCGACAGCTGCAGGATCTGGGCCTCGCGCGCCTGCAGCACCTGCTTGCTCTGGGCCAGCGAGCGGTAGGCCAGGTTGACCTCCTCGTTGAGCGCCAGCAGGGATTGCGCCAGGGATTCGAAGGCCTGCAGGTCGTAGCCAGCCACCAGGCGCAGGCCGGATGCGGTGCGGTGGAGTGTGCCGTTCAGGGTGACCATCGCGTCGGCCGGCCCGCGCGCGGTGAACAGGCCGGCATAGACCTGGCCCCGGCGGTCGGCCGGCGCGTCGATCAGGCTGCCCGGGGCCGGCTGGGTGAGCAGCTGCCACAGCGACACCGGGGCACCCGGGCTGATGCGGCGCAAGCCGGCATTGCCGCCCAGGGGCTGGCCGGCCCGGTCGAAATCGGCGATGACGATGGAGTCGATCGCCTCGCAGGCCAGTCGCAGGTCGGGGCCGGACATCGGGTGTTTCAGTGGGCTGCCAGACCGGCCAGGCCGGCGGCGGCGGCGCTGGCGGCGTCGGGCCCCAGCACCTCGGCACCGACCCAGCCGGCCAGGCGCGGGAACTGGTTGATGACCAGGCCGCCCACCACCAGCCGGGGGCAGGCGTCGCCCAGTTCGGCGCGCAGGCCGGCCACCGCGTCGCGCAGGCCGCGCAGGTGCTGCGGCAGCGAGGCCGAAAAACCCACCAGCTGCGGCTGGAGCCGGCGCACCTGGGCCAGCAGGGCCTCGGCCGAGGTGTCGGCGCCCAGGTTGTGGCTGTCCCAGCCGTCGAGCTCGAAGGCATCGGCCACCATGCGCAGGCCCAGCACATGGTGGTTGCCGGCCAGGCAGGCGAACAGCGCGCGCCCGCCATGCGGGGGCGCGGCCGTGGCCATGGCCCGGGCCCGTGCCATCCAGGTCTGCGACAGGGCGGTGGCCAGGTGCTCCTGGGCCACCGAGACGCTGTTCTCCTGCCAGCGTCGGCCGACCTCGTACATCGCCGGCTGGATCACATGCACCGCCACCTGGGTGAGCGAGTCGGTGCGCGCCAGCGCGCCGTCGAGCAGGGCCATTGCGTCCACCCGCTGGCCCAGCAGGGCCGCGCCGGCATAGGGCAGGGCCTCCGGGTGGTGCACAGGGCAGGGCTGGTCATAGGCCGGCGCCGGCAGGCCCCGGGCCAGTGCCGCCTGGCCGTCGCCCAGCGCGGCCAGGATGGGCGCCGCCGCCGCGCCCAGCCGGCTGCCGAAGAAGTCGGCCAGGTCCTGCAGCGAGCGCGGCACCGACTGCAGTGGCACGCTGCGGCTGGCCAGCACCTGCATCAGCCAGCCCAGGTAGCCGATGAAGGGGGTCAGGTCACCGGTCTCCAGGGCCGGGCGCAGAAAGTCCAGGTGGTAGCCCAGGTCTTCGGCGCAAGCCTCGCGGCCCTTCTGGCCAAAGCGGGCATAGACCTGCGGAAAGGCCTGTTCACTGGCGGCCAGGGTGTGGGCGATGGCCGCGCCGCGCAGCGCCTGGTACTGCGCCAGCGTGGCGGGGTTGGCCTGGTAAGGGCTGGGGATCATGGGGTGGCAGCCCTTGGGGACGGCTCTTGGGTGCTGGCGCTGCCGCAGTCGATCTCGGTGATCTCGGGGCGCAAGCTGTCGAGCCGGCGCTGCTGCGCGGCCTGCGGGCTGAGCTGGCCGCGCTGCACCCGCAGCAGGTCGGCCAGTTCGGCGTTTTCCAGTTGCAGCTGGCGCAGGGTCAGGCAGTGCAGCACGGCTTCGAGCAGCTCTTCGTCGAGCCAGGGCTTGCGCAGCACCCGGGCCACCGCGGCCTGGTTGACCGCACCGAGCAGGAAGGACAGCTCATGGCTGCCCGACAGCAGGATCCGGCCGGTGTGGGGTTGCAGCTCGCGCACCCGGCGCAGCAGCTCCACGCCGTTCATGCCCGGCATGCGGTAGTCGCAGATCACCACCGCCACCGGCTCGGTCAGCAGGCTGCCCAGCGCGTCGGCCGCCGAGGTGTAGGACCGCAGCTGCAGCACGCCGTCGCGCGGCTGCCAGACCCGCTTCAGGCCGCGCCGCAGCGCGGCGAGTGTGGCCGCGTCGTCATCGATGTGGACGACACGGACCAGGCTGCTGTCAGAGGCTGTCATGGGGTTCGATCTCCAGGGTGAAGCGGGTGGCCTGGCGCCGCTCCAGTTGCGCCAGCGCGGCGATCAGGGTGGCGTCCAGGGCCCGGCCCTGCGGCACCAGCAGCACCGTGCCGGCGGTCAGGTCGCGCGCCAGCACCATGCCGGGCTGCAGCCGGCCCACCGGCAGCCGGGCGCGCGGCGCCGGTGCCACCTGTGACTCGGTCAACCAGCCCAGCACCGCTTCGACCATGGCCGGGTCATAGCGGGTGCCGCCGCCGTGGCCCAGCCAGCGCCGGGCCTCGGCATCGCTGAAGCAGCGCCGCTCGATGCAGCCGGCCATCAGGCGTTGGTAGTCGCTGGCCACCCGCAGCAGCCGCGCGCCCGCCGGGATCGACGTGCCGCGCAGGCCGTCGGGCTCGCCCGCGCCGTCCCAGCGCTCGCCCAGGTGGTGCAGCAGGCGGCCGGCGCCGGCCAGCGCCGGCATGGCCAGCAGGTGCTGCTCGGCCAGCAGCGGCGCCTGCTGCATTTGCCGGCGCTCGTCGCCGCTGAGCGCTTGCAGCGGTGTGTCGAGCAGCCGGTCGGGTAGGCCCAGGCGGCCCAGGTCTTCCAGCAGCGCGGCATGGAAGATGTCCTGCACGTCGGCCGCCGCCAGCCCCAGGCGCGGGCCCACCGCCTGCACCAGGGCGGCAGCGGCGCGGCCGCAGCCGCGCGCCAGCCCGGTGCGCTGGTCGAGCAGGTGCGACAACAGGCGCAGCGTGCCCAGAAAGCCTGCATGGGCCTGGTCATGCGCGGCCTGCAGCGCGGCATGGGCCAGGGTCAAGGCCTGGGTGCGCTCGGCCACACGCTGCTCCAGCAGCCCGGCGTGACCCTTGAGTTCTTCGTGCTGCGCGGTCACCGTGGCCAGCAGGCGGTCGCGCTCGCGTTCGAGCAGCTTGCGCTCCAGGCCGTCGCGCAGCGTGCGCAGCAGCAGCGGTTCGTTCCAGGGATTGAGGATGTAGCGGAAGATCTCGCCGTTGTTGACCGCGTCGATTGTCGAGCCGATGTCGGCATAGCCGGTGAGCAGGATGCGCACCGCGCCGGGCACGATCTCGCGCGAGCGGCGCAGGAACTCGGCGCCATTCATCTCGGGCATGCGCATGTCCGAAATGATCAGGTCGACCGGCGCCCGCGCCAGCAGCGCCAGCGCCGGGTTGCCGCCGGTGGCGGTCTGCACCTGGTAGCCATTGGCGCGCAGCAGGCGGCGCAGCGCCGACAGGATGTTGGGCTCGTCGTCGACCAGCAAGACGTCGAAGCTGGGGGCGGCGGCGGCGCGTGCCGGCGCGCTCGCGGCGCTGGCCTCAGACATGGCTGGCCTCGCGCTGCGGGGCGGCACTGTCGGGCTGCTGGCGCGGCAGCGTGATGCGGAAGCGGGTGCCGCGGCCGGGCTCGCTGTCCACCTCGATGCGGCCATGGTGCTTTTGCACGATCGAGTAAGACAGCGACAGGCCCAGGCCGGTGCCTTGGCCCACTGGCTTGGTGGTGAAGAAGGGCTCGAAGATGCGCTGGCGTACCTCGGCGCTCATGCCCTGGCCGGTGTCGGCCACCTCGACCCAGACCTGCTGGGCATCGAAGCCCGAGGCCAGGCGGATCACACCGCGCTCGGGGATGGCCTGGGCGGCATTGACCAGCAGGTTCATGAAGACCTGGTTGATCTCGGACGGCCGGCAGCTTACCGCCGGCAGCGCCACCAACTGGCGCTCGATGCTGGCCTTGTACTTGACCTCGTTCTGCACGATGTTGAGCGTGCTCTCCAGGCCGGCCAGCAGGTCGGCCGGTTCCCAGGCGTCGCTGGTGTCGACGCGCGAGAAATCCTTCAGGTCGCGCACGATCTTGGTGACACGGTCGAGGCCCTCGCGGGTCTCGCGCAGCAGCTCGGGCAGGTCCTCGGCCAGAAAGTCCAGGTCCAGCGGCCTGGCCAGCGCGGCGGGGCCGCTGACGGCCAGGGTCAGCAGGTCGCTGACATAAGCCGACAGCGCGTTGACATTGGCGCAGACATAGCCGATCGGGTTGTTGATCTCGTGCGCCACGCCGGCCGCCAGCTGGCCTATCGAGGCCATTTTCTCGGACTGCAGCAGCTGGGCCTGGGTCGCCTTGAGCTCACGGTTGACGGCCAGCATCTCGGCGTTCAGCGCCGACAGGCGGTCGATGCGGCGCTGCTGGCCGCTGCGCATACCGGCGTTGTCCACCAGCAACGCCAGCACGGTCACGAAGGTGGCGCCGCGTTCGACATCGTCCTGGGTGAAGGCCGCCGAGCCGGCCACCCGGTTGATCGACAGTGCACCGATCAGGCGCGACTTGATCATCAAGGGCCAGCAGATCGAGGATGCCGGGATGCCCTTCTTGCGCTGCACCGCACCGGGCCGGGCGCCGGCCATCAGCCGGGGCTGGCCGTCGGCGGCCACCGCGCCCAGCACGCCGCTGCCCAGCGTGATGCGCGAGCCTAGCGCGCCGGGCGGCAGGTCGACCCCGGCGGTGATCACCAGCTGGTCGGCCTGGGCCTCGTCGCGCACCGCCAGGCAGCCGCTGACACCGCCCAGGCCCTGCACCACATGCGCCAGCATCCGGTTCAGCGCGCTTTCGTCGTCGCCGCCGTGCAGGCTGAGGTGGTGCAGCTCGGCGATCAGCAGCGCGGTGTCTTGATGGCTTTGCATGGGTCAGCCTGCGGCTTCAGGCGCCGACCAGCTGGCACAGCGCCTGGCTCTCGCGCTGCGAGGCGGCCTGGGCCTGGGCCATGTCGGCGCGGATATGGGGCAGCGGCGGCATCGGCGCCAGGCCCAGGCCGCCATCACCGATCAAACTGGCCAGCCAGACCGCCTGAGCGGCCGGTGCGGCCGGCGCCAGCGCGGCCGGCTGGTGGTGCAGTGCAATGGCCTCGACGATGGCCGGGGGCAGGGCCCAGGCCTCGGCCAGCGCGGCGCCGGCGGCGGCATGGCTGTGGCCGAAGGCGGCCTGCTCGGCGGCGCACAGGGCCGCGCCCGAGAGAGACTCCAGCGCGGCATAGGCTTCGGGGTCGCGCAGGTGCAGGTCGAGCCGGCCGATGTCCTGCAGCACGCCGGCGGTGAAGGCCAGCTGGCTGTCGGCATGGCCGTCGAGCAGGCGCGTGGCCAGCACCGCGCCGGCGATGGCCTTGCGCCACATCGCCTGCACCAGGCTGCGCTTGAGGCCCAGCTGCTGCAGCGGCTGGGTCACCGCCGAGGCGATGGCCACCCGGCGCACCGTGGCCATGCCCAGCACCATGATGGCGTCGCTGACTGTGCCGACCTGGCGCGACATGCCGAAGAAGGGCGAGTTGACCAGGCGCAGCACGGCCACGGTCAGTGCCGGGTCGAGCTCGATCAGGCGGGCCAGCAGGCCCAGGTCGGGGTCGTCCAGGCTGGCCTGCTGGACGATGCGGCTGGCCACCGCAGACAAGGGCGGCAGGCGCCGGCGCAGCGGCGCGGCCAGGGCGGTGGCAGAGGCGTTCATGCGGGGGTCTCCAGCAGGGTCAGCAACTGGCCCAGGGCCTGGCTGCCGGTGTGCATCGGCGTGCAGTGCACGGTGAAGTGACGCTCGCCCAGCAACAGGCTGTGGGTGCTGGTGCCTGGCGCCGTGGCCGGGGTGCGGCCCAGCAGCTGGGCCATCGGCTCGCCCAGCAAGGCCAGGCCTGGGGCAAACAGCCGCTCGGCGGCGGCATTGATCATCACCAGGTCGCCGGCCGGGTCCAGACCCAGCACCGGCACCGCCACGGCGGCCAGGGCCGCATGCATCACGTCCAGGGCGGTCTCGCCATGGCTCATGCGCTGGCCCTGGGCAGCCAGGGTCTCACCCAGGCGGCGGTTGGCCTGCTGCAGCTGGTGCTGCAGGCGCTGGTTCTCGGCGCCCAGCTCGTATTCGCTGAAGGCGGTTTCCAGCTGCGCCAGCAGCTCGGCGTCGTTCCAGGGCTTGGTCAGGAACTTGTAGATCGCACCCCGGTTGATCGATTCGGTGATCGACTGCAGGTCGGTATAGCCCGACAGCACGATGCGCTTGGTCAGCGGGTAGCGGTCCTTGACCCGGCGCAGGAACTCGCTGCCAGTCATCGCGGGCATGCGCTGGTCGGATATCACCACGCCCACCGGGTGCAGGGCCAGCAACTCGAAAGCCGCCTCGGGGCTGCTGGCGATGTGGATCCGGAAGCCGGCCGGGCGCAGGGTGCGGCGCAGTGCCTTCAGCACGTTGTCCTCGTCGTCCAGGATCAGCAGGTGGCGGGTCGGCACGGCGCTGCCGGCGCTGTCGGCATCCGGGGCCAGAAAGTCCAACGGCCCGGCCAGCAGCGCATGCACCGCTGCCACCTCCAGGGGCCGCGCGAACAGGTAGCCCTGGCCTTCGGCGCAGCCCAGCTCGGTGAAGAAGCGCAGTTGACCGGGCCGCTCGATGCCTTCGGCCACGCAGCGCAGGCCCAGGCCGCGCGCCAGCTCCACCGTCATGCGGGCGATCGCCGCGTCGGCCCGGCTGTGGGTGACGCCTCGGGTGAACTGCAGGTCGACCTTGAGGGTGTCCACCGGCAGGCTGGCCAGGTAGGCCAGGCTGCTCCAGCCGGTGCCGAAATCGTCGATCGCCACCAGCACGCCATGGCTGCGCAGCGCCTGCAGGTGCTGCACCGCGGGGCCCTCGGCGCTGGCCAGCGAGCGTTCGGTCAGCTCCACCTCCAGCTGGCGCGGGCTCAGACCCGCGTAGGCCAGCGCGGCCAGGGTGCTGGCCACGAAACCCTCATCGAGCAGCACCTCCACCGGCACGTTCACGGCCATGCGCAGCGGGCGGTCGAGCAGCGCGTCCCAGCGTGCCAGGTGGCCGAGCGCGGTCTGCAGGATCCAGCGCGTGACCGCGCGGATCTCGCTGCGCTGTTCAAGCTGGGCGATGAACTCGCCCGGCATCACCTCGCCCAGGCTGGGGTGGTGCCAGCGCAGCAGGGCCTCGAAGCCGATAAGCCGGCCGCTGGCCAGCTCGATCACCGGCTGGAACACCAGGCGGAACTGCTCGGCCGCCAGCGCGCCGCCCAGATCGTGCATCAACTGGCGCTGGCGCAGGTCGCGTGCATCGCGCTGGGCATCGGCCAGGCAGCTGCCCTGGCCCGGCCTGGTGCTGGCGCGCAGGCTGGCGCTCTCGGCCACCGCCAGCAAGGCCTGGGCACTGCTGCCGTCGGCCGGTAGCTCGGCCACGCCGGCGGCGCAGGCCCAGGCCGGTTGCAGCAGGCCCAGCACCCGGTCGGCCAGGGCGCCGGGGCTGGGTTCGTCCTGCAATGCGGCCAGCAGCACCAAACCGCCCTCGGGCGGGAAGTAAGGCGTCGCGCCGGCCAGCAGCAAGGGCTGCAGGCTGGCGCTGACGCTGACCCGTTCGGGCAAGGGCAGCGGCCCGGGCAGGCTGCCCGCGGGGGCGCTGCAGCGCAGCCGCAGCAGCGCATGGCGCAGGGGCGTGATGGCCTGGATGCGCAGTGCCGCCTGCACGGCCTGCTCCAGCTGCGCCCAGGCCGCGCCCGGGCCTTGCTCGTCGGCCGCCAGCACCGCCTGCGCTGCCCGGCTCCAGGCCGACAGGTCTTGCTGGAAGCCGACATAGTGGCTGACCGGCCCGCCGGGCAATGCCAGCGGCACCAGCTGCAGTACGTTCCAGAAGCTGCTGCCGTCGCGCCGCTGGTTGCGCAGCACGCTGCGTACCGGCTGCCGGTTATGGATCGCCTGGCGCAGCAGCGCCAGGGCCTGGGGGTCAGCCTCCGGGTGTTGCAGGAAGCGGCAGTTGCGGCCCAGGGCCTGGCTGGCCGCGTAGCCGGTGAGCCGGCTGAAGGCCTGGTTGACGAAGACCAGCGGCTGGTCGGGCGCCTGCAGGTCGACAATCGTCACGGCCGCGTCCAGCGACTGCAATGCCTGCACCGCCAGCGGCGCCAGGCCGGTCAGGTCGATGCGGACGCCGCCGCAGTGGGAGGGGATCATGGAGGCGGGGTCGGATTGCGGCTGTCGACTCCAGCTTATCGTCCGGGGCCCGGCCGGCGCCAGTGGCGCCGCTGCTGAACCGCCCTAGGTAGGACTGCCGAGTGCAGCGGCAGTCACCGGCAGGCGCCCGGCGTCGGGCGCCTGCAAACCCCAACCGGCCGGGTTTGTGCCTCGCCCCGGCCGGCGCAGGCCGGGCCAGGCCGGACAATTGACCGATGCGCCTGCCCACCTTTGCCGCCGCCGGCCTGATCTGGGTGTGCGCCAGCCTCTGGGCTGCCGTGGCAGACCTGCCGGCCGAGCCGACACAGCTGCTGCGCCAGGCCTTGTTCCAGCGCCTGGACCCGGGCACCCCCGCTGCGGCCTGGCAGGCCGTCGAACTGCCTGACACCTGGGCCGCGCGCGGGCTGCTGACGGCGGGCAGCGGGCGCTACCGCCTGCATTTCCCGTTGGCGGCCGCGCCGCAGGGGGTGTGGGCGGTGCGCATCGATCGCTTGAGCGCGGTGCACAACCTGCGACGTCCACGCTGCAGATCGACACCAATGGCAGCTGGGGCCTGTCGACCACCGGACCCTGTGAGCGGGTGCGGGTGGTGGGCGACCAGTTGCTGTGGACAAATGCCTCCGGTGATTGCAGCGCCACCACCGAGACCGGCACGCTGACCAAGGCCGAAAACGACCCGGCCGGCCTGGTGGGGGTGTGGGCGCTGGACTCGGCCACCCAGGTGAAGACGCAGACCTTCGTGTTCTGGGCCAGCGGCAAATACCTGATGCTGGACCCGGTGGGCGATACCCAGAACCACTGTGGCGGCCCGGGCGTTGAATACGGCAGCTACAGCTACAACGCCAGCAGCCAGGATTTCAAGGTGCTGGGCGTGACCGTGGACACCAATGGCTGTGCCGGCCTGAGCGACCCAGGCGGGACCGGGCTGGCCAGCTTCAAGCTCACGCTGGCGGCCGATGGCAAAAGCGCCACGGCGGTGTCGGGTGCGGAAAGCTTCACCCTCTTCCGGGTGTCCAACTGAGCGCCTGCGGGCCTAGTCGGGCAGTTGCAGCCCCAGCCGGGCCACCGCCAGCACCGCCTGGGTGCGTGAGTTGACCCCCAGGCGCTCAAAGATGACGCCCAGGTGGGTCTTCACGGTGGACGCCGACAGGTCCAGGGCCCGGCTGATGGCCTTGTTGGACTGGCCCTTCACCAGCAGGGCCAGCACGCTCAACTGGCGCGGCGACAGGCCGGGCTGGCAAGCGTCGGATTCGGCCGTCCGCCGGGGCAGCGACGGCAGGTAGATGCCGCCCTGGAGCACGCAGTCCAGCGCAGCGGTCATCGCCCGCAGGTCACTGGTCTTGGGGATGAAGCCGACCGCACCGGCCTCGATGGCGGCCATCACGGTGTCGGGCCGGTCGTCGGCCGACACCACCACATGCCGGGCGTTGGGCGCGTGGTCGCGCAGGGCGGTCAGGCTGGCCAGGCCCTGGGCATCGGGCAGGCCCAGGTCGATCAGCACCAGTTGCAGGTCAGGGTGGGCATCGCACTGGGCCCGGGCCTGCGCCAGGTTGCCGGCCTGCAGCAGTTGCAGCGCGGGCCAGGTGACGCCGATCACGGTGGCCAGGGTTTCGCGCAGCAGCGCGTGGTCGTCGACCAGCAGGGTCTTCATCGGGCAGGGCGCAGGCGGGAGGGGACGCAGCCGCAGGGGTGCGGGGGGGGTCGAAGCTGACATGTTGCCCGACTCGGCCAACACCCCGGGCCTTGGGGCCTTGGGGCAGTGCAAGGGCCGATGCAAACCAGCCCAGCGGCCCGGCGCCGGTGCAAAAGCCGTCGCCGGCCGGCCGGGTCAGGCCTGCTTGAACAAGCCGTGCAGCGAGCTGGCCTTGGCGTCGAAGACCTCGCCGCCTTCGTCGATCTGCAGCGTGAAGCCTACCGGGCGCTGGGGCAGCAGGGGCGCGGCTGCGGCTTGCACCACCGCCTGCAGGGCCTGGCCCACGGCTTGCTGCACGGCGGCACTGCGGCCGCGCGCCATGCGCAGGTTCAGGTACATGAAGCCGTAGTCGCCGCTGCCGCCTGCCGCACGGCCGGCGCTGCCGTCGTCGGCCACCGCAAAGTGCGCCGCCGGGTAGGCCAGCACCCGCACGCCACCCGGCGGGAATACCCGTGCGCCGGCCTCGTCGCGCTGGGCCAGCAGGGTGTCGGCCAGCGCCCGGCACAGCGGGCCCATGGCCAGGCCGTCGCCTGCCGCGCCGGCATCCAGGTTGGGGGTGTAGAGGATCACGAGGTGGGGCATGGGGGCCTGGCGGGGTCAGAGTCGGGGGAAGGCCCGGTAGCCGCTGGCCACCGAGGCCTGGGCTGCCGGGATGGCCGCGCCGTCCTGTGGCGTGACTGGGAAGAGGGCATTGATCTGGCCGGTGCCCGACGCGCCGAAGTAGGGCGTGACCACCTCGGCCCGGCCATCGTAGGCGCCCCAGCCCAGCGCGCCCAGCAGCATCGCGGTGTCATGCATGAAGCCCTCGCCATGGCCCTTGCTGGCGTACTCGGGCAGCATCTCGCAGAAGTCGGCCCAGTCGCCACGCTGCCACATCGCCACCACGCCGTGGTCCAGGCGCTCGAGGTAGGGGCTCCAGACCTTGAAGGCGAACGCCGGCGCCAGGCCGTTCTGGGCGAAGCGATGGCTTAAAGACCCGCTGGCCAGGAAGGCCACCGTGCCGTCGTAGTGGTCCTCCACCGCCCGGCGCATGGCCCAGCCCAGGCGGGCGCTGTCGTTGAGGTAATGCCCGGTGCACAGCGCCGAGACCGAGACCACCTTGAAGTGTTGGTCGGGGTTCATGTAGCGCAGCGGCACCAGGGTGCCGTACTCGGGGTTCAGCGTGGTGGCGTCATGGGCCAGGGTCTCCACGCCCCAGTCGTTGCAGGCCCTGGCCAGCAGCTGGCCCAGGGCCGGGTTGCCGGGCGCCTCGAAGGCCAGGTTGGCGATGAAGTGCGGCAGCTCGTTGCTGGTGTACACGCCCGTGAAGTGCGCCGCGCAGTTGATGTGGTAATTGGCATTGACCAGCCAGTGGGTGTCGAACACCACCAGGGTGTCGACGCCTGCTTCGCGGCAGCGGCGGGCGATCTCCAGGTGGCCGTCGATGGCGTCCTGCCGGGTGCCGTGGCGGGCGCCCGGCAGCTCGCTCAGGTACATCGACGGCACATGGGTGATCTTGGCGGCCAGCGCGAGTTTGCCCATGGTCAGGCCCTCCGCCGGGCCGCCCCAAGGCGGGCCTGCGCCCCCTTGGGGGGCAGCGAACGCAGCGAGCGTTGGGGTTTCATCATGCCCCCCAATGCGGGATGTGATGCGCGCCCAGGCTGACCGCCACGTTCTTGGGCTCCAGGAAGACCTCGTAGCTCCAGGTGCCGCCTTCGCGCCCGGTGCCGCTGGCCTTGGTGCCGCCAAAGGGCTGGCGCAGGTCGCGCACGTTCTGGCTGTTGACGAAGCACATGCCGGCCTCGACGGCGGCGGCCACCCGGTGGGCGCGGCCCAGGTTCTCGGTCCAGACATAACTCGACAGGCCGTAGGCGATGTCGTTGGCCTGGCGCACCGCGTCGGCCTCGTCGCTGAAGGGGATCAGGCAGGCCACCGGGCCGAAGATCTCCTCCTGGGCGATGCGCATGCGGTTGTCGACATCGGCAAATACCGTGGGCCAGACGAAGTTGCCGCGCTGCAGATCGGACGGCAGCTCGGCGGCGTAGGCCGGACGGTCCAGGCCGCCGCACAGCAGGGTGGCACCTTCCTTCGGGCCCAGCTCGATATAGCTGCGCACCTTGGCCAGGTGGGCCAGGCTGATCATCGGGCCGACGATCGTGTCCTCATCGAGCGGATCGCCCACGCGGATGCGGCGGGCCCGCTCGGCAAACTTCTGCGCAAAGTCGGCATAGATGCCTTTCTGCACCAGGATGCGGCTGCCGGCGGTGCAGCGCTCGCCGTTGTTGCTGAAGATCATGAACAGCGCGGCGTCCAGCGCCCGCTCGAAGTCGGCGTCGTCGAAGATGACGAAAGGGCTCTTGCCGCCCAGCTCCATGCTGAACTTCTTCAGCCCCGCAGCTTTCACGATGCGCTGGCCGGTGGCCGTCGACCCGGTGAACGAGATGGCGCGCACGTCGGGGTGGCCACACAGCGGCTCGCCGGTTTCCTTGCCGAAGCCATGCACGATGTTGAGCACGCCCTTG
>JANNZD010000087.1:0-4380 GCA_031410435.1 Betaproteobacteria bacterium | reverse complement strand
GCCCTTGGCCGCCCGGCCCGAAGGGTGAGGCCCCAAAATGGGCCAACTCGTCGTTGCAAATGCTCGCCGGGCCTGCAGCCCGTCTGTGCTTTGCGCCTAGATTTGGCCCGTTTTGGGGCCCCACGCGGGTGTCATTCATTTTGTCAACACCCTCTCAGGCCGTTTGCAGCAGGCGCTCGGTGCCGCGCTCGGCCAGCGCGGCAATGGTGCGCGAGGGGTTCAGTCCGATGGCGCGCGGCAGGATCGCGCCGTCCATCACATACAGGCCCCGGTGGCCGAAGACCTGGCCATGGCTGTCGACCACGCCGCCGGCCACATCGTTGGCCATATTGCAGCCGCCCAGCGGGTGCGGGGTGATCAGGTTGTGGGCCAAGGTCCAGGTCGGTGGCACGAAGGGGTCGCCGCCGGTGGCCGCGGACAGCTGCTTGTGCACGTCCACCATGGCATTGACAGTGGCCTCGCTGGCGCGGTAATCCCAGTGCATCTTCAGGCTGCGGCGCCAGGGCGCGTACCACAGGCGGCCCAGGTAGAGCTCGCCGTCGGCCGCGTCCACCGCCTGGCCGAACCACGGCATCATGCCCTGCAGCGGGTCTTGCACATCGGCCCGCCCGCCCAGGTCGGACCACAGCTGCTTGAGCCGCCCGCCGGGCAGGGTCTTCAGGCGCTGGCGGATGAAATCGGCCGCCAGGTTGGGCACGCCGCCGTCCTCGATGAACAGCGCCTGGCCCTTGTAGACGCCGTCGAGCAGGTCGATGGCACTGCTGATGGTGGGGCCGTGCGAGGGCGAGATCTTGCGGTTCTTGTAGAAGGTGGGCGTGACGAAATCACCGTTGAAGGCCCAGCCCTTGCCCAGGCGGTCTGACAGGCCGGTGAGGCTGCGGTGCTGGTCGCGGCAACGCAGCAGCAGCTCGGTGCTGCCGATCGAGCCGGCCGCCAGGATCACCCGCCGGGCGCTGAGGCTGCCGGGATGGCGCTGGCCGCCTTCCAGGCGGTCGAAGTGCACCCGCCAGCCGCCCTGGGGGTCTTGCGCCAGGGGCTCGAGCTTGCCGACCAGGTGCAGGGGGCGGATCTCGGCGCCATGCTTCTCGGCCACCGCCAGGTAGTTCAGGTCGAGGGTGTTCTTGGCCTTGACCTGGCAGCCGATGTCGCAGTTGCCGCAATGCACGCAGGTGCCCTGCTGCATGCCATGGGCATTGATGAAGGGCTTGCTGTGGCTGTCGTCGCGGGCCGGTGCGCGCTCGGGGTCGAAACCGGGGTCGAAACTCACCGCCAGCGGCACCTTGTGGAAGCGGTCGCCCCAGCCGCATTTCTCGGCGCCCTCCTTCATCAGCAGGTAGCGGGCGGTGAGCTGGTTGTCGGGCAGCAGCTGCAGGCCCAGCATGTCGGCCACGCGGTCGTAATAGGGCTTGAGCGTCGGGTGGTCCAGCCCCTGGGGCCATTTGCTGTCGAACACCCGGGGCTGGGCCTCGACCGAGACATTGGCATAGATCAGCGAGCCACCGCCCACCCCGGCGCCGGCGGCCACCCACATGTCGGCGAAGGTGCGCAGGTCGGCCCAGCCGTTGAAGTGCTCGGGCTGGTCCTGGTTCCAGAGCCAGGCATCGCCGGGCTGGCGCGGGTAGGTCTCGGGGGTCCAGCGCCGGCCGCGCTCGAGCACCAGCACCTTCATGCCGGCCTGGGCCAGGCGGCAGGCCGAGACCGCCCCGCCGAAACCACTGCCGATGACGATCACATCAAAGTCGGGCGAGGCCATGTCGTGTCCTTGCGTGTCGGGGCTGGGGGGCGGGACCGGGGGGCGGGGCCGGGTTGAGGGGCGCGCCCGCTCAGGCCTTGGGCTGGTTCAGCACATAGGTGCGGGTCAGCTCGCTGGCAAAGAACTTGAAGAACTTGCCGATCGCCCCGGCCGATTCGGCCCAGCTGTCGCTGTCGGTGGCATGCACCGTGCCCATCAGCTTGAGCAGGTCCACCACGCCCAGCGACAGCACGCCCGCGCCGGCCACCGGGCCGGTGGCGTCGCTGCCCTGGTGCAAGGTGGTGTAGAGCGTGGTGGTCTCGCCCCACAGGCGCAGCGGGCTGCCCAGCTTGACATGCTTCTTGCCGGCCAGGTACCAGCGTTGGCCGCCATGGGCAAAGCCCAGCTCGTAGACCATATAGGTCAGTTCAGGGTCGCCGCTGGGGCTGAACAGGCCGAACACCCCGGTGTCGGCCTGCATGCCCAGGCCCATGGGCTCGAAGTCGATGCTGCCGCTGAGCTGGGCCTTGTGGCCGGCGCCGCTGATGAAGCGGTCGATGTCGGGGATCAGGATGGTGGCATGCATCGCCAGCTGCTGGGCACTGCGGGCGCCGGCCTCGGGATCGTTGGCGCCGAGCGTGAAGCCGCCGGCCATGGTCTCGCGGAAGGTGATGCCGGTGATGTCGTCATGCACGGTGGCGCTCATGCTGTCTCCTGGGGGTGGGTGGCCGGCTCAGGCCAAGGCCCGCAGCAGGGTGGGAAAGGTGTCGCGCGCGGCCTGCTGGCCGATGAAGACGTCGAGGTGGCCATAGTCGTCGAACACCTGCAATGCATGGCGGCCGGGCTGGTAGCGGTCGAACCACTCGAAGCTGGCCTGCTGGCTTTGCCATTGGAAGCAGTCGTTGCACCGGCCCGCCACGAAGACGAAGCGGGCCTCGCAACGCGGCGCGGCGGCGGCGTAATCTTCCGGCAGGCCGGGCAGGGCTTCGGCGCGCACCAGGTGGCCGGCGGCCAGGCAACGTGCCATTTGGCGGAAAAAGGTCAGGGGCACGGCGGCGAATTCACCGCGGATCCAGTCATGCACTGCCGGGCTCAGGTTCTGGTGCCGCCACAGCACTGGGAAGCCGGTGCCATAGGTGAAGCTGGTGAAGCGGCAGACAGCGTTGTCGCATTCGTGGTGGGTCATTTCGACCAGGCGGCGCAGCGCGCGGGCTTGCCAGGTGTCGGCGTCCGGGCCCAGGCCCTCGCCCCAGCGCGGGTCGAGCTTGTCGGTCATCCAGCCCACCACCGGCAGCGCCAGCACGGCCTTGACGCGCGAGGCCACATTCACCCGGGGATGCAGCGACACGGCATTGCTGACGATGGTGTCGACCTGCGGCACCAGGCCGGCCACGGCCGACATGGTGAAGCTGGTGGAGCCTTGGCAGTGGATCACGGCCTTGAGTTTGCTTGCGCCGGTCTCGGCCAGCACGGTGCGCACCGCCGCCGGGTGGTCATAACGCGCGGCCTGGTCCAGGGTCCAGTGGCAAGGCGGCAGGTCGATGCTGGCGCGCCAGTTCTCGAGCCAGACATCGTGGCCCTGGGCCAGCAGCGCATCGACAAAACTCAGCGCTACCGGGGGGCGAAAGATGTTGGCCCGGACCCCCGCGCCATGCACCAGCAGCACCGGGCCGCGGGTGGGCGCCTGGGCACCCTGCACATGCAGCAGGTTCAGGGCGCGGCCGTCCTCGGTGGTGAAGCTGACGACGCGCTCGCTGGCCATGTCTCGGGTTGTTCCTTGTGACAAATCATTGTGAGGGCAAGTGCCTGCGGTGGCGCGCCGCTGCTGGCGGCTATCCCTAACCCGGCACAGGGCCCGAGGCCAGGGTTCGACCGTGTGGATGTGATTGACGTTTACGTAAACGTAAATTAATAATCGGGGCTCTCGCTGGCTGGGTTAGGCTGGCAGTGCTGCGCCACCCGTGGCGATGGAGACCGCATGGCCCACTTGCAGAGCAAGCTCAATCCCCGATCCGAAGAATTCCGCAGCAATGCGGCGGCCATGCAGTTGCTGGTGGACGACCTGAACGCCCAGCTGGCCCGGATCGCCGAAGGCGGCGGCGCGGCGGCCCGCGCCAAGCACCTGGGCCGCGGCAAGCTGCTGCCGCGCGAGCGGGTGGAGCGCCTGCTCGACCCCGACACGCCTTTTCTGGAGATCGCGCCCCTGGCCGCGCTGGGCATGTATCCCGAGCGTGACGGCAAGGGCCATGTGAGCGACAGCGCGCCCTGCGCCGGGCTGATCGCCGGCATCGGCCGGGTGGCCGGGGTGGACTGCCTGATCGTCTGCAACGACGCCACCGTCAAGGGCGGCACTTACTACCCCCTCACCGTCAAGAAGCACCTGCGGGCCCAGGAAATTGCCGCGCAGAACCACCTGCCCTGCATCTACCTGGTGGATTCCGGCGGCGCCAACCTGCCCAACCAGGACGAGGTTTTCCCTGACCGCGACCACTTCGGCCGCATCTTCTACAACCAGGCCAACCTGAGCGGCGCGGGCATCCCGCAGATCGCGGTGGTGATGGGCAGCTGTACCGCCGGCGGCGCCTATGTTCCGGCGATGAGCGACGAGACCATCATCGTCAAGAACCAGGGCACGATCTTTCTGGGTG
>JANNZD010000086.1:0-1598 GCA_031410435.1 Betaproteobacteria bacterium | reverse complement strand
TCGGCGGCCACCTCGGGCTGGTGGAAGACGCGACTGAAGTCCAGGCCCTTGGCCTTCCAGTGGGCGATGCCCTTCTTGGTGTCGAGCAGGTCGCTGCGGCCGATCAGGTCGTCGAAGCGGCGGATGCCCAGCTGGGCCATGATCTGGCGCGCTTCCTCGGCCACAAAGAAGAAGAAGTTGACGACATGCTCGGGCTTGCCGGCAAACTTCTTGCGCAGCAGCGGGTCTTGGGTGGCCACGCCCACCGGGCAGGTGTTGAGGTGGCACTTGCGCATCATGATGCAGCCCTCAACCACCAGCGGCGCGGTGGCAAAGCCGAATTCATCCGCGCCCAGCAGCGCGCCGATCACCACGTCGCGGCCGGTCTTCATCTGGCCGTCGGCCTGCACCCGCACCCGGCCGCGCAGGCGGTTGAGCACCAGGGTCTGCTGGGTCTCGGCCAGGCCCAGCTCCCAGGGCGTGCCGGCATGCTTGATGCTGCTCCACGGCGATGCGCCGGTGCCGCCGTCATGCCCGGCGATCACCAGGTGGTCGGCCTTGCACTTGGTCACGCCGGCGGCGATGGTGCCCACGCCCACCTCGGACACCAGCTTGACGCTGACCGAGGCCCGCGGGTTGGCGTTCTTCAGGTCGTGGATCAGCTGGGCCAGGTCTTCGATCGAGTAGATGTCGTGGTGCGGCGGCGGGCTGATCAGGCCGACGCCGGGCACGCTGTAGCGCAGCATGCCGATGTAGTCGCTGACCTTGCCGCCGGGCAGCTGGCCGCCCTCGCCCGGCTTGGCGCCCTGGGCCATCTTGATCTGGATCTGGTCGGCCGAGACCAGGTACTCGGTGGTCACGCCAAAACGCCCCGAGGCCACCTGCTTGATCTTGCTGCGCAGGCTGTCGCCGTCCTGCAGTTCGTAGTCGGCCTCGATGACCTTGCTGCCGATCACATCGGACACCTTGGTGCCCTTGACGATCTTGATGCCCTTCAGCTCGTTGCGGTAGCGCGCCGGGTCTTCGCCGCCCTCGCCGGTGTTGCTCTTGCCGCCGATGCGGTTCATCGCGATGGCCAGCGTGCTGTGGGCCTCGGTGCTGATCGAGCCCAGGCTCATCGCGCCGGTGGCAAAGCGCTTGACGATATCGGCGGCCGACTCCACCTCCTCCAGCGGCACCGCCTTGCTCGGGTCGAGTTTGAACTCGAACAGGCCGCGCAGCGTGACATGGCGCCGGCTCTGGTCATTGATCAGCTGGGCGTATTCCTTGTAGGTGTCGAACTTGCCCGAGCGGGTGCTGTGTTGCAGCTTGGCGATGGCGTCGGGCGTCCACATATGCTCTTCGCCGCGGGTGCGCCAGGCGTACTCACCGCCGGCGTCCAGCATGGTGGCCAGCACCGGGTCGTTGCCGAAGGCGGTGCGGTGGGTGCGCAGGGCTTCTTCGGCCACCTCGAACACGCCGATGCCGCCCACCTGGGTGGCGGTGCCGCGGAAGTACTTCTGCACGAAGCCGGCCTCCAGGCCGATGGCCTCGAACAGCTGCGAACCGCAGTAGCTCATGTAGGTGCTCACGCCCATCTTGGACATGATCTTGGACAGGCCCTTGCCGATGGCCTTGAC
>JANNZD010000085.1:0-2069 GCA_031410435.1 Betaproteobacteria bacterium | reverse complement strand
CGGCATCGTGATCTCGGGCGCCAAGGCCATCGTCACCGCAGCGCCCTATGTGCATGAGTTGCTGGTGATGCCCAGCCGCAACATGACCGAGGCCGACGCCGACTTTGCGGTGTGCTGCGCCGTGCCCATCGACGCCCCGGGTCTGACCCTCATCGCCCGCCCCGCCGGCCGGCCCGGCGAGAAGCTGGAGCATGGCGACGCGCTGTTCAGCCGAAAGTACGGCCAGAGCACTGCGGTCTGCCTGTTCGACCAGGTGTTTGTGCCGATGAGCAGCGTGTTCTTTGCCGGCGACTGGCAGCACAGCGGCCACCTGACCTACAGCTATGCCACCCACCACCGCCACACCTGCATTGCTGCCCGCGCCGGCTTTGGTGACCTGCTGATCGGTGCCAGCGCGCTGATGTGCGAGGCCAACGGCTTCGACCCCGGCGCAGAAACCCATCTGCGCGAGCAGATGGTGGAGCTGATCACCATCACCGAGAGCTTTTATGCCTGCGGCGTGGCGGCCAGCGTCTATGGCAAGCATGACGGCAACAGCGGCATCCTGATGCCCGACCCGGTGTTTGCCAACATCGGCAAGCTGCTGCTGGCCACCAAGATCTACGACATGCACCGCATTGCCCACACCGTGAGCGGCGGGCTGATCGTCACCCTGCCCGGCCCCGACGAAGACCACAATCCCGAGACCGCGGCCCGCTTGTCGGACGTGCTGCGCGCCAACCCCGACGTGCCCTACGCGCAGCGCATCGAGGTGGCCCGTTTCATCGAAGACTTGACCGCCGGCTACCAGGGCGGCTGGTACAGCGTGATCAGCCTGCACGGCGGCGGCTCACCGGCGGCGATGAAGCAGGAGATCTGGCGCAACTACCCGGTGGGCAACAAGGTGGAGTTGGTGGAAAAACTGCTGGACCGCGGCGTGGCGCATGACCCGGCGCGGGCCATCACCAAGAACCGGCAGCCGGGGCAATGTTGCGACAGCGGCTGCAGCAAGCCGGGGCAGGCGGTGATGGTGGACTTGCCCACGGTGGCGGCCACGCTGCCGTCGCGGCAGGGGCCGGACCGGGCCTGAGCCCCGCCCGGCACCGGCACCGCCGGTAGGCGCGGTCTGACCCCAGGAGCGCTGCTTGGCCGGCAGACAGGGCCGGCTGCGCGGCCAAAACTGGGTCTCTTCCCCTACCCGAGGCCCGCCATGAACCCCGATCCCACCACCCGCGACGCCCACATCGAACCGTCGGAACATTCCACCGACGAAGTCGATACCTTCCTCGACCATGTCGAAGCCAATGTCCAGCACGCCCCCGGCGCCGGCTCGCCCGCAATCAAGCCCAACAAGGCCCTGGGCGAGGACGGCAAGCCCGAGACCGACAACCAGGACAACGCGGCGGTCTGATTCCTCGGCCCGGCTGCGGCTGCGGCTTGGGCTGGCGGATGTCGCGACAAGACGGATGCCCGTGCCGCCACGCTAGAGCGCGCGATGCGCGGCAGGGATGGCCGGTTCGTCGAACGCGTTGGCAAGCGGCGTTCACCATGACGCCATCGCCGACGCCATCGCATGTCAGGGTATTGGCCCAGCCACTACATGCCAATCCGCCAAAGACAAGCCATCGAAGACCGCGAAATCACGCTGCTTGCGCGTCACCAATGTCAAGCGCTGACTCACCGACACCGCCGCAATCTCGCTATCGGTGCGAGGCGCGGGCCTGCCCAAGGCCGCCAGTCGCGCGCGCTCCGCACCCAACCAAGCAGCAGCGGGCTGGTCGAAGGACAACACCGGCAGCCGCATCGGCAGCCCCTGCAACCAGCGCAGCAGCCAATCGCGCCGGGCACACGGCGGCAAGCGGTGGCAGCCGAAGACCAGTTCTTCCAGCGTAGGGGCGCAGATCGCGCAATCACCCTCGTGCTGCGCCAAGGCCTGCAGCACCCCAGGGTTGGGTCGGGGCTTGGTCAACTCCGACACCACGTTGGTGTCGAGCAAGTAGCGCAAGGGCATGCCAGCGCCAACCGTCAGGCCAGGTCAGGCACCGGGCGCTCGCTCTGATCACGCAAGCCGGCCCAGTCTTCGTCTTTGA
>JANNZD010000084.1:0-7306 GCA_031410435.1 Betaproteobacteria bacterium | reverse complement strand
CGAGGGCGAGCAGGGCCTGAACATGGCCCGCGTGGCCGCGTTGCTGGCCGGCCTGCCCAACAGCGTGGGCGGCATCACCGTCAACCGCTTCTGCGCATCGGGACTGAGCGCCGTGCAGATGGCGGCCGACCGCATCCGCGTGGGTGAGGCCGACGTGATGATCGCCGCCGGCGCCGAGAGCATGAGCCTGGTGCCGATGTCGGGCAACAAGCCGTCCTTCAACCCTGCCGTGTTTGCCCGTGACGAGAACATCGGCATCGCCTATGGCATGGGCCTGACGGCCGAGAAGGTGGCCCAGCAATGGAAGGTCAGCCGCGAGGCGCAGGACGCCTTTGCGCTGCAGTCCCATCTGAAGGCCATCAAGGCCCAGCAGGCCGGTGAGTTCAGCGACGAGATCAGCCCTGTGGAGGTGTTCACCCGCACGCCCGACCTGGTCACCGGCGAGGTGTCGGTCAAGAGCCGCAGCGTCAGCCTGGACGAAGGCCCGCGCGCCGACACCACGCTGGAGGCCCTGGGCAAGCTGCGCCCGGTGTTCGCGGCCAAGGGCAGCGTGACCGCCGGCAACAGCTCACAGACCAGCGACGGCGCCGGCTGCCTGATCCTGGCCAGCGAAAAGGCGGTCAAGCAATTTGGCCTGACACCGCTGGCGCGCTTCGTCAGCTTTGCCTCGCGCGGCGTGCCGCCCGAGATCATGGGCATCGGACCCGTAGAGGCTATTCCCGCAGCGCTGAAGAACGCGGGCCTGAGCCTGTCCGACATGGGCTGGATCGAGCTGAACGAGGCCTTTGCGGCCCAGGCCCTGGCGGTGATCCAGACCGTTGGGCTCAACCCCGAGTTGGTCAACCCGATGGGCGGCGCGATCGCGCTGGGCCATCCGCTGGGCGCCACCGGCGCGATCCGCGCTGCCACCGTGGTGCATGCGCTGCGCCGCCACAACCTGAAGTACGGCATGGTGACGATGTGCGTGGGCACCGGCCAGGGCGCGGCCGGCATCTTCGAGCGCGTTTGATCCCACGCCAGCCCAGGAGACAAACATGACCATCAAGACCGCCACCCTCAATGGCGTGGCCACCATCGAGATCGCCCGCCCCGAGAAGAAGAACGCGTTGACGATGGCGATGTACACCGCGATGGCCGAGGCATTGGCCGCGGCCAATGCCGATGCTGCCGTGCGCGCGGTGCTGATCACCGGCCAGCCCGGCTGCTTCACCTCGGGCAATGACCTGGAGGACTTCATGCAGCGCCCGCCGCAAGGCGAAGAGTCGCCGGTGGCGCGCTTCATGCAGGCGCTGCTGGCCTGTGAGAAGCCGGTGGTGGCGGCTGTCACCGGTGCCGCGGTGGGCATAGGCACCACGCTGCTGCTGCATTGCGATCTGGTCTATGTCAGCGACGAGGCCCGCCTGGCCATGCCTTTCGTCAGCCTGGGCCTGGTGCCCGAGTTCGCCAGCAGCCTGATCATCCCGGCGCTGATGGGCCATGTGCGGGCGGCCGAGAAGCTGATGCTGGGTGAGCCCTTCAGCGGCAGCGACGCGGTGGACTGCGGCATCGCCAATGCGGTGCTGCCGGCCGGCGAGGTGGTCAACCATGCCCGGCGCATGGCCGAGCGCTTCAACGCCCTGCCGCCCAGCGCGGTGCGCGAAACCAAGCGGCTGATGCGCGCGCCCCTGCGCGAGCAGGTGCAGCAGGTGATGGTGGGCGAAGGTGAACTGTTCCGTCAGCGCCTGCGCAGCCCCGAAGCGATGGAGGCCTTCCAGGCCTTCTTCCAGAAGCGCAAGCCGGATTTCAGCAAGTTTTGATGGGTGCCGGCCGCATCACGCGGCCACCAACTCAATCCTTGGGCACCGGCCGCGGCTTGCCCTGGACGTCGATGGCGACATAGGTCAGGTTGGCCTCGGTCACCTTGACCGTCTGCAGATTGGCCGGGTTGCGCTCGGCAAACACCTCCACATGCACGGTGATCGAGGTGGTGCCCACCCGCACCACCCGGGCATAGAAGCTGACCAGGTCGCCCACCGACACCGGCTGCTTGAAGATGAACTCGTTCACCGCCACGGTGGCGATGCGGCCCTTGGCGATGCGCGACGGCAGCACCGCGCCGGCCAGGTCCATCTGCGCCATCAGCCAGCCGCCGAAGATGTCGCCATTGCCGTTGACGTCGGCCGGCAGCGGCATCACCCGCAGCACCAGCTCGCTGCCGTCGGGCAAACTCAGGGGTCCGGTCAGGGGGCGGTGCGGGGTTGGCGAAGCAGAGGGGCTTGCAGAGTCGGTCATCGCCTTCACCTGTAACGGGTTTGCAGCCGGCCATTCTTTCATGCGCCCCGCTGCCGGCCAGGCCTGACCGCCCCCCGTACCCCTTCCCTTGCGGCCCCAGTGGCCCGATACGACCCCATGCGCCATTCGTCCGCCAGCCTGCCCGTTGCCAATGCCACCGCGCCGGGCCTGCCCCGGTCCGATTGGCAGACCTTGGGCCGGCTGCTGCCCTACCTGTGGCAATACCGCTGGCGGGTGGGGCTGGCACTGGGCTTGATGGTGCTGGCCAAGGTGGCCAATGTCAGCGTGCCGGTGCTGCTCAAGCACCTGGTCGATGCGCTGGATCTCAAGCCCGGCGATGCGCGCGCCTTGCTGGTGGTGCCGGCCGGGCTGCTGCTGGCCTATGCCGGGCTGCGCCTGTCCACCAGCCTGTTCACCGAGCTGCGCGAGCTGGTGTTCGCCAAGGTGTCCTTCGGCGCGTCCAAGCAGATCGCGCTGGAAGTCTTCAACCATCTGCATGCGCTGAGCCTGCGCTTCCACCTGGAGCGTCAGACCGGCGGCCTGTCGCGCGACATCGAGCGTGGCACGCGCGCGCTGCAGTCGCTGGTGTCCTACTCGCTCTACACCATCTTGCCCACGCTGGTGGAGGTGGTGCTGGTGCTCGGTGTGCTGGGCTGGCGTTTCGACATGGGCTATGTCTGGATCACGCTCTCGGCACTGGCCGTCTATATCACCTTCACGGTGACAGTGACCGAGTGGCGCTCGCGCTTCCGGCGCGAGATGAACGAGCTGGATTCCAAGGCCCACACCCGGGCCATCGACGCGCTGCTGAACTACGAGACCGTCAAGTACTTCAACAACGAGGCCTTCGAGGCCGAGCGCTACAACGCCGGGCTGGAAGCCTTCCGCCGGGCCCAGGGCAAGAGCCAGACCACCTTGTCGCTGCTCAACACCGGCCAGCAGCTGATCATCGCCACCAGCCTGGTAGCAATGCTTTGGCGTGCCACCCAGGGGGTGGTGGAGGGCCGCCTGACCCTGGGCGACCTGGTGATGGTCAATGCCTTCCTGATCCAGCTCTACATCCCGCTGAACTTCCTGGGGGTGCTGTATCGCGAGGTCAAGCAAAGCCTGACCGACCTGGACCGCATGTTCGTGCTGCTCGAGCGCGAGCGCGAGGTGGCCGACGCGCCCGGTGCGCCGGCGCTGGCGGTGCCGCAGGGTGCGGTGCGTTTCGAGAATGTCAGCTTCGCCTACGACCGAGCCGAAGGCGAGCCCAGGCTCGCGCGGCCCATCCTGCATGGCGTGAGCTTCGAGATCCCGGCCGGCAAGACGGTGGCGGTGGTGGGGGCCTCGGGCGCCGGCAAGAGCACGCTGGCGCGGCTGCTGTACCGGTTCTATGACGTGACCGGCGGGCGCATCACCATTGACGGCCAGGACATCCGGCAGGTCACCCAGGCCTCCCTGCGCCGGGCCATCGGCATCGTGCCGCAGGACACCGTGCTGTTCAACGACAGCGTGGGCTACAACATCGGCTATGGCCGCCATGGCGCCAGTGAGGCCGAGGTGGAGGCCGCCGCGCGCGCCGCGCACATCCACGATTTCATCGCCGGCACGCCCAAGGGCTATGCCACGATGGTGGGCGAGCGGGGCTTGAAGCTCTCGGGCGGCGAAAAGCAGCGGGTGGCGATCGCCCGCACGCTGCTGAAGAACCCGCCGGTGCTGATCTTCGACGAGGCCACCTCGGCGCTGGACTCGGCCAACGAGCGCGCCATCCAGGCTGAGCTCAAGAGCGCGGCCCAGGGCAAGACGGCGCTGGTGATCGCCCACCGCCTGTCCACCGTGGCCGACGCGCATGAGATCGTGGTGCTGGACGCCGGCCGGGTGGCCGAGCGCGGCAGCCATGCCGATCTGCTGGCCCTGGGTGGGCGCTATGCCGAGATGTGGCGGTTGCAGCAATCGGGCGACGAAGCCGGGCAGGGCGACGATTTGACGGACACCCTGGCCCACCTGGCGCCCAGCGCGGGCTGATCGGGCATTGAAAAAGCCGGCGCGGGGCCGGCTGGTTCGGGCTGTGCCACCGATTTACCGGGTGGCCAGCAACTCAGCGCGAACGCCGGCGGCTGAGCGCCACCCCGGCCAAGGCCAGCGCCACCAGGCCCAGCACCGCCGGCTCGGGCGTCTGGCTGGTGCTGGCGATATTGAAGCGCAGGTTGTCGATGAAGAAGTCGACGTTCTGGTTCTGGGTCGAATTGAAGCGGATGCGCGAGACGCTGGGCAGGGATACGACCACGTTGTAGTTCCAATCGAAATTGGTACCGGTGTTGCTCACGGCCACCGCGGCGTGCTCGCTTCCATTGCGATCAAAGTAGCTGATCCCGAACGGGCTGGGGCTGGCGGCGTAAGACAAGGTCATGGAGCTCAGGGTGAAATGCGGGAGCACGCTGATCTCGATAACCGAGCCATAACCGGCCAGGAAGCTGGGCGAAGAGCCCAGCGGGCTTACCGGCCGCATCACGCCGTTGGGATCGCCCGGGGGCGCGTCGTTTTCGTTGCGGACCACCTTGTTGTCGCCGGAAAACGACAGACCGAAGCCAGCGAACTGGTTCGTGATCTGGTCACCCAGGGCAATGCCGCTCTCGTCGAAATCGATGGTGACGGCCGCAGCTTGCGCTTCGCAGGTCATCAGACCCAGGGCGAGCAGCGCGGCGCCGAGCGATTTGAAGGTCTTGGACATGGTTTTTTTACCGGCTGGGGCATTGCTAGGGGGGGCCGCCGAACTGATAAAAGTTCAATGCGGTCGGAATAGAGTTGACTGTACCGAAGGCCCGTGAACGGCAACAGTTCACGGGGCCCTTCGTTCAGGGGGGGTAAAGCAGCAAATACCGTGCCAGTCCCCTTGAATGGTGGGGCATTTCGGTCTATTAGACTGGGTCGGTGGAGACCAAATGGCTTGAAGACTTTGTCAGCCTGGCTGAGACCCGCAGCTTTTCGCGGTCGGCGCAGCTGCGCCATGTGACCCAGCCGGCCTTTTCGCGGCGTATCCAGGCGCTCGAGGCTTGGGCCGGGGTCGACCTGGTGGACCGCTCGTCCTACCCCACTCGGCTGACGCCGGCCGGTGAAACCCTGCATGCCCAGGCGCTGGAAATCCTGGTGGCCTTGCAGTCGGCCCGCAACCTGATGCGGTCGCACCGCGCCAGTGGTCAGGATGTGATCGAGTTCGCCATCCCCCATACCCTGGCTTTCACCTTCTTCCCGCACTGGCTGATGGCGCTGCGCAGCCGCTTTGTCGGGGTCAAGACCCGCCTGATCGCGCTGAATGTGCACGACGCCGTGCTGCGCCTGACCGAAGGCGGCTGCGACCTGCTGATCGCCTACCACCATGCCTCACAGCCTTTGCAGCTCAGCCCGGATCGCTATGAGATGTTGTCGCTGGGCCACGAGACCCTGGCGGCCTATGCCAAGGCTGACGGCGACGGCAAGCCGCTGTTCCGCCTGGGGGCCGGGCCGGCGCCGGTGCCGCTGCTGGCCTATGCCGCCGGCGCCTACATGAGCCACATGGTCGAGCAAATCGTGCGCCAGATGCCCGTGGCGCCGGCGCTTGAAACCACCTACGAGACCGACATGGCCGAGGGCCTGAAGGCAATGGCTCTGGAAGGCCACGGCCTGGCCTTTCTACCGGCCAGCTCGGTGCGGCAGGAGCTGCGCAGCGGCCGGCTGGTGGCTGCCGCGCCACCTGGCGTGGGCGAGCTGACGATGGAGGTGCGCATCTACCGCGAGCGCCCGGCCGGCGCCCGACATGCCAAGGCCGAGGCCCAGGCCCTGTGGGAATTCCTGCGTCAGGGGGCTGTGGGCGCCTGAAGTGCTGCCGAGGCGCTCAATGGCCCAGGATCTTGGACAGGAAGTCCTTGGTGCGGTCGCTCTGCGGGTTGTCGAAGAAGGCATGCGGCTCGTTCTGCTCGACGATCTGGCCCTGGTCCATGAAGATCACCCGGTTGGCCACCGCCTTGGCAAAGCCCATCTCGTGGGTGACGCACAGCATGGTGATGCCGCCCTCGGCCAGCTCGATCATCACGTCCAGCACCTCCTTGATCATCTCGAGGTCGAGCGCCGAGGTGGGCTCGTCGAACAGCATGATCTTGGGGGTCAGGCACAGCGCGCGGGCGATCGCCACCCGCTGCTGCTGGCCGCCCGAGAGCTGCAAGGGGAATTTGGCGGCCTGCTCGGCAATGCGCACGCGCTTGAGCTGGACCATGGCGCGCTCTTCGGCCTCGCGCTTGGGCAGCTTGCCCACCCACATCGGCGCCAGCGTCAGGTTTTCCAGCACCGTCAGGTGCGGAAAGAGGTTGAACTGCTGGAACACCATGCCCACCTGCTTGCGGATGGCGTCGATGGCCTTGACGTCGTCGCTGAGCTCGACCCCGTCGACCCGCAGCGTGCCTTGCTGGTGCTCCTCCAGCCGATTGATGCAGCGGATCAGCGTGGACTTGCCCGAGCCCGAGGGGCCGCAGATGACGATGCGCTCACCCTTGGCCACGCTCAGGTCGATGTCGCGCAGCACATGGAAATTGTTGCCGTACCACTTGTTGACCTTCTCGAAGGTGATGATCGCTTCAGTCATGTTTGTTCGTTTTCCTGGAGGTCAGCGGTTCTTGCTCAGCGACAACTGCTTTTCGATCCACAGGCTGTAGCGCGACATCGAGAAGCAGAAGGCGAAGTAGATCGCGGCGATGAACAGGTAGGCCTCGATCTTGAACGGCCGCCAGTTGCTGTCGCTGTTGAGCGCCAGGCTCATCGCACCGGTCAGCTCGTAGAGGCTGACGATGGTCACCAGCGAGGTGTCCTTGAAGATCGAGATGAAGTTGTTCATGATCCCCGGCACCACCAGCGCCAGGGCCTGCGGCAGGATGATCTTGCGCTGGGCCTGCCAGTAGCTCAGGCCCAGGGTGTCGGCCGCCTCTTGCTGGCCCTTGGGGATGGCCTGCAGGCCGCCGCGCACGATCTCGGCCATATAGGCCGCGGCAAACAGCGTGATGCCCACCAGCACCCGCAGCAGCAC
>JANNZD010000083.1:0-13465 GCA_031410435.1 Betaproteobacteria bacterium | reverse complement strand
CGCGGCGGCGGCCTTCATCTGGCTGCCCAGGGCCAGCGCGTCCTGCGCCTCGCGGCTGATGCCGTACTGCTTGGCCACGTTCTCGGCGGTGATGCCCATGTGGTACTGGTTGTACACATCCCACAGGCCGTCGGTGATCATGGTGTCGATCAGCTTCCAGTCGCCCATGCGCTGGCCGTCGCGGCTGCCCGGCAGCACGTGGGGGGCCATGCTCATGTTCTCCTGGCCGCCGGCGATGACGATCTCGCTGTCGCCGTCACGGATGGCCTGGGCCGCCAGCATCACCGCCTTCAGGCCCGAGCCGCAGACCTTGTTGATCGTGAAGGCCGGCACTTCCAGCGGCAGGCCGCTCTTGACCACGGCCTGGCGGGCGGCGTTCTGGCCCGAGCCGGCGGTCAGCACCTGGCCCAGGATCACTTCGCTGATCTGCGCGCCGCTCAGGCCGCTGCGCTCGAGCAGGGCTTTGATGACGGTGGCGCCCAGCTCGGGCGCGGCGGTTTTGGCCAGGGTGCCGCCAAACTTGCCCACGGCGGTGCGCGCGGCGGCGACGATGACGATATCGGTGCTCATGAATGGTCTCCTGAAAGAAAAGATATCCGGGGCGAAGCTTAAGCCTTCTGCTTCACGTAGCGGCCCGGTGCCGGTTCGATCACCGGGTGACTGCGGTTGCCATAGGTCTTGGGCGCGGCCACGGCCTTGCCGCCCTGGCGGCCCAGCCACTCGGCCCACACCGGCCACCAGCTGCCGGGCTGCTCGGTGGCGGTCTTGAACCAGTCCTCGGCCTTGGCCGGCAGCTTGGCGTTCACCCAATGGCTGCGCTTGTTCTTGGCGGCCGGGTTGATCACACCGGCGATATGGCCTGAGGCCCCCAGCACGAAGGTCTTGTCCTTGCTGCCCGACAGCACGCCGGCGGACAGGTAGGCGGCGTTCCAGGGCACGATATGGTCTTCGCGCGAGCCGTAGATGAACACCGGGCAGGTGATCTTGCCCAGGTCGAGCTGCTCGCCGCAGACCGTCAGCTTGCCCGGCACCTTGAGCGCGTTGTCCAGGTAGGTGTGGCGCAGGTACCAGCAGTACATCGGCCCGGGCAGGTTGGTGGAGTCACCATTCCAGTACAGCAGGTCGAAGGGTGGCGGGGCCTCGCCCTTCAGGTAGTTGCCCACCACATAGTTCCAGACCAGGTCATTGGGCCGCAGGAAGCTGAAGGTGGTGGCCAGCTCGCTGCCCTTGAGCAGGCCGGGGCCCTTGGGCGCGTCCAGGCCCAGGGTCATGTCGCGCAGCTTGACCGAGGCCTCGTCGACGAACACGTCCAGGATGCCGGTGTCGCTGAAATCCAGCAGCGTGGTCAGCAGGGTCATCGACGCCGCCGGCTGCTCGCCCCCGGCGGCCAGCACTGCCAGCGCGGTGCTCAGGATGGTGCCACCGACGCAGAAGCCAAGGGTGTTGATGGTGGCCGCACCGCTGATGTCCTGCACCTCGCGGATGGCAGCGATCGGGCCCTGCTCGATGTAGTCGTCCCAGGTCTTGGCGGCCAGGCTTTCGTCCGGGTTGCGCCAGCTGACGACGAAGACCCGGTGGCCCTGCTCGACGGTGTAGCGGATCACCGAGTTCTCGGGCTGCAGGTCGAGGATGTAGTACTTGTTGATGCAGGGCGGGATGAACAGCATCGGCCGCTCATGCACCTTGGCGCTGAGCGGCTTGTACTCGATCAGCTGGAACAATTCGTTCTCGAAGACCACCGCGCCTTCGCTGGTGGCGACATTGCGACCGACCTCGAACACGCTCTCGTCGGTCTGCGACATCTTGCCCTGCTCGATGTCCTTGAGCAGCAGCTGCATGCCCTTGCCGATGCTTTCGCCGCGCGTCTCCACCGCCTTGGCCAGGGCCTCGGCATTGGTGGCCAGGAAGTTGGCCGGGCTGGCCGCGTCCACCCACTGCTGCACCGCAAAGCGGATCTTGGCCTTGGTCTTGGGGTCGGCTTGCACGCTCTCGGCCATCTGCATCAGGGTGCGGGCGTTGAGCAGGTAGGCCTGGGCGGCCATCGCTGCGGCTGGGTTCTGGCTCCAGGCCTGGGCCGCAAAGCGTTTGTCAGCCAGCGCTGCGGCCGGCTTGCCGCCCTGCGCCAGGCCGCTGAGCGCGTTGTTCCACAGGGCCGCTGCCTCGCTGACATAGCTTTGTTGCAACTGGGCCAGAGCACCCATCGGCAGGCTGGTGCTCTGCAGGGTCTTGACCATGTCGCCCATGGCGGTGCTCATGGCCTGGGCATTGGCCTGGGCGGTCTGGCTCAGCTCAGCCAGGTCGGGAAGCGTCTTCTTGGTCATCGGTGTCTCCGGGTCCGCCAGCGGGGATTTCGGCATGCGCTGCGGCGGCTTGTGCGATGCTGTACAAAGGTTCACGTTGTACCGCTACTAGCTTACCCTAGTATGACTGCTTTTTTCAATAAGTGATATTGCGTACCGCCATCTGAAATGCACATCGTCGCTGTGGCCTGGATATTCGTGGTGCTGCTGATGGCTGCCGCCGAAGCGGGGTCGACCCAGGGCAGCATGCTGGGGGCTTTTTTCACCCTGCTGCTTTACGGCGCGCTGCCGTTGAGCATCGTGCTCTATGTGATGGGCACGCCGGCGCGGCGGCGCGCGCGGCAGGCCTCAGAACATGCGCGCGATGGCGGCAGCGAGCCGGCCGGTGCGCCGATCGCGCCGAAACGAGAAAAACCGTGAGGCGTCGCCGACGGTGCACCAGGCGCCGCCGCTGATCTGCCGCAGGCCCAGTGCAACCAGGCGCCGCCGCGCCAGGGCCGGCAGATTGGCCCGCCAGCCCGGGCTGCCGTCGGCGCGCTGCCGGGGCAGGAACAGCGCCGGGTCGGGCGCTTGCGGGTCGGCGCCGAAGGCCCGCAGCACGTCCTCGCCCACCTCGAAGGCGGTAGGGCCGATGCAGGGGCCCAGCCAGGCCAGCAGCTGGCCCGGCGCCCGTGTGGTGGCCTGGCAGAGTGCCGCCACGCTGTGGTCCAGCACGCCGGCGGCCAGACCGCGCCAGCCGGCATGGGCCGCGCCCACACCGCTGCCATCGTCGGTGCACAGCAGCACCGGCAGGCAATCGGCCACCAAGACCGCGCAGGCGACGCCGATCTCGGTGCAGATGCTGGCATCGGCCAGCGGCAGCGCGTCGCCGGCGGTCGCGGCGTCGAGCCGGACCACCGCGCTGCCATGCACCTGATCCAGCCAGACCGGCCGCGCCCCCAGTGCGGCCGCAAATCGGCGCTGGTTCTCCAGCACCGCCGCCGGCGCGTCCAGCGCGTCGCCGTGCAAGCCGGACGGGCGCAGATTCAGGCTGGCGAAGGGTGCTGCGCTGACGCCCCCCTGGCGCGTGCTCATCAGGGCGCTGATACCCAGCGGCGCCGGCCAGTCCGGCCGCAGCGCCCACGGCAGCAAGTCGGGCCTTGCCGCTGACTCAGCCGGCATCCGGACAGGCCGACGGCTGGGTCTTGCTGAATGCGTCCAGTTGCATGCAGGCCTCGAACACCCGCATCACCTGTGGCACATGCCCGGTGCGGCATTCGAAACGCTGCGCATTGAAGATTTGCGGCACCAGGGTGCAATCGGCCAGGGTCGGCGTATCGCCATGGCAGAAGCGCCCGGGCTGGGCGGCAAGCTGGCGCTCCACCACCTCCAGGCCGGTTTCCACCCAATGGCGGTACCAGCGGTTCTTGTCGTCTTCGCTGACCTTCAGGTCATGCACCAGGAAACGCAGCACCCGCAGGTTGTTGAGCGGGTGGATCTCGCAGGCAATGTCCTGGGCCAGCGCCCGCACCCGGGCCCGGCCCAGCGGGTCGGCCGGCAGCAGCGGTGGCAGGGGGTGGGCCTCGTCCAGGTACTCGATGATGGCCAGCGACTGGGTCAGCCAGGCGTCGCCGTCCTTGAGCAAGGGCACCAGGCGCGAGGCTGACACCGCCGCATAGGACTCCGCCAGATGCTCCTTGCGCACCAGATGCACCGGCAGGTAGTCGTAGTCCAGGCCCTTGAGGGCCAGCGCGATGCGCACCCGGTAGGAGGCCGACGAACGGAAGTAGTTGTAGAGCTGCATGGCGCGGGCTCCTGTCTGGGGGTTGGACCGGGCGCCGGGCGCGGCCTATTTCACCTGCACCCGCAGGCTGCCCAGGCCGGCGATGCGGGCCTCCATCAGGTCGCCCGGCAGCACCGCGGCCACGCCGGCCGGCGTGCCGGTGAAGATCAGGTCGCCCGGCTGCAGGGCCCAGGCCTGGCTCAGGGTGGAGAGGGTCTCGGCCACGCTCCAGATCAGATCGCCCAGGTCACCGCGCTGGCGCAGCACGCCGTTGACGGTGATGTCGATCGCGCCCCGGGTCAGCTCGCCGGTGCTGGCGATGGGATGGATGGGGCCGATGGGCGCCGATTCGTCAAAGGCCTTGCCGATGCACCAGGGCCGGCCCTGCTTCTTCATGTCGTTCTGCAGGTCGCGCCGGGTCATGTCCAGACCGATGGCATAGCCCCAGATATGGCCCGCCGCGTCGGCCACCGCGATGTCGCGCCCGCCCACCCCGATGGCCACCACCAGTTCCACCTCGTGGTGCAGGTTGCTGGTCAGCGGCGGGTAGGCCATCTGGCCGGTCTGGCCATCGGCCACCGGCAGCACCGCATCGGCAGGCTTGAGAAAGAAGAAAGGCGGCTCGCGGCCGGTGAAGCCCATCTCCTGGGCATGCTCGGCATAGTTGCGCCCCACGCAATAGATGCGCCGCACGGGAAAGTCACCACCGCCCAGCACGGGCACGGTGGCGGGGGCGGCGGGGGTGAGCACGAGGTTCATGGCGAGGCGTCTCTGGCGTAGGTTGGGGGTGGCACTTGTGGGGTTGCAAGGCAGAGCCTGCAGGATGATGCCATGCGCCCCGCTACACTTTTGCCAATGATCGAGATGCACCGTATCAAGCACTGCCGTCACTGCGGCGCCGCCGTGGACTACCGCACTCCGGATGACGACAACCGCGACCGGGCGGTCTGCCCGGCCTGCGCCACGGTCCACTACGAGAACCCGCTCAATGTGGTGGGCACGGTGCCGGTGTGGGGCGAGCAGGTCTTGCTGTGCAAACGCGCCATCGAGCCCCGCTATGGCTTCTGGACCCTGCCGGCCGGCTTCATGGAGCTGGGTGAAACGGTCGAGCAAGGCGCCTTGCGCGAAACGGTGGAAGAAGCCGGCGCCCATGTCGAAATGCAAAGCCTGTTCACGCTGATGAACGTGGTGCGGGTGGGCCAGGTGCACCTGTTCTACCTGGCCCGCATGCTCGACACCGGGCTGGACCCAGGCAGCGAGACGCTGGAGGCACGCCTGTTCCACGAGCATGAGATCCCTTGGGACGAGATCGCCTTCCGCACCGTGCGCGAGACGCTCAAGCACTATTTCGCCTGCCGCAAGCTGGGCGCCTACCCGCTGCAGATCTCGGACATCGGCTGAGCGGCCGATCGCTGCCGGCGGCGCGCCTGCCTGGCCGGCTCAGGCGCTGGCCAGCACCGCTTCCTCGGCCAGCGCCGGCCCGGTAGCCGAGTCGAAACCCAGGCGCCACAGCACCGCCAGATCGTCGGCCGAGCGCACGCCCTCGGCGCTGGCCTGCAGGCCCACGCTCTGCACCAGGCGCACCAGGCCCTTGAGGTAGCGCCGGGCGGGGTCGGCGTCCGGGCCCTGCAGGCCATTGACGAAGCGGCTGTCGATGCGCACGCAGTCCAGGCCCAGGTCCATCAGCCGGGGCAGACGGGGCAGCAGTTCGCCGGCGTGCTCCAGCGCCAGCATCACACCCAGTGGCCGCCAGCGGCGCGACAACTCGCGCACCAGCGCCGGCCGCTCCAATGCCAGCAGCTCGGGCAGGTCCAGCCACAAGCGGCATGCAGCGTCGGGCTGGGCCTCCAGCCGGCGCGTCACGGCGGCGATGAATTCAGGGTCGCTCACCGACTGCGCCGCCATGTTGACGCAGCGTGCCTGGCCGTCCTGGGCGATGGCGGCCAGCGCCAATTGCAGCGACTTGTCGTCCACCGCTGCGCACAAGCGGCTGCGGATGGCCTGGGACAGCCAGCGCGACGCCGGTTCCAATGGCCCGTCGGCGGTCAGGGCCACGCGCAGCGGGCAATCCAGGTGCAGCTGGCGGCCATCGGCGGTGCGCACCGGGAAGGCCCCCAGCGCCACCCGCCCCGACACCAATGCCCGGGCGATGCGCCGCTGCCAGGCCCCATGCCCCTGCGGCAAGGCGTTGTCGTCGGCGCTGTCGTCCAGCGCCGCCACCATCTTGAAGCCGCCCTGCGATTCAGCCCGGGCCAGCGCCGCATCGGCCAGCGCCAGTGCCTGGTGGGCGGGCAGGGGCGACGGCATTTCCAGCACCCCGGCTGCCACGCTGGTGCCCGGATCGATGGCGCACAGCGGCAGGCGCAGGGCCTGCAGCAAGGACGACGCGGTCTCTGCGGCCAGGCCGCCGGTGGGCAGCCACAAGGCGAAATCGGCCCCATTGAGCCGGCCAACCAGGCAGCTTTCCATGCGCTGGGGGTAGCTCAGCAGGGCCTGGCCCAGGGCCTGCAGCACGTTGTCGGTGGCGCTGTGGCCCAGGCGCTGGTTCATGCCCTGCAGGTCGCGCAGCCTGAGCAAGACCAGGCCGGACGCCGCCGGCGCTGCGTCGCCCCCAAGCAGTGCGTCCAGCGTGGCCAGAAAGTGGCGCCGGTTGGGCAGGCCGGTCAGGGCGTCGCTGTAGGCCTGGGTGCGCAGATGCTCCAGTTGCTCGCCCTGCGCCTGCATCAACTGGCGCTGGCGCTGCAGGGCCAGGCCCAGCCCGTCGCTCAGCGCCTGCAGTTGCCGGGCCTCGGCGGAGGGTGGCGCTGGCGCAGGCGCTGGCTGCGCGGGCAAGGCGCCGCCCGGCTCGGCCGGCAGGTCGGCCTCGGTTTGCAGGCGCTGCAGGCTGAGAGCCACGGCCTGGTCCAGGCGCTGGCGCGCTTGCCAGAGCAGGCCTTGGGCCACGGCCGCCAGCAACAGGATGGCGGCCATGCCCAGGCCGGTAGGCAGCAGGCTGGCATCCAGCAGCGCATCGATGCGCGCCGCCGCCTGCACGTGCCAGGTCTGACCATCGAACTGGATGGCGCGGTCCACCGGTGCATGCAGCGCCGCCAGGGTGGGCATCAGGTACCCAGGGATCCAGCGGCTGGCTCCCGGCGCGCTGGCCAGGCTGGCCAGTGGCCGGCCCTGGGGGTCACTGATGCGCACCGACGCCGGCTGCTGATCTAGCGCCCAGGCCGCCAGCAAGGGCTGCAGTTCGGCCACCGCCGGGCGTGCGCCGAGCACGGCGTCGGCCAGCTGGTCGGCCATCCGGGCGTGGTGCACCTGGGCGGCCTGGGCCGCCGCCTGGTGACCGGCGGCTGCCGTCAACAAGGCCAGCAATGCCGCCGCCAGCCACAGGGCCAGGCTGGGTTTGAAGGCCAACCGCAGGGCGGTCGGGCTGACAAGGGAGTGGTCGCTGAGCAGGGCGGACATGGCGGGCCGTGGCGGACCACCCAAGGGGATGGCACCTGCCACGGATTTCGGCCCGCACCCGGCAGACTTGAGCCTGCCGGCGCCCGCAGGGCCCTGGCGGTCAGCGTTTCATAGGCGGCAGGTCGGTGCAGCTGCCGTGGGCCACCTCGGCTGCCATGCCGATGCTCTCGCCCAGCGTGGGGTGCGGGTGGATGGTCTTGCCGATGTCCACCGCGTCGGCGCCCATCTCGATGGCCAGGGCCACCTCGCCGATCATGTCGCCGGCATGGGTGCCGACGATGCCACCGCCCAGGATCTTGCCGTGGCCATGGGCTTCGGGCGAGTCGTCGAACAGCAGCTTGGTGAAGCCTTCGTCGCGGCCGTTGGCGATTGCCCGGCCCGATGCGGTCCACGGGAACAGGCCCTTCTTGACCTTGATGCCGCGGGCCTTGGCCTCGTCCTCGGTCAGGCCGACCCAGGCCACCTCGGGGTCGGTGTAGGCCACGCTGGGGATCACGCGGGCATCGAACTGGGCCCGACGCAAGCTTGCGTCGTCCAGTACTTCGCCGGCCGCCACTTCAGCCGCTACATGCGCCTCGTGCACCGCCTTGTGCGCCAGCATCGGCTGGCCCACCAGGTCGCCGATGGCGAAGATATGCGGCACGTTGGTGCGCATCTGCAGGTCCACCGGGATGAAGCCGCGGTCGGTGACGGCCACGCCGGCCGCCTCAGCCCGAATCTTCTTGCCGTTGGGCGTGCGGCCCACGGCCTGCAGCACCAGGTCGTACATGCCCTCGCTCTGCGTGCCGTCCAGGCCCTCGAACTTCACCCGGATGCCCTCAGCCGTGGCCTCGGCCGCCACCGTCTTGGTCTTGAGCAAGATGCGGTCGAAGCGCGGCGCGTTCAGCTTCTGCCAGACCTTGACCAGGTCGCGGTCGGCGCCCTGCATCAGGCCGTCGAGCATCTCCACCACGTCGAGCCGGGCGCCCAGCGTGGAATACACCGTGCCCATCTCCAGGCCGATGATGCCGCCGCCCACCACCAGCATCTTCTTGGGCGCACTGCGCAACTGCAGCGCACCGGTGGAATCAACGATGCGTTCGTCATCGGGCAAAAAGGGCAGGCGCACCGCCTGCGAGCCGGCGGCGATGATGCATTGCTTGAACTTGATGGTCTGGGTCTTGCCGGTCCTGGCTTGCGCGTCGCCGCCGGTCTCCTCGACCGTCACATGGTGCGGGTCGGCAAAGCTGCCATAACCCCGCACGACCGTGACCTTGCGCATCTTGGCCATCGCTGCCAGGCCGCCGGTGAGCTTGCCCACCACCTTGTTCTTGTGGCCCAGCAGCTTGGGCAGGTCCAGCGTGGGTTCGGCAAAGGTCACGCCCAGCGATGCAAAGTGCTTGACCTCGTCCATCACGCTGGCCACGTGCAACAAGGCCTTGCTGGGGATGCAGCCGACGTTCAGGCAGACTCCGCCCAGCGTGGCGTAGCGCTCGACGATCACGGTCTTCAGGCCCAGGTCGGCGGCGCGGAAGGCGGCCGAATAGCCACCCGGGCCGGCGCCCAGCACCAGCAGGTCGCATTCCAGGTCGGCGCCGCCGGCGTAGCTGGCAGGCTGTGGAGCCGCCGCAGCGGCGACGGGCGCGGCGGCCACCGCTGGCGCTGGCGCCGCTGCAGCAGCCGGAGCAGCCGCAGCGCCAGCCGCCTCCAGCGACAGCAGCACCGTCCCTTGGTTGACTTTGTCGCCCAGGGCGATCTTGATTTCCTTGACCACGCCGGCATGGCTGCAGGGGATCTCCATCGAGGCCTTGTCGCTCTCCACCGTGATCAGGCTCTGTTCGGCCACCACGGTGTCACCGGGCTTGACCAGGATCTCGATCACCGCGACGTCCTTGAAGTCGCCAATGTCGGGCACGCTCACATCGATCAGCGCCATGCTTGTCTCCGCTTGTCTTGGGGCTTGTTCAGGAGGGGGGCGGTCTTCACAGCAGGATGCGCCGGAAGTCGGCCAGCAGGCCGGCGAAGTACACATTGAAGCGGGCGGCGGCCGCACCGTCGATCACCCGGTGGTCCCAGCTCAGGCTCAGCGGCAGGATCAGCCGCGGCGCGAACTGCTTGCCGTCCCAGCGCGGCTCGATGCTGCTCTTGCACACGCCCATGATGGAAACCTCGGGGGCGTTGATGATGGGCGTGAAGTAACGCCCGCCAATGCCGCCCAGGCTGCTGATCGAGAAGCAGCCGCCCGACATGTCGGCCGGGCCGAGCTTGCCATCGCGGGCCTTCTTGGCCAGCTCGCCCATCTCGGTGCTGATCTGGTAGACGCCCTTCTTGTCTGCGTCCTTGATCACCGGCACCACCAGGCCATTGGGCGTGTCGGCCGCGAAACCGATGTGGAAGTAGTTCTTCAGCACCAGCTGCTCACCGTCCAGGCTGGCGTTGAACTGCGGGAACTTTTTCAAGGCCGCCACCGCCGCCTTGATCATGAAGGCCAACATCGTCACCTTGACGCCCGACTTCTCGTTCTCCTTGTTCAGCTGGACCCGGAAGGCTTCGAGCTCGGTGATGTCGGCATCGTCGTGGTTGGTGACATGCGGGATGATCACCCAGTTGCGGTGCAGGTTGGCGCCGCTGATCTTCTGGATGCGCGACAGGTCCTTGCGCTCGACGGGCCCGAACTTGGCGAAGTCGACCTTGGGCCAGGCCAGCAGGCCCGGGAAGGTGTCGCCCCCGCCGCCCGCCGCGGCCGGCGCCTTGGCCTTCTGCGCTGCGGTCTGCACCGCGCCGGCCATCACGCCCTTGACGAAGCCCTGCACATCGGACTGCGTGATGCGGCCCTTGGGGCCACTGCCGGCCACCTCGGCCAGCGGCACGCCCAGCTCGCGCGCCAGCCGGCGGATCGAGGGCGACGCATGTGGCAGGCCGGACTTGGGCGCGGTCGGGTTATGAGCCGGCACGGCGGCCACGGCCATGCTGGCGGCGGCCGGTGCGGCGGCCGCCGCAGGGGCTGCCGTGGCGGGTGCCGCTGCAGCAGCTGAGGCCGCAACAGCTGGGGCCGTGGCAGCAGGGGCCGGCGCAGCAGCGGGCGCTGACGCGCCGACCACCCCTTCCAGCACCACCACCAGTGAGCCCCTGGCCACCTTGTCGCCCAACTTGACCTTGACGTCCTTGACCACGCCGGCATGGCTGGACGGGATCTCCATCGAGGCCTTGTCGCTCTCCACCGTGATCAGGCTCTGCTCGACCTTGATCATGTCGCCGGGCTTGACCATCACCTCGATGACGGCCACTTCGTCGAAATCGCCGATGTCAGGCACGAACACCTCGATCAGGCCGGTGGCGGCGGGCGCCGCTGCAGCCACCGGGGCGGCCGCCGGTGCCGCTGCTGGCGTGCTGGCCGCGACCGCCGCCGCTGGGGCTGCCGGGGCCGGTGCCGCTGCACCAGCGGCTTCGACCACCAGCAACAGCGTGCCCTGGTTGACGGTGTCGCCGATGGCGACCTTCATCTCGGTGACCACGCCGGCGTGGCTGGACGGGATCTCCATCGACGCCTTGTCGCTTTCCACCGTCACCAGGCTCTGATCGACAGCCACGGTGTCGCCCACCTTGACCATCAGCTCGATCACCGCCACGTCCTTGAAGTCGCCGATGTCCGGGACCTTGACTTCTACCAATGCCATGTTGTGTCTCCGTCTGGGTTTGTGGCGTGCATCAGGCGTGCAGCGGGTTGATCTTGTCGATGCTGATCTTGTACTGGGCGATCGCCTCGCTGACCTTGGCCTGCGGCAGCGCGCCGTCGTCGGCCAGGCTCTTGAGCGCCGCCACCACGATGTAGTGGCGGTTGATCTCGAAGTGCTCGCGCAGCTTGCTTCGGAAGTCGCTGCGGCCAAAGCCGTCGGTGCCCAGCACCTTGTAGCTGCGGCTGCGGCCCTGCGCGTCGCGCGGCATGTAGCCGCGGATCTGCTCGCCATAGACCTTGATGTAGTCGGTCGAGCACACCACCGGCCCGGCATGGCCGGCCAGCTGCTGGGCCACGAAGGGCAGCTTGGGCGGGGCCTCGGGGTGCAGCAGGTTCTGGCGCTCGGCCTCCTGGCCGTCGCGGGCCAGCTCGTTGAAGCTGGGGCAGCTCCAGACCTTGGCGGCCACGCCCCAGTCGGCTTCGAGCAGGGCCTTGGCAGCGATCGACTCGCGCAGGATGGTGCCCGAGCCCAGCAGGTTGACCTGCGGCCGGCCGTCGGCCACCGCGTCCTGCAGCAGGTACATGCCCTTGATGATCTGCTCCTCGGTGCCTTGGGTCAGGCCCGGCATCGGGTAGTTCTCGTTCAGCAGCGTGATGTAGTAGTAGACGTTGTCCTGCTTCTCGACCATGCGTTTGAGGCCATGGTGCAGGATCACCGCCACCTCGTGGGCATAGGTCGGGTCGTAGCTGACGCAGTTGGGGATGGTGCCGGCCAGCACATGGCTGTGGCCGTCCTCGTGCTGCAGGCCCTCGCCGTTCAGCGTGGTGCGGCCCGAGGTGCCGCCGAGCAGGAAGCCGCGGGCCTGCATGTCGCCGGCTGCCCAGCACAGGTCGCCCACCCGCTGCAGGCCGAACATCGAGTAGTAGATGTAGAACGGCACCATGATGCGGTTGTTGGTGCTGTAGCTGGTGGCAGCGGCGATCCAGCTGCACACGCCGCCGGCCTCGTTGATACCCTCCTGCAGGATCTGGCCGTCCACCGCTTCGCGGTAGTACATCACCTGGTCCTTGTCGACCGGGGTGTACTTCTGCCCTTCGGGGTTGTAGATGCCGATCTGGCGGAACAGCCCTTCCATGCCGAAGGTGCGCGCCTCGTCGACCAGAATCGGCACCACCCGCGGGCCCAGCGCCTTGTCGCGCAGCAATTGGGTCAGGAAGCGCACGTAGGCCTGCGTCGTGCTGTTCTCGCGACCTTCGGCGGTGGGCTCGAGAACGGCCTTGAAGGTTTCCAGCGACGGCACCGTGAAGCTCTCGTCGGCCTTGGTCCGGCGCTGCGGCAGGTAGCCGCCCAGCGCCTTGCGGCGCTCGTGCAGGTACTTCATCTCCGGCGTGTCGTCGGCCGGCTTGTAAAACGGGATCTTCGGCAGCTCGCTGTCGGGGATCGGGATGTTGAAGCGGTCGCGGAAGTAGCGGATGTCATCGTCGCTCAGCTTCTTGGTCTGGTGCGCGGTGTTCTTGCCTTCGCCGGCGCGGCCCATGCCGTAGCCCTTGACGGTCTTGACCAGCAGCAGCGTCGGCTGGCCCTGGTGGCTGTTGGCGGCGTGGAAAGCGGCGTAGACCTTGCCCGCATCGTGGCCGCCGCGGCGCAGGCTCCAGACCTCGTCGTCGCTCATCTTGGAGACCAGCTCGAGCGTGCGCGGATCGCGGCCGAAGAAGTTCTTGCGAACGAAGGCGCCGTCATTGGCCTTGAAGGCCTGGTAGTCGCCGTCCAGCGTGTCCATCATCAGCTTGCGCAGCGCGCCGTCCTTGTCGCGCGCCAGCAACTCGTCCCACTGCTTGCCCCACAGCAGCTTGATGACGTTCCAGCCCGAACCGCGGAACTCGCCTTCGAGCTCCTGGATGATCTTGCTGTTGCCCCGCACCGGGCCGTCCAGCCGCTGCAGGTTGCAGTTGATGACGAAGACCAGGTTGTCGAGCTTCTCGCGCGCCGCCAGCCCGATCGCGCCCAGGCTCTCGGGCTCGTCCATCTCGCCGTCGCCGCAGAACACCCAGACCTTGCGCTTGGCGGTGTCGGCGATGCCGCGGGCATGCAGGTATTTCAGGAAGCGCGCCTGGTAGATCGCCATGATCGGACCGAGCCCCATCGACACCGTGGGGAACTGCCAGAACTCGGGCATCAGCTTCGGATGCGGATAGCTCGACAGACCCTTGCCGTCGACCTCCTGGCGGAAGCTCAGCAATTGCTCTTCGGTCAGGCGTCCCTCCATGAATGCCCGCGCATAGACGCCGGGCGCC